>NZ_JBIWLW010000002.1:0-399472 GCF_044766385.1 Streptomyces sp. NPDC102274 | reverse complement strand
GCTGCCCACGTCCGCGTGTGTGGCTGCCCACGTCCGCGTGTGTGGCTGCCCACGTCCGCGTGTGTGGCTGCCCACGTCCGCGTGTGTGGCTGCCCACGTCCGCGTGTGTGGCTGCCCATGTCCATGCCCATACTGGGCAGACGTGTGGCTGCGCACACGTGTGACCGCGTGGCGCCGAGATCCGGCCCCGGAAGCGAGGGAGCAGAGGGTGGTGGCGGAGTCCGACGGTCCGGAGGACCTGAAGCCTCAGACGGACGAGGCGCACAGCGCCTTCACTCCGCCGTTCGGAGTGGAGCAGCCGCCGCTTCCCGAGGACGACCATCCGACATCGGAGTTCGCGGTTCCCGAGGGACTGCGTACGGAACAGCAGGCCGAGCCCGAGGGCTCGGCCTTCGATCTGCCGGGCGGTACACCGGCCGGCGACCGGCAGTCGCCCCACGCGTACACCCCCGCCCGGGGCATCCCGGTGGTCCGGCTGAGCAAGGAAGCGCCCTGGCAGGACCGGATGCGCACCCTGCTGCGGATGCCGTCCGGCGAGCGGCCCGTACCGGAGAGGGTCCAGCGCCACGACGACCAGGGGCCCGCCGTACCCCGGGTGCTCGACCTGACGCTCCGTATCGGTGAGCTGCTGCTGGCCGGCGGCGAGGGCGCCGAGGACGTCGAGGCCGCCATGTTCGCGGTCAGCCGCGCGTACGGCCTCGACCGCTGCGAGCCGACCGTCACCTTCACCCTGCTGTCCATCTCCCATCAGCCGTCGCTGGTGGACGACCCGGTGACGGCCAGCAGGACCGTACGCAGACGGGGCACCGACTACACCCGGCTGTCCGCCGTCTTCACGCTCATCGACGACATCACCACCGAGGACACGGACGTCACGCTGGAGGAGGCGTACCGGCGGCTCGCGGAGATCCGCCGTAACCGGCACCCGTACCCCGGCTGGGCGCTGACCGCGTCGAGCGGACTGCTGGCCGGAGCGGCGTCCGTGCTGGTCGGTGGTGGCGTGGTGGTGTTCGCGGCGGCGGCGCTCGGCGCGATGTTCGGCGACCGGCTGGCCTGGTTGTGCGCCGGGCGCGGGCTGCCGGAGTTCTATCAGTTCGTGGTGGCCGCGATGCCGCCCGCCGCGATGGGGGTGGCGCTGACGCTGCTGGGCCCGCATGTGTCGTGGGAGGGCCGGCCCTCGGCGGTGATCACCGGTGGTCTCTTCGCGCTGCTGCCGGGGCGGGCGCTGGTGGCGGGGGTGCAGGACGGACTGACGGGCTATTACATCACCGCCGCCGCACGGCTCCTGGAAGTCATGTACTTCTTCATCGCGATCGTCGTCGGTGTGCTGCTCGTGCTCTATCTGGGCGTTCAGCTGCACGCGCAGCTGACGCCGGAAGCGGCGCTGCACAGCGATGTACGGCCGGTGGCCCAGACCCTCGCGGCGGTGACGCTGAGCTTCGCCTTCGCGATCCTGCTCCAGCAGGACCGCTCGACCGTACTGATGGTCTCGCTCAACGGCGGCGTGGCCTGGATCGTCTACGCGGCGATGCATGACGTGGGCGGCATCTCGCCGGTGGCCTCGACGGCGGTCGCCGCCGGTCTGGTGGGGCTGTTCGGGCAGCTCTTCTCGCGCTACCAGTTCGCTTCCGCGCTGCCCTACATCACGGCGGCGATCGGACCGCTGCTGCCGGGTTCGGCGACCTACTTCGGGCTGCTGGGCTTCGCGCAGAACGAGCCGGCCAGCGGGCTCACATCGCTTTCCCGGGCGGTGGCGCTGGCGCTGGCGATCGCCGTCGGGGTGAACCTCGGCGGGGAGATCGCCCGGCTGTTCCTCACGGTGCCGGGGGCCGGCCGGGCGTCGAGCCGCCGCGCGGCCAAGCGGACGCGCGGCTTCTAGTGCCGCGACGGGCAAACATTGCCGGTCGCGGCGCTAGGTCCTGTCCGGTCTGAGGGGTTTCGGAGCGGGTCAGCGCTTGGCGTGACGGCCGCGGCCGCCGCCGCCCGGGGCGCCCGGCGTACCCGGCGCGCCCGGCGGCGTAACGGGAGCGTGCCCGTCCGTCGCGGCCGTACCCGGGCCGACCAGGCCGTCGTCGACCACGGGCTGCTGAGCGGCTGCCTTCTTGGACTTGGAGCGCGCGCGCAGGAACTCGATCACGATCGGCAGCACCGAGAGCACCACGATGCCGATCAGGATCATCTCGATGTTCTTGTTCACGAACTCGATCTTGCCGAGCGCCGCCCCCAGCAGCGTGACGCCCGCGCCCCAGAGCGTGCCACCGATGAGGTTGTACGTGATGAACGAGCGGTAGTTCATCCGGCTCACACCGGCGATGATCGGCGTGAACGTACGGACGACGGGCACGAAGCGCGCGAGGACCAGCGACTTGGGGCCGTACTTCTCGAAGAATTCGTGCGCCTTCTCGACGTTCTCCTGCTTGAAGAGCTTGGAGTCCGGGCGCTTGAACAGCGCGGGACCCACCTTCCGGCCGAAGAGATAGCCGACCTGGTCACCGATGATCGCGGCGAGCACGATCAGCAGACAGACCAGCCAGAGCGGAGTCTCGAGGGTGCCGGACGTCACCAGCAGGCCGGTGGTGAAGAGCAGCGAGTCGCCCGGCAGGAAGAAGCCGATGAGAAGGCCGGACTCGGCGAAGACGATCACCAGAACACCGATCAGCCCGAAGGTCCCGATCAGATAATCCGGATCCAGCCAGCTGGGTCCGAGCGCAAGGGTGGTCACGGGTTCCGGACTCCTGTGTCATTAGTCGGTCGATCGTCGATTCGGCGTAGTCGGCCGCCCACAAGCTATCAACGCCTACCTGCCCTTCCAGGTTCCACCCGGCTCCTTACCGACGCACTCCGGATCCGGCCGGGGGACCCACACCGGACGCAGCCGGGGCAGACCCACCCAAAGCAGCGGGCCCGCCCGGCTCGCACCCGGCGGGCGGTTCGTCCTGTTCATCCGTATTCTCGCGGATGGGAACCGTACCCACCCCGAGGAGATCCGCCGATGCCACTCCACCGAGGCGCGGACAGGGCAGCCGGAATGCCCCGCAGCCAACGCGAAGAGCTGCGCAGGCTGTCGATCAACCCCTTCTACGGGGAGGCCGATCCGACCAGCGAGATGACCTCGGCGCCGCCCACGCACCAGCTTCCCGACGGCCCGACCCCGCCGGACACGGCGTACCAGCTGGTCCATGACGAGCTGATGCTCGACGGCAACTCACGGCTCAACCTCGCCACCTTCGTCACCACCTGGATGGAGCCGCAGGCCACGGCGCTGATGACGGAGTGCCGGGACAAGAATATGATCGACAAGGATGAGTACCCGCGCACCGCCGAGCTGGAACGGCGGTGTGTGGCGATACTCGCCGACCTCTGGAACGCCCCGGACCCCGCGGCGACCGTCGGCTGCTCGACGACGGGATCGAGCGAGGCCTGCATGCTGGCCGGGATGGCGCTCAAGCGCCGCTGGATGTCGCGCAACGCCGCGCGCTACCCGGCGACGGCCCGGCCCAACCTCGTCATGGGCATCAATGTCCAGGTCTGCTGGGACAAGTTCTGCACTTTCTGGGAGATCGAGGCGCGGCAGGTGCCCATGGAGGGCGACCGCTTCCATCTCGACCCGCGGGCCGCCGCCGAACTCTGCGACGAGAACACCATCGGGGTCGTCGCCGTCCTGGGCTCCACCTTCGACGGCTCGTACGAACCCGTCGCCGACCTGTGCGCGGCGCTGGACGCGCTCCAGGAGCGTACGGGGCTCGACGTCCCCGTCCATGTCGACGGGGCGTCGGGGGCCATGGTGGCGCCGTTCCTCGACGAGGACCTGGTCTGGGACTTCCGGCTGCCGCGCGTCTCCTCCATCAACACCTCCGGGCACAAGTACGGGCTGGTCTACCCGGGCGTCGGCTGGGCGCTGTGGCGCTCGCCCGCCGAGCTCCCCGAGGAACTGGTTTTTCGCGTCAACTACCTGGGCGGTGACATGCCCACGTTCGCGCTGAACTTCTCCCGGCCGGGCGCGCAGGTCGTCGCGCAGTACTACACCTTCCTGCGGCTGGGCAGGGACGGTTACCGCGCCGTTCAGCAGACGGCGCGGGACATCGCCGGGAAACTGGCCGGGGGGATCGAGGAGATGGGCGAATTCCGGCTGCTCACGCGCGGGAACGAACTTCCCGTGTTCGCCTTCACCACCGCCCCCGGTGTGACGGCCTTCGATGCCTTCGACGTCTCGCGCCGGCTGCGCGAGCACGGCTGGCTCGTGCCGGCGTACACCTTCCCCGCCCATCGCGAGGATCTGTCCGTGCTGCGCGTGGTCTGCCGCAACGGTTTCTCGGCCGACCTGGCGGCGCTGCTGGTGGCCGACCTGAAGCGCGTACTGCCCGAACTGCACCGCCAGGAGCACCCGTTGAGCCCGGACAAGTCCAGGGCGACGGCCTTCCACCACTGAGCGCGTACGCGCCCCGCCCCCGGACCCGCTCTCCGGGGGCGGGGCGGGGTCCGACGTGGTACGAAATCAGCGGCTGAGCCTCCCGAACCGCCGTACCGCCAGCGGGAAGAAGAGCGCGAGCAGCGCCACCGGCCAGAGGACCGCCAGCGTCCCCGCGTGGTCCGCCGCCCAGGAGCCGCCCGCCGCGGCCGGATTGCCGAACAGATCGCGTACCGCCGTCGCCGTCGCCGACATCGGGTTCCACTCCACGACCGCGCCCAGCCAGCCCGGCATGGACTCCGGCGTCGCGAACGCGTTGGAGAGGAAGCCGATCGGCCAGACCAGGATCTGCACCGCCTGCACCATCTCGGGACGGCCCGCCACCATCGCCAGCTGGATCCCGAGCCAGAGCATCGCGAACCGGAACAGCAGCAG
Organism: Streptomyces sp. NPDC102274; assembly: GCF_044766385.1. Classification (NCBI taxonomy): domain Bacteria; kingdom Bacillati; phylum Actinomycetota; class Actinomycetes; order Kitasatosporales; family Streptomycetaceae; genus Streptomyces; species Streptomyces sp. NPDC102274. Next base: position 394,629 of record NZ_JBIWLW010000002.1, on the reverse strand, counting down.
CAGTCCGAGAGCGCCGAGGAAGGACGCGGTGCCGTCGTGCCAGCGCCAGCCGATGGCGTAGCCGACGCCGATCATCACGAGCAGGCTGACCGCCGACTGGAGCATGTCCGCCACGCTCCGGCCCACCAGGACCGCGGACGACGCCATGGGCATCGAACGGAAGCGGTCCACCACCCCCTTGTTCAGGTCCTGCGTGACGGCGAGCATCGTCGACTCCAGGCCGAAGGCCATGGTCAGGGCGAGCATGCCCGGAACGAGGAATTCGACGTACGCCCCGTCGATCCCCCGGCCACCGCCGACCAGATAGCCGAACATCAGCAGCAGCATCACCGGGAAGACCAGCCCGACGACGACCTGGACCGGCTGCCGTGCCCAGCGGGCGAGTTCGCGCCGGGTCATGGTCCAGGAGTCGGCGAGCGCCCAGCCGAGCCTGCCGCCTTCGGGGGCCGTGTCCATGGACGCCGATGCCGTGGCGTTCACCGTCGTCACGCCGTCACCTCCTGTTGCTTCGGAGGGGCGGCCCCGTCCCTCTCACTTTTCGTAGCTGCGTCATTCGTAGCGGCGTCCTCGCCCGTGAGATGGAGGAAGACCTCGTCCAGCGTCGGCCGGCGCAGCGCGATGTCCTCCGCCTCGATCCCCTCCGCGTGCAGGGCGCGTACGGTCTCCGTCAGCGCCGCCATCCGGTCCGTCACGGGCGCGCTCAGCAGCCGCCGGTCCACGTCCGTACTGACGGCGTGCGTACCCGTTGTGCGCGCCAGCGCCCGCGCGCCGTCCGCGAGCCGGTCCGCGTCGCGCAGTACGACATCGATGCGGTCGCCGCCGATCCGCGCCTTGAGTTCGTCCGCCGTGCCCTCCGCGATGACCCGTCCGCTGTCCACCACCGAGATTCGGTCGGCCAGTTGGTCGGCCTCCTCCAGATACTGCGTCGTCAGCAGTACGGTCGTACCACCGCCGACCAGCGAGCGCACCGCGCTCCACACCTCGGCCCGGCCGCGCGGATCGAGTCCCGTCGTCGGCTCGTCCAGGAAGAGCACCTCCGGGTCGGTGATCAGGGACGCCGCGAGGTCGAGCCGGCGCCGCATGCCGCCGCTGTACTGCTTGACGGCCTTGCGACCGGTGTCCGCCAGACCGAACCGCTCCAGCAGTTCGTCGGCCCGCTCCCCCGCGCGCCGGGTGCCGAGGTGGTAGAGCCGTCCGAACATCTCCAGGTTCTGCCGGCCGCTCAGATCCTCGTCGAGGGCCGCGTGCTGTCCCAGCAGCCCGATCCTTCGCCGCACTTGGCGCGCATGGGTCCGCACATCGAGCCCGGCCACCCGCACCAGCCCCTCGTCGGGCCGCAGCAGCGTGGTCAGGATCCGTACGGCCGTGGTCTTGCCGGCGCCGTTCGGTCCGAGCACGCCGTGCACCGTGCCGCGTTCCACTCTCAGATCGAACCCGTCGAGCGCCCGCTTCTCGCCGTACCGCTTCCGTGCGCCCGCCACCACGATCACGTCGGTCACATCGGTCAATGTCCTCGCCTCCCACCCAGGTAATCAAACTTGACTACCGAGCCGGAAGAGTAACCCCGACGACCCCATTGGTCAAACTTGATTACTGATGATCCCCGTCATCGGGGATACCCGTCGCGTACGGGTTCTCCTCGCCCTCGGCGAGCACCCCCACAAAGGGCTCGCCCTCGCCCGCGAAGGTGTACGCACCGCCCTCGATGCGCTTGATCAGACCCCGCGTCCACTCCGCGCCCGAGTCCGCCGAGTGCACCCACAAGTTCATGATCTCGCCGATGTGCCCGAGCTGTTCCGGGCCGTCCTCGGGCACGTAGTGCTCGGTCACCGCGGCACGCCACGCCTCGATCCCGGCCACGCGCTCCTTGAGCAGCTCCACGACCTCGGCGCGCGGCAGATCGACGATGGCGCCGATCCCCGCCGACAGCACGTCCATCTTCTGGTCGTAGGTGGTCAGCGCCTCGCGCAGCAGCCGCAGATACTCCTTGTGGCCCGCGTCCGTCAGCTCGTACTCGGTACGCGGCGGCCCGCCCGCCGTACTCGGCGCGACCTCGTGCGCCAGCAGGACGCCCTGCTTCGCCATCTGCTTGAGCGCGTGATAGATCGACCCGGGCTTGGCGTTGGACCACTCGTGGGCGCCCCAGTACTCCAGGTCATTGCGCACCTGATAGCCGTGGGCCCGGCCGTGCTGGCGGACCGCGCAGAGTACGAGCAACCGGATCGCTGACATTGCTCCAGGTTAGGACCCGGGAGCGCGGCGTTCCTGCCGGGCCCGGCCCTCGGCGCAGGTCAGCGGCGCCGCTCCCGCGGCCGCGCCGCGCTCGGCGTCCTCAGAAGGGGAACGAGGTGCGGCCGTGCTGCACCGAGATCCACTTCTGCGTCGTGAACGCCTCCACCGTCGAGTCGCCGTTGAGCCGGCCGAGCCCCGAGAACTTCTCCCCGCCGAAGGCCACCAGCGGCTCGTCCTGCACGGTCGAGTCATTGACATGCATCATGCCGGTGACGATCCGCTTGGCGAACGCGACGCCACGCTCGACGTTCGAGGTGTGCACGGCCCCGCTCAGCCCGTACGGGGTGTTGTTGGCGAGCCGTACCGCCTCTTCCTCCCCGTCGAACGGGATCAGCAGCACCACGGGGCCGAAGATCTCCTGCCGCATCAGCGGGGAGTTCTCGTCCAGGCCCGCCAGTACCGTCGGCTCCACGAGATTGCCGCGGGTACGCCCCCGTACGAGCGCGGTCGCGCCCTCCGCCAGCGCCTGGTCCACCAGCGCCGTCAGGGAGTCCGCCTGGAAGGAGTTGATGACCGGGCCGATCTGGGTCTCGGGGTCGCGCGGATCGCCGGTCCTGAGCGACGCCACCTTCGCCACGAACTTCTCGGTGAACCGCTTCTCGACGCCCCGGTCCACGAGTATCCGGTTGGCGGCCATACAGACCTGCCCCTGGTAGACGAAGCGGCTGACGACCGCCGCGTCCACCGCGTAGTCGAGCCCCGCCTCGTCGAGATCGTCGAGGACGACCAGCGCGCTGTTGCCGCTCAGTTCGAGTATCGCCCGCTTGAAGTTGCCGCCCGCCACCGCGCCGACATGACGGCCGACCCGGTCCGAGCCGGCGAACGAGATCACCTTCGGCACGGGGTGCTCGATGAGCGCGTCCCCGACCTCCGCGATGTCCGTCACCACGACGTTGAGCAGTCCGGCCGGCAGCTCCGCGTCCTCGAAGAGCTTGGCTATGAGTCCGCCGCCGACGACGGGCGCGTTCTGGTTGGGCTTGATGACGACGGCGTTGCCGAGCGCCAGCGCGGGCGCCACCGACTTGATCGTCACCAGGAAGGGGAAGTTGAAGGGGGTGATCACGCCGATGACACCGACCGGAAGACGGTAGACGCGGTTCTCCTTGCCGTCCACCGGGGACGGCAGAATCCGGCCTTCGGGCCGCAGCGACAGCTGTATCGCCTCGCGCAGGAACTCCTGCACGGCGCTGACCTCGTACACCGCCTTCAGCCGCGTACCGCCCAGCTCATCGATGATCGCCTCGATGATGTCGTCCTCGCGCTCCTCGACCAGCCTGAGGACGCGCTCGAAGACCCGGCGACGGGTGTACGGATTGGTCGCGGCCCAGTCGCGCTGCGCGCGTTCGGCGGCGCGGTACGCCTCGTCGATCTCCCGGACCGTGGCGATCGTGATGGCCGCGAGCTTCTCCCCGTTGTACGGATTGAAGTCGATGATGTCCCACGAGCCGCTGCCGGTCCGCCACTCGCCGTCGATGTACTGGTGGGCCAGGTCGGTGAAGTAGGACATGCGATCCCTTACTGCAGGTGCTGCAGGTGCAAACTCCTGATATGACGCCATCGTACTGATGTCTCAGATCAGTTGGAGCAGTCCGCGCAGGACATCTCGGCTCTCCTCGGGTCCGGGGCTGTCCTGCTGTAGTCGCCCCATCACCCGTTCGTACTGGGCGACCTCCTCGCGCTTGTCCAGATACAGCGCGCTGGTCAGCTGCTCCAGGAAGACGACGTCGGAGAGATCCGACTCGGGGAAGCTCAGCATGGTGAAGGCGCCGCTCTCGCCCGCGTGGCCGCCGAAGCTGAAGGGCATCACCTGGAGCGTGATGTTCGGCTGCTCCGAGATCTCGATCAGATGCCTCAACTGCCCCTGCATCACGGAGCGCTCGCCGTACGGGCGGCGCAGCGCCGCCTCGTCGAGGATGGCGTGGAAGCGCGGCGCGCGCTCGGAGACGAGGACCTTCTGCCGCTCCAGCCGGAGCGCGACCCGGCGCTCCACCTCGGCACAGGGCGCCTCGGGCTGGCCGCGGGTGACGACGGCGTGCGCGTAGGCCTCGGTCTGCAACAGACCGTGCACGAACTGCACTTCATAGATACGGATCAGTGAGGCGGCACCTTCGAGACCGATATATGTCTGGAACCAACCGGGCAGCACATCGCCGAAGCTGTGCCACCACCCCGCGACATTGGCCTCCCGGGCGAGGCCGAGAAGGGCAGCGCGCTCGCCCTCGTCGGCGACCCCGTAGAGGGTCAGCAGGTCCTCGATGTCTCTGGCCTTGAAGCTCACCCGTCCCAACTCCATACGGCTGATCTTGGACTCGGATGCGCGGATCGAGTAGCCGGCGGCCTCACGTGTGATGCCGCGCGTCTCACGCAGCCGCCTCAGTTGTGAGCCCAGCAGGATGCGCCGCACCACGGAACCGCCCGATTCGGCTGCGGTCACGTCTTCAACCCTCCCCATCACATGTGGATCTCCTCGGAGCACCCCCGAACTCCAAGTGCCGGATTCTGCCATCAAAACGCTTCAGCCCGTACTCATTCGATTACGGAAATAAGAAGGCTTTGCGGAGAGGGCAAAACTGGTCACGAGGAGAAATGCCACGAAACCATAATGTAAAAGGTGAAGTCCGGCACGTGCACGTGCATCTGCCCTTGCATCTGCCGTACGCATTCGGAACCATGGTCCCCGCGCACCTGCGTGCTCGTTCGTGATTGACGTGTTGTGACGCTGGACCACCGCAGTATCGCTACGGCCGCGAATCCCGGGAGTGCCTCGCGTGGGGACGAATGGATCGACCATGCTCGAGCCGTTAAGGCAGGGGCTTCCCCCCATCGATCCCTCGGCGGCCGCGGGTTCGGTGTCGTGCGCCCTGCCCGCCCGCTATGAAGCGGTGCGCGGGGCCAGGCAGTTCACCAGGAATACGCTGGCCCAGTGGGAGCTGAGCGATCGCTTCGACGATGTCGCGCTGGTCGTCTCCGAACTCGTCACCAACGCGCTGCGGCACGCCCTGCCGGCCGACACCCCGCGGGAGCCCCAGGACGCTTCCGTACGGCTGCATCTGATGCGGTGGTCGTCACGGCTGGTGTGCGCGGTACGGGACCCCAGCCACGCGAGCCCGGAGGCGCGGAAGACCGAGGAGGACTGCGCGGCGGAGTCCGGCCGGGGACTGTTCCTGGTCGAGTCGTTCAGCGACACCTGGGGCTGGCATCCGCTGGCCGGATCGCTGCACGGCAAGGTGGTCTGGGCGCTGTTCCAGCTACGGGCGGCCGACTGACAGACGTACGGGATCGTCGATACGGACGTGCCGCCTGTGGCCTGCCCACCGTGACCTGCCCACCGCGGCTTGCCGCCCACGGGTTGCCGCCCGCGGCGTGTGGCTTGCTGCCTGGCTTGACGGCGGCGGGCCATCTCGGCCATCAGGCCGGGAAAATCGGCCGGAACGGGTTGAGCCATACGCTGGACCGCCCGCTGTCGGTCAGCCGCTCGCCGTCAGATGGTCGAACTCCCCGTCCTTGACGCCCAGCAGCATGGCCTCGATCTCGGCGATCGTGTAGACCAGCGCGGGACCGTCGGGGTGACGTGAATTGCGCACCGCCACCTCGCCGCCGGGCAGCTTGGCGAACTCCACACATGATCCTTGGGAGTTGCTGTGCCTGCTCTTCTGCCAGACGACTCCGTGAAGCTCTGTGGCCGTAATGCCGTTGTACACGTGGTGCACAGGTCGCTCCCCGAGTTGCAAGGTGCAGTCGTCAACTTTCTCGGATCATAGCTTTGTTTCTTGTGCTGATGCATGAGCAAATGCACGTGCACACGGGGTGTTCCCTTGATTACAGGCGCGCCCCCCGGCCCGATCGCCCGCACTATGGATGGAGACGCGATTCAGGGCCTTCCGGATCCCTCGCCGGGGGGAAACGGTGTTCGTGTACCCCGCGCGGACATAAAAACTCCCCGCGCGGTTCGAGCGCGGGGAGCTTCGGTACGACGGTCGTACCGCCCAGCCCTACGGCGGTCGTACGGCGCCGTCCAGCGGTCAGCGCGGAGTCGTGCGATACGGCAGCAGCGCCATCTCCCGGGCGTTCTTGATCGCGCGCTTCAGCTGCCTCTGCTGCTGGGCGCTGACCCGCGTCACACGGCGGCCACGGATCTTGCCGCGGTCCGAGATGAACTTCCGCAGCAGGTCGGTGTCCTTGTAGTCGACATAGGTGATGTCCGCGGCGTCCAGCGGATTGGGGCGGGGCTTGGGCGGCTTGCGGTCCCCACGACGGGTGGACATCAGACCTCCAGGAGGTTGTCGAAGGCGGGCGGAAGGCGCTTCCAGGCGGCGCGGCCCGCGGTGTACTCGGCATCGGTCAGCAGACAGGACTCCAGCAGCTGTTCGATGCCCTCCCGGTCGAGGCCGGGTGAGGTGAAGACCAGATGCTGGCAGCGGTCACCGTGCAGGGGATGCCAGTCCAGCGAGGCGGCGGCCCGGCGCGGCGGCGGGACCGTCTCCCAGGCGGCGTCGGGCAGCGCCGCCAGCCAGGGCCCCACGCTCTCCACACAGAGCGCGCCACCGGCGGCGTCCCAGTGCAGCAGTGTGTCGGGGCGGTCGGCGAGCCAGAACCGGCCGCGGCTGCGGGCGGCGGCGCAGGTCAGATCCTCCAGCGCCTGGTAGAGCCGCTCCGGATGGAAGGGGCGCGCGCGGTGCCAGACATACGTGGCCACCCCGCACTCGTCCGCCTCCTGCGGAAGCAGCGCGCAGGCCGGGTGCTGGCGGGCCGCGGCGGCCTCGACATCGAATCCGCCGAGCGCGGCTTCGGCCAGTTCGCCGGCCGACGCCCCCTCGCCGTCGACGCGTACCTGCCGTGCCGTCGGGTGCAGTTGGGCGAGCAGCGCGCGGTCCTCGTCGTCCGCGAGCGGGCTGTCGACGACGGCGAGCACCGGCGCGTACTCCAGCTGCCGCGCCCAGGTGTCGGCGATCGTCCGCTGATCGGAGGAGGCGGCCGCGAGCCCGGCGTCGGCCAGATCGTCGCCGTTGCCGAGGTACGGCAGCAGCAGCGCCGGGTCGACCGCGGTCAGCACGGAGCTGACGACAAGACGCTCGCCGTGCGCGGCGATGACCTCGGCCATGGCCCGGGGCTCGACCGAGTCCCACAACTCGACGATCGCGAGCCGGGTCAGGCCACTGTCCGCGAGCCGTTCCAGCTCGGGTACGAGATCCTCCCGCAGGGCGCAGCAGGCGCAGTCGTTGATCAGCGGCGCCTCGCCCGTGGAGATCAGCTCGGTGGCGTCGTGGACGGTGCGTACGACGGTGCCGCGCGTGGCCGTCGACAGGTCGTGATGGAGCGCGACGCTGCCGGGCACGGTGGCGAGAAGCCGTCGTACGGCCGCCTTGCGGGCGTCGGAGTGCAGCCCGCAGACGATCGCGACGGGAAGTCTGCTGTCGCTGAGTCCGTTGTCGATGTCTCTCACTGACGCGCCTCGGGGCGGCGGCCGTAGCGGCGCTCGAACCGCTCCACGCGGCCGGCGGTGTCGAGGACGCGCGCGGTACCCGTATAGAAGGGGTGGCTCGCCGAGGAGATCTCGACATCGATGACGGGGTAGGTCTGGCCGTCCTCCCAGACGACCGTCTTCTCGGCGGTCGCGGTCGAGCGGGTGAGGAAGGCGTAGTCGGCGGCCTTGTCGCGGAAGACGACGGGCTGGTACGCGGGGTGGATTCCGGGCTTCATGTCGGCCTCTTCGTTCTCTTCGTTTCGTTCTCTTCGAAGTTCTCTTCGTACTTCTCTTCGTGGCCTCTGTTGCCGCTTCGCTCGGTCGCCGCCGGTCAGCGTTCTTCGCGGAAGTCGGTGTGCCGGCGGATGAGCGGGTCGTACTTGCGCAGCGTCAGGCGGTCGGGGTTGTTCCGGCGGTTCTTGCGGGTGACGTACGTGTAGCCGGTCCCCGCGGTGGAGCGGAGCTTGATGATCGGGCGCAGTTCGTTGCGTGCCATGGGGTTAGTATATGGAAATGGTTTCCATTATCAAAGAGAAGGATGTGTGACCTTGTCCGCCCACTGCCAGCTGACCGGGGCCAAGCCCGGCTTCGGCAACCAGATCTCCCACTCGCACCGGCGCACCTCCCGCCGCTTCGACCCCAACATCCAGCGCAAGCGCTACTGGCTGCCGAGCGAGGGCAGGCATGTCCGGCTCACCCTCAGCGCGAAGGCGATCAAGACCATCGACTTCATCGGCATCGAGGCCGCCGTCGCCCGGATCCGTGCCCGGGGGGTGAACGTCTGATGGCGAAGAAGAGCAAGGTCGTCCGCAATGAGCGGCGCAAGGAGGTCGTGGAGCGGTACGCCGTGCGCCGCGCCGAGTTGAAGGAGATCATCCGGCGCCCCGGAACGCCCGACGGGGAACGGCCGGCCGCGTGGGAGGAATTGCGACGTCAGCCGCGTGACGCGAGCGCCACGCGGGTGCGCAACCGGGACAGCGTGGACGGCCGGCCGCGCGGCCATCTCAGGAAGTTCGGCCTCTCCAGGGTGCGGATGCGCGAGCAGGCGCACGCCGGATTCCTTCCGGGTGTGCGTAAGTCGTCCTGGTAGTTTTGCGCGGTCCAGCCACCGACAAGGGGGACTTGAACGTGCAGAAACTCGTACGGAAGGGTGCGGCCGCGGCCGGGCTCGTCGCGGCACTCGCATTCGCGCTCACGGGCTGCGGCGGTGACAGCGGCGACGACTCGGCCGGGGACAAGGGCGGAGCGACGGCGTCGAGCGGGACCGGCGGCGAAAGCTCCGGTTCGACCGCGGACTCCGGCTCCGGCGCGGACGCGGCGAGCGTCGAGGGCACATGGGCCGGGCTGAGCGACGGCAAGACCGTCGCCCTGTCGGTCAGCCAGGGCAAGGTCGCGCTGGTCGCGGACCAGCATGTCTGCCAGGGCGCGGTGGAGGACATGGGCGAGCCGATGTTCTCCCTCAAGTGCGCCGACGGCAACACCGACCGCGCCATGGGGACGATCGAGTCGAACGACGGCAAGACCCTGGTGATCTCCTGGGGCAAGGGCGTGAAGGACACGTTGGCGAAGGCCGGGGACGGCAAGCTGCCGGAGGGACTGCCGAGCGATCTGCCGACGGACCTGCCAACGGATCTGACGACGGATCTGACGACGTCGTGATGCCGTCGTGAAGCGTCACGACGACCGGCTGACGGGCCGGTCGGCCGGCTGACCGGACAGGACCCAACGGGCCGACCCGCCGCCCCGGCGACCGCCGTCGGTCGACATCCGGGCGGGGCGGTCAGCGGGCGGGGCGGATACGGCCACGCCGGTCCGTCCCGCCCGGCCCGTCGGCCGCGCCCGGTCCGTACGGCACCCGCGCCGCGTCCGCCGCGGAGGTGCCGTGGGTCCAGCCCTCGGCGTCCGTCGCCCCGCGCACGCGCGTCGCCACCGTCTCCGGGAACATTTGGTCCGTACGGTCGGTCACCGCCGCCTCGCGGGCGGCGAGTACGGGCAGCAGTCCGCCAACACCCTCGTCGGTCACCTGCGTTGCCGTCTCCTGCTCCGCCGTCACCTGTTCCGTGGCCAGGGCCAGGCGTTCGCCGATGCGGTGGGCGTACGCCAGCAGGAACGACTGCCGGAATGTCTTCGTCCGATTGCGCCCGGCCGCCCGCTGGGCCGCCTCCGCACGGGTCATCGCGGCCGTGCCCTGCACCAGCAGCGAGGTATGGAGCAGCTCGACCGCCTCCAGGTCCGGCTCGAAGCCGACGACCGTCGAGAAGCCGTGCGCGCTGTTCCAGACGGCACGGCAGCGGTTCGCGGAGGCCACGGCGTCGAGCAGGATCGCCTTCGCCGTCTCGTACGGAGCGTCCACGCCGATCCGGCACGCGCCGGGCACATCGCCCCGGTGCGTACGGTCGGCGAGCAGCGCCTCGTCGATGCTGTGCCGCGCCATCAGCTCCTGCGCCTTGGCGGTGAGCGCCTCCGCCTCCTGCGGATATCCGGTCGCCTCCGCCTTGGCGAGCAGGGCGCGGATCCGGGTGAGCATGCGCGGCTCGCCGTCCACGGGGGTGGTCAGATGAACGGGCGTGCCGGGCACGGGACCGACCGGTTCGATCACGGGCAGCCGGGCAAGCAGCAGATACAACTCCAGTACGGCGGTGGCGTACGAGAAGCGGTCGGCCCGGTAGGGACGCGCTTCCCGCTCCTCGCCGAGATCCGCGAGCTGGGCGGCCCAGCGCGGCGGCAGCCGTTCGTAGCGCCGCGCCTCCGCCGCCGTCAGCTCGGCGAGAAGGCGCAGGTGCGGGCCGTCGAGGTCGCGGCGTACGAGCCGTACGACATCGGCGGGCTGCCAGCCGCGCTCCCAGGCCAGCCGTACGAACTGCTCGCCGCGCCGCCGCAGCTCCGCGTCCGCCGTCGGATCCGCGGCGAGGAGGGAGGCGCCGGTGTCGATGCCGTCGGCGCCGCCACCGTCCGCGGCCCGCGCGGAGAGTACGGCCGTCAGGGCGCGCTCGACGGTACGGGCCGCCGCGCCGGCGGCGTCCTTGTCGGTCATGCCGCGGCCTCGGTGTGCTCCATGATCATGCGGGGTGCCTCCTCGGAACTGCTCCTTGCCGCGTTCCGATGGTCGCAGGTCCCTCTCCACCGCCTTTGTCCACAGGCTGTGGATATCTCGCCGCCGTTTCGCACGACGCACTACCGTGGACGCTTCCGGCCGATGACAGAGCGATGACAGAGAGGGCACGGGGCATCCATGGGCGAGAACAAGCGGCGCATGCTGGCCGGGGAGTGGTACCTCCCCGACGACGAGGAGCTGGGCGCGGAGACCGAACGGCGCTTCGCGTTGTGCGCGGCGTACAACGCCAACGGCGCCGCCGCGCCGGCCGATCGCGCCAAGATCCTCGCGGAGCTGCTCGGTTCGGTGGGAGAGGATGTCCGTATCCGGCCGCCCTTCCAGTGCGACTACGGGACGTACATCAGTATCGGCGCCCGTACGTTCATCAACTTCAACGCGGTCTTCCTCGACGCGGCGCCGATCACCGTCGGTTCGGACGTCCAGATAGGGCCGAACGTCCAACTCCTCACCCCGACCCACGAACTCGGCGCGGAACGGCGCCGCGCGGGCTGGGAGAAGGCGTCGCCGGTGACGATCGGTGACAACGTCTGGCTGGGCGGTGGGGTAATCGTCTGCCCGGGAGTGACGATCGGCGAGAACACGGTGGTCGGCGCGGGGTCGGTGGTGACGAAGGACCTCCCGGCGGGTGTGCTGGCGGTGGGCAATCCCGCGCGCGTGATCCGCGAGTTGGAGGGCTGAGCCGGGGACAGGGCCCCTACCTCACGGGCGGGTCCACGGCGGGCGCTGCGGCAGGAACGGCGGGCGGCGGGGCGGCAGAAGCGGCGGGCGGGGCGACCGGGGCCGGGGCGGCGGACACAGTGGCGGCGCGCATGGCTGCCGAGGCGGCGGGGACAGTGGCGGCGCGCATGACCGCCGGGGCGGCGGGAGCCGGGGCGGGGGCGAACTCGCACCACACCACCTTTCCCCGGGTGGGGCCCGCCTGATCGCCCCAGTCCGCCGCCAGGGCCGTGACCAGCAGCAACCCCCTCCCCTCCGCCGCCTCCGCGTCGACCGAGTCGATCCCCGTGGGCCACCTCGGGGGCGTACGGGACGGATCGGCGACCTCGACCCGGAGGCGGCCCCCCGTCCGCAACAGGGTGAGGGAGACCGTGCCGCGCGTGCAGCCGCAGAGGCAGATGCCATGCCGCACGGCGTTGGTGACGAGTTCACTGACCGCCAGCTCGACGGTGGCGATCAGCTCACTGTCCACCCGGCGCAGCGCGAGAACGTCACGGGCGTGACGGCGGGCCCTGGGAGCCGCCTCCGGCCTGTGCGGGAGCGGCATCCGCGTGAGGGGCAGCCAGGGCCGGCCCTGGTCGTAGACGTCGTGCGCAAGTCCACTGTCAGTGAGCATCGTTACTCTCGGACATCAGTAGGTCACCGAAAGCAACCTATGTTGCCCGAGGAGGGTGCCGCCATGCCACATCACCCATACGAGGTCGTATCGACCATTCCGGCCGAGCGCCGCCTGTCCCGCAGTTCAGCGCGTGACGCTTCAGGACGTGACACTTCAGGGGCTGACGCTTCAGGGCGTGATGACGAGCTTCCCGCGCGCGTGACCGTCCTCGCTCGTCCGCTGCGCCTGTGCCGCTTCCGCGAGCGGGAACGTACCGGCGATCCGCAGCCGCAGCGCGCCCTCCGCCGCCAGACGGGCGTTCTCCGCGAGGCCGGCGAGCTTCCGCTCCGGCGCCGTGTCGCCGGACATGCCGGCCGAGAAGGGCACGCCGAGTTCGGCGGCGGCCGGGTCAGCGATGGTGACGATCCGGTCGGCCGTCCCGCCGCGCAGCTCGATCGAGTCGGGCAGCGCTCCCATGCCCGCCGCGTCGAAGACCGCGTCCACGCCCTGCGGCGCGACCGAGCGGACGCGTTCGACCAGCCCGTCGCCGTAGGTCACGGGTACGGCGCCCAGCGAGCGCACGTATTCGTGGTTGGCCGGGGACGCCGTGCCGATCACGATCGCGCCGCGGGCCGTCGCGAGCTGGGCGGCCACGGACCCGACGGCGCCCGCCGCTCCGTGCAGCAGCAGGGTCTCGCCGTCGCGCAGAGCCAGTTCGTCGAGCACCCGCGCGGCGGTCTCCCCGGCGACCGGGATGGCCGCGGCCTCGGCCCACCCCAGCGAGGCGGGTTTGGGAACGACCGTCTCGGCCAGGGCGTACTGCGCGTAGGCACCGGTGGCGGACCACCCCAGCACGTCATCGCCGACCGCGACGCCCGTGACCCCGGCGCCGATCTCGTCCACCACCCCGGCGATCTCCTGACCGGGCACGGCGGGCAGCGGGGTGGCGAAGACCTGTTCCATCCATCCGTGTCGGATCTTGTAGTCCACCGGGTTGACGCCCGCCGCCTTCACGGCCACCCGGATCTCGCCGGGGCCCGCGTGGGGCTCGGCGATCTCCCTGACGTGCAGGACGTCCGGGCCGCCGAACTCCTCGAAAACGATCGCTTGCATCTCAACCTCCATGGGGTCATGGCGGTGGGGCGGGCTCCCGGCGGATCCGCCCGTCGTTGTCAGACCCTGCTGCGAGACTCGGCCGTATGACCGAACGATGGGCTCTGGCCCCGGCGGAGGGCGGCGGCGCGCTGCTCGTTCCGCTGGGTGTGGACGGCCGCCCGGCCGGTCCCGTGGTGCGGGAGCCCGATCTGGTGGCGGCGGTCGGGGCACGGCTGCCGGAGGTCGGGCGCTGGGTGTGGCGCTCCACCGCCGAGGTCTATCCGAGGCTACTCGCGGCGGGGGTGCGGGTCGAACGGTGCTATGACATCGAGGCGGCCGAGCTGCTGCTGCTCGGCCACGAGGGGCGGCTCGGGGAACCCAGGTCCGCCGCGGCCGCCTGGGCCAGGCTGCGGAACGCGCCGGTGCCGCCCGACCCGCCGCCCCGGTCGGCGGAGCCGGGGTCGCAGTTCTCGCTCTTCGAGCCGCACGCGGGCGCGAAGGTGCCGTTCGAGGGGCTGCTCGATGTGTACGCGGAGCAGCAGCGACGCCATACGGCCGCCGAGCACCCCGGACGGATGCGGCTGCTCACCGCGTCCGAGTCGGCGGGGATGCTGGTGGCCGCCGAGATGCATCGCGCGGGGCTGCCCTGGCGCGCGGATGTGCACCGTGAGGTGCTGGACGAGCTGCTCGGCGAGCGGTACGCGGGCGGGGGTGAGCCGCGGCGGCTGGCCGAGCTGGCCGACGAGGTGTCGGAGGCGTTCGGGCGGCGGGTACGGCCGGATCTGCCGGCGGATGTGGTGCGGGCCTTCGGACAGGCCGGCATCAAGGTGAAGTCCACCCGGCGCTGGGAGCTGGCGGAGATCGACCATCCGGCGGTGGAGCCGCTGATCGAGTACAAGAAGCTGTACCGGATCTGGACGGCGCACGGCTGGGGCTGGCTCCAGGACTGGGTACGGGACGGCCGGTTCAGACCCGAGTATCTGCCGGGCGGTACGGTCTCGGGCCGGTGGACGACCAATGGCGGCGGGGCGCTGCAGATCCCCAAGGTCATCCGGCGGGCGGTCGTCGCCGACGAGGGCTGGCGGCTGGTGGTCGCGGACGCCGACCAGATGGAGCCGCGGGTGCTGGCCGCGATCTCCCGTGACCCGGGGCTGATGGAAGTGGCCGGGCATGAGGGCGATCTGTATACGGCCCTCTCCGCCCAGGCGTTCTCGGGCGACCGCGCCCACGCGAAGCTCGCGCTGCTCGGGGCGATCTACGGCCAGACGTCCGGCGACGGGCTGAAGAACCTGGCGGCGCTGCGCCGGAGGTTCCCACTGGCCGTGGCCTATGTGGACGACGCGGCGCGGGCGGGAGAGGAGGGCAGGCTCGTACGGACCTGGCTGGGGCGGACGAGTCCGCGGGCGGCCGGGGCCGACGAGGACGACGGCGAGGCAGGGATCCCGCAGGAGATATCCCCGGCGCCGGGGACGGAAGGGGATGGATCACCCTCGCCCGGCGGCGAGTTCACCCCGGGGTACGCGTCGTCGAACGGACGGGCGCGCGGGCGCTTCACCCGTAATTTCGTCGTCCAGGGCAGTGCGGCCGACTGGGCCCTGCTGATGCTGGCCGCGCTGCGGCGGGCGACCGCCGGGATGCGGGCGGAGCTGGTCTTCTTCCAGCACGACGAGGTGATCGTGCACTGCCCGGAGAAGGAGGCCGAGGAGGTGGCCGTGGCGATCCGCGCGGCCGGGGAACTGGCCGGGCGGATCGCCTTCGGGGAGACACCGGTGCGGTTTCCGTTCACGACGGCGACGGTGGAGCGGTACTCCGACGCGAAGTGAGGCGGCGGCGCGGCGCGGGCGGCACCGGCGGCGGCGCGGCACCGGCGGCGCGGGCCGCGCCACCGCGGGCCGACGAATAACGGACTGCGGACACGGACTGCAGCCACGGAGTGCGAGTACGGCTACGGACTACGGGCGCGTCAGCCACTTCTGGCTGGTCGCGATCGCGGTGAGCTGCTTCATGGTGAGCGCGGGGTTCTCGCGGGTGGCCGGGGTGACCTGGTCGGCCGCGTTGAAGGCGGAGATGACGACGCGCAGCCCGTCGGGCCTGAGGGTGTCGGCGGTCCACATCTTGATGCCCTCGACCCCCTTCTCTCCCGCGTTCTTCGTGGTCTTGAGCAGCGTGCCGTCCGGCAGGGTGGTCGCGCCGGAGAACAGATCCTCCATGTCATCCGACATACCGGGCTGCACATTGACCTGGACATAGCTCAGGCCCTTGCCGTCGTCGACCACCAGATACACGAACCCCTCCTGGCCACCCTCGCCGGTCACCTCCAGCCCGGCGGGGAGCAGCGAGACCAGCGTGTCACGGGTGTTCACGCCGTCCTCGTGGGCCGAGGTCCCGGATCCACCGGCGGCCGGCGGCACGGACGGCCGCTTGGGCAGCTCGTTCAGTGGCGCGCGCCACTTGTCCGAGGTGACCAGTGCCTTCAACTGCGCGGGGTTCAGCGGCGGATCGGCGCGGGAGATCTCGGCGCCCTTCTCGGCCGGGGCGTTGTACTCGCTCGCGTCGACCAGGAAGCCGTCGGCGGTGAGCAGAACGGCCCGCCAGTTCTTGGTGTCCTCACGGCGGTCCGGGTACTCGTACCCCTGGAGGACCATGAGCCTGGAGCCGTCGGCCAGTTCGGTCTCGGCGCAGGCGTCGTACGGGACGAAGACCTTGTCGGGGCAGGTCACCTGCCCTTCCGCCTCGGTGCCGTCGGCGCGGGTGAGGCCGACCGAGATCGCGGCGTCGCCTTTTCCGTCGTCGAACACTCCGCGCACGCTCCGGAAGCCCGGGATGTCAGAGCTGTTCGTCGTCGGATTCTTCAGCTCTCCGCCGGCAAGCAGCCCGGTGAGAATCGCGATGAGGTCCGCTTCGGTGGCCGGCGCGGGGCCGGTGGGCATGGGGGCCGGCGCGGCCACGGACGTCTCGCCGCCCTGTCCGCCGCCCTGTTCCCCGCCCAGCAGTCCGCCGCCGTACGCGCCGCCGATCCCCACGGCGGCCAGCGCGAGCGCACTGCCCGTCACCGCCGCGGCGCGTCGCCGGGCTTCCCGACGGCGGCCCCGGGCCAGCCCGGCGTCCACCAGGGCGGCCCGGTCCGGGGGCGCGAACGTCTCGCCGGTGCGGTGCAGCGCCTCACCGAGTCCGTCCTCGAAGGGCGCTTCGAATGGATTTTCAGAGGGCATGGTCGATCCCACTCCTTGCTCATGTACCGGTCAGAATCAGAGCCGAGCCCCGTGGGACGGGCGCTCAGCGGTCGGCGAACTCGGCGAATCTGCCGCCCAGTTGCTCCCGTAGCTTCGCGAGCGCGCGCACCGATCTGGTGCGTACGGCGGCGGAGCTGACATGCATGGCGTCGGCGGTCTCCTCGACGCTGCGGTCCTCCCAGTACCGCAGCACCACCACCGCGCGGTCCTTGGCCGACAACCGCCCGAGCGCGTCGAGCAGCGCGATCCGCAGGTCGGGGTCGTCACCGGGGACCGGGGCCGGCTCGGGGAGTTCCCCGAGGGGCCGTTCGGTCGCCGAGTGGCGCCGCCGATGTGTGAGGAACGTACGGACGAGGACGGTCTGCGCGTACCCGGCCGGGTTGTCGATCCGGTCGACGCGCCCCCACAGCGCGTACATCCGGCCGAGCGTCTCCTGCACCAGATCCTCGGCGAGGTGGGTGTCGCCGCCGGTGAGCAGAGAGGCGGAGCGGAAGAGCTGGTTCGTACGGCCGCTCGCGAACTCCCTGAAGTCATCCGCCCGAGAGGTCCGTGCCCGCCCACCGCCCGTACGCCCCAGCCACCCCGTGCGCCTCATGGTCCCCCGATCCCCTGATCCCCCGTGGCGCCCGGCTCCCCGCCCCGCCTTCACTCCACTGACGCGGTGGACCGGCGGAAATGTTTCACCGGACGTGGAGAAAGCAAGGATCCCGGCCGGCGAACGGCGCCGGCCGGGATGCCACGTGTGCCTCACTACTTGTTGCTTGTCACCTGTTTCCTGTTACTCGCCACTTGTCACTTGAGGTACACGATGCCGTCGGTCGTGAGGGTCGGACGGCCGCTGGTGCCGACCACGACGATCTTGATCGTGTGCTTGGCGCTGGACGCCCAGGTCCTGGTGAAGATCGCGTCCCGGTACTTGGTGGTGGGCGACTTGAGGTCGACGGTCGCCACCTTCGTCCCGTCGAGATAGACGTACGCCTGTCCGGAGGTCGACGCCCGGGAGACCACCCATGCCACCGAGCGGCCGGTGAAGGTCCAGCTGAGGGAGGCGTTCTTGGCCGAGCTGGTGGCGGACTTGCCGCCGAGATAGCTGGTGGACGACTTGGTGGTCCAGGGGCCGGTCCTGGTCGCCGAACTCTCCTGGACGATCACCGGGGTACCGGCCACCGACGCGGCGGCGGTGTTGCCGGCCTGGTCGTACGCGGTCATCGACCAGGTCGTCGCCGCACCCGACTTGGCGGTGTGCGCGGCGCTCGTGGTGGTCGGCCCGTACGTCTTGGCGACCGGAGCCGTCAGCCGGACTTCCTTGAGCGCCGCGCTGTCGGCCGCCTTCCAGCTCAGGGTGAGCGGAACGGCGGTGGTGTTGACCACGCCGACGCGCAGGGAGAGCGCGGGCCTGGTGGTGAAGGCCGGGGCGGTGGTCTCCGCGACGACCGTAGCCGCGGCGCTGGTGGCGGTCTTGCCGGACTGGTGGACGGCTCGGACGGCGACCTTGTGGGTGCCGGCCGCGAGCGTGACCTTCGCCGAGGTCGTGGCGCCGGAGACGCTCGCGGCCACCTTGCCGTCGACCAGCAGCTCGTTCTTGGTGATCAGCGCCGAGGGCGTGGTCGTCGACCAGTTCACGGTGACGGCGGCCTTGGTGTAGTACGTCGATCCGGCGAGGCCCGCTCCGGTGACGGACGTGACGGCCAGTCCGGTGGCGGGCCCCGCCGCCCAGGACTTGACGGTGG
Source organism: Streptomyces sp. NPDC102274 (assembly GCF_044766385.1). NCBI lineage: Bacteria > Bacillati > Actinomycetota > Actinomycetes > Kitasatosporales > Streptomycetaceae > Streptomyces > Streptomyces sp. NPDC102274. Next base: position 376,385 of record NZ_JBIWLW010000002.1, on the reverse strand, counting down.
CCAGCTTGCCGTAGAAGGCGTCGCCGGGGCACTGCGTGTTGTAGCCGTCGCGGTGTCCGTGGATGGCCGGGAAGGACATCCGCGCGCCCTTGGCCCAGCTCTTGCCGAAGTAGTCGCGCCCGCTGTCACCGGCGGTGAGCGTGGCGGTGCCGGCCGGGTTCACCCCGTACTGGCCCAGCTTCCAGGCGGCGATACGGGCGACCGAGACCATCGCGGCCTGCGACGGCGCGACGTCGGTGTACGTACCGAGGACGGAGATGCCGGTCGTCTCGGAGTTGAAGCCGTAGGCGTGCGCGCCCTGCACGGGCCGGTCGACGCCGCCCTTGCGGCCCTCGTAGACCGTGCCGCACTTGTCGACCAGGAAGTTGTAGCCGATGTCCTTCCAGCCCAGTTCCTTCACGTGGTACGCGTACACGCCCCGCACCACGGCCGGGGCCTGTGCGCAGGTGTAGGCGTTGCTCTCGGCGGTGTGGTGCACGACGACCGCCTTGATCCGGCCGTCCGGCAGATAGCCGGGCTCGTCGGGACTGATCGACTCGTCGGCTCCCCAGCCGGCCCGCGAGGTGATCGGCGGGCGCGGCGCGGTCGACGGCGGCGCGGTGGGGACGCTGACCGTGGGGGTCGGGGTGGGGGACGACGTCGGGGGCGTCGAGGGCTGTGGAGTATCCGGCGGCTCCGACGAGGGCGAGGACGGCGGAGTGGTCGAGGCTTCGTCGCTCGGGCTCCCGCTCGGGGCGGGCGGGACCGGGGGATGCGTACCGTCCGTGGGAGCGGTGCTCGGGGCGTCGGTGGGAGCGGGGGCGTCCGAGGTCTCGCCCGGCGCCGGGGTGACGGGATCGTCGGCGGCGAAGCCCGCGGGCGCCATCGCCAGGTCCTTGCCGCCCTTACTACCGCCGCCGACGCCGACATCACCGCCCTTACTACCGCCGTCACTGGCGCTGCCGCCGCCGTTACCGCCGCTGTCCGTGTCGATCATGGCCAGGCTGAGACCGGCGGGCAGTCGTGCGGAGGTTTTCCCGTCGCCGGTGACACGTACCTCGACACCGTCGGAGGGCCCCACCCACGCGGGCTCGGTCCCGCCGCGGTCGGCCGCGCTCTCGCCCTGGCCGCTGTCACCGTCGAGCACCAGCCAGCGGGACCATGTCCCGGACCCCACGGCGCGGGTACGCGCCTCGACCGTGCCGGTCACGCGTGCCCGCGGGTCGCTCCAGGTGACACCCAGCATGCTGAACCGGTCGGTGTCCCGCCGCGGAAGATCGGCGCCACGGCCGTCGTCCCGGGTCTTCAGCTCCGCCGCCCGGACGTCCGTACGCAGGGGCCCGGACGGCTTGCCGTCCCCGGGCGCGTCCGGGGACCCGGGAAACCCGAGCCCCCCGGACATGCCCTGGAAGACGAGTACCCCCGAGACACCGACAGCCGTGATGCCGGCCGTGACCCAGATCCGACGCGACGTCACGCCGTACCTCCCCCTGTTGAAACGGCGCAGAAGAATGCGCGAGCGCATTATCTCACCACATGGCGACGCAGGAAAAAAGTGGGATCTTCACATCGTTTCTGCACAACCTGTTCACCAGGGGCGCACGGAAGACTCCGTGCGGCACCTCCGGCCGCGCCGCCCCTCCAGCCCCCAGCAGTCGCCCCGTTCGCGACCGGGAAGCGACCAGTGCGGGCGGTTGAATGGGCCGGGGGATGCGGTTGAAGCGGCGTGCCCGGCAGTGCGATCCTTTCGGGCATGCCGCAGACGCCCCGGGAACGGATGTGGTGGAGCGGGGCGCTCATCACGGGGAGAGGGCGCGGGTGAATCCGTATCGTGTGCTGGCGGCGGTGGCCGCCGACTGGGGCCGGCTCGGCCCCTACCTGCGCGGGGGTTTGGAAGGCACGGAAGGTACGGCCGGTGCGGGAGACGTGACGAGTGCCCCGAACGGGCTGTCGTCCGCGCTGCGTTCGCTGCGGTCGCTGCGTTCCATGGAGCGCCATGCCCCCGGCCGTACGGCGGCGGCCGACGAGACCGCGCGCTTCGTCCTCGCGCTGCTGCCTCCCGCCGAGGCCGAGCGGCTCGTCGCCGGCCACCCGGGACGCCTCGCCGGGACGCTGGAGGAAGAGACCCTGGAGCACGGGCCGCCGGGGGGCGGAACGCCGTCGGAGGAGACGTACGCCGGTTTCACCGCCGCCGACCTGGCCTTCCTGCTGCTGGACGACAACCCCATGGTCGGCCCGCTGCTCGGCCCTGTACGGGAGCGCCTGCTCTCGTATCCGATGCTGGACGACTGGGCCGCGGAGGCACACGCGCGCACCCCCGGGCTGATCCGGCTGTGCGGTGAGTCCGGCGCCCTGGACGTGGACCGGATTCCGTCGGACCGGATTCCGTCGGACCGGATTCCGTCGGACGGGATCCCGTCGGACCGGATCCCGTCCTTCCAGTTCAGCGACGTGGCCACCCCCTGGCCGGTCGTCGTGACGGTGAACGGGCTGCTGGACGCCGCACGCGATCCCTGGGGCGCGGCCGACTGGTGGCTGTCGGCGAACGGCTACCTCGGCGTCGCGCCCGCGGAACTGCTCGGCAGTGGCAGTGGCCAGGACGGACAACTCGTCGGTACCGCACGCTACTTGGTGGAGGGGGAGTAACTCCGTGCCGAACAGCCGTCCGCCCACCGCCCTCCCGGGCACGCCCACGAAGGTGCCGTTGCCCGCCGGTACCCCGCTCTTCCGGGTCCACGCGTCCAAACGTCCGGGCACCGCGTTCAACCCCGTACCGTCCGACTGCCTCTACGACGGCGGCCGGTTCGACGCGACGCGCTGCGACGACTACCCCTTTCTCTACGCCGGGCGTACCGTGCCCGCCGCGGTCTGCGAGTCGCTGCTGCGGTCCGTCCCCTTCACCCCGGGCGGCGGGGTCCGGCTGCTGCCGCGCGCTTCCGTACGGGGCAAGCGGCTGTCCTTCCTGCGGCTGTCCGCCGATGTCGACGTGGTGTCACTGGTCTCCGGGGCGGATCTCGCCTCTGTCGCGCAGGACGCGTGGCTGGTTCAGTCCGAGCCCGACGAGTACGCGTACACCCGGCACTGGGGGCACTGGATCCGGGGACGGACCGCCCCGTGGGCCCAGGGCTTCGTCTGGCCGTCGAAGCGCGAGCCCGCCGCGCAGGCGCTGATCCTCTTCCAGGACCGGTGCCTGGACCGGGGGCTCACGGAGATCGTCGAGGAGACGGGCGAGCCGGCCGTCGATTTCGCGACGCCCGAGGGCGAACACTGGCTCAACTCCGTACTCGCGCCGTATCTCGCGCAGATCGCACCGTAGGAGCACCTTCTTGCCCGAGGACGAGTTTCCCGATGTCTCTCAACTGTCCGACGACGAACTGCGCGCCTCCCGGGACGAGTTGCTCGCGGCGGCGGCCCGGACGACGGACGACGACCCCGAACTCCCCCACATGTGGGCCTGGGCCGGGGAGTGGAGCTTCCATCTGCATCTGCGGCAGGGCCGGGAGGACGATCTGAGCCGGGCCGCCGACGCGCTGCCGCGCGCGTTCTCGGCACGCACGGCACGCACGGCACACGCGGCAAGCACGGCGGCACGGGACGAGGACGGACAGAACGGACAGGACGGCGAGGAGATCTGGTACGCCTGGCGGGTGCTGTACGGCCAGGTGCTGCTGTGCCAGTACGACCAGGAGCCCGCCCCCGCGCTCCTCCACCGGGCGGAGGAACAGCTGACCGCCGGGCTCGCCGGCCTGCCCGACACCTCACCGTTCGCCGCCGGGAACGCACCACTGGCCCGTCTCCTGCTGGCCCGTACCTCCGACGCCCGGTACCGCGGCGCCGCGGAGGACGACCCCGGTCGCGCGGACCTCCTCGCGACGGCCGCCCGCCGGCAGCGGGACGCGCTGGGCGACCACGCGGCCGGTTCCGAGGAGGCCACCGAGCTGCTCGGACGTCTGGGCGACCTCACCTTCGAACAGGGCGACTTCGGCGCCTCGGTGGAGCACTACCGGACCGCCCTCGCCGGGGCCGCGCCCGGCGCCGACGTCCCGCTGTTCCGGTACGGGCTCGCGACCAGCCTGCTGATGGGCGGCCGGGCCGCCGCGGACCGTGAGCAACTGCGGGAGGCCCGGAACGAGTTCGTCCGCGCGCTCGCCGAGGCACGCGAGCGGCGGCGACAGCAACAGGGCGCGACGGACGCGACGGACGCGGGAGACCCCTGGTGGGCCTGGCAGGCGCGGGCCAGGAGCGTCTATGTCCGCGCCGTTCTGCGCTTCAACTGGCAGGAGCGGGAGCGTTTGGCACCCGCCGTCGCCGAACTGCACGCGCTGCTCGCCGAACCGGGCGCCGAGGAGCAGCTCACACCGGTCTTCGCGGACGCGTTCGGCCGGTTGCTCTACGATCACGCCGCCGAAGAGGACGACGACACCACCCGCGACCGGGCCATCCCCCTGCTCAGGCGGGCCGTACGGGAGTGGCGGCCCGCGCGGGACGGCGACCCGGTGCCCGGCGCGATGCTGCTCGCGTCCCTGCAACAGGCGCGCTACCAGGATGACCAGGACCCGGACCGGCTGGCGGACATCGAGGACTGCGCGCGGCGCGTACTCGCGATCGATGGGGCGGAGGCGGACCCGGGGCTGCGGCGTATGGCGAAGGTGATGCTCGCCTGGCTGCGGTCCCAGGCGGCGGGGCCCACCCCGTCCGGGCCGGTGGACGACCCCGACGGAGTGCTCGACGAGGGCAGGGAGGCAGCCCGGGAGATGATGGCGGACTTCTCCCACGGTCGCAGTTTCCTCGACTTCGACGACGACGCGTACGGCGCCATGGGCAAGGACATGGCAAGCGCCGACCGGCTCACACGTACGTTCGATCAGTTCTATGAGCAGTGGCGCTCCCTGGATCCGGAGAGCGAGGAGTACGGGGCCTTCGCCGGCTATCTCCTCAGCGTGGCGCCGATGCTCGATCCGCACAGCACCCACATCACCGAGGAGCAGAAGACCGCCCTCTTCGAGGCCGCCAGGGCGAGCAGACCGGAGAACTCCACCTGGCAGAGCACGGTGCACGGGGCCGTCGGGTACGTCAGACTCCATGACGAACTGGCCGGCTCGGGCACGGGACTGGACGAGGTCATCGCCGAACTCGACCGGGCCCGCACCGCCTTGGGCCAATCCGACAGGACCGGCGAGACCGGCGACGCGTCGGGTGAAGGGGGCGCCGGAAGCGGGGCCGCGCCGGGCGACACCCAGCGCGATCTCCACGACAGCTTCGGCCTCCTGCGGTCGTTCGCCACCAACCAGCGCGGCCAGCTGCGCGGCGCCGTGGACGACCTGGACAGCGCCGGGGCCGCCTGGGAACGGCTGAGGGACAGCCCCGCCATCACCCCGTACATGCGCCGGGTGCTGGACGGCCAGCAGGCGGGGTTCGAGGCGAACCGGGCGGCGCTCAGCGGCGATCTGGCCGGCGTGGACCGGGGTCGCGCGAAACTGGCGGCGCTCCACGCGGAGATGGACCCCGAGGACCCCTCACGCATCGAGGTCTGGACGCTCCTGGAGAACGTCCACTCGCAGCGCGACCAGCTCGCTGACCGGCTCGGCGTACCGCCGCTCCCGCCGCCGCACGGCCGGCCCGGTACGGCCGAACTGCGGCGGCTGGCGGCCAAGCTGCCGCGCGACCACCATGCCTGGGTGCTCGGCGACAACGGCATCGCGCGCGGCTTGCGCGCGGGCGCGCGGGGCGATGCGCAGGGCGTACGGGAGTCCCTCACGCTGGTGGAGGGGGCGCTCGCGCTGGTCGACGAGGGCAGCGACGACTGGCTGCGGTACGCGAACGTCGTCGGCACCTCCCTCTGCGGGCTCGCCGCCGCCGGGCGCGACCGGCGTGATCTCGACACCGGCATCGACTGGCTGGAGCGCGCCGCGCTCCGGACCGGCGGGCCCGAGCACCGGCTGTACGGTGCGCTGGGGCTCACCCTCGGGCGTGCGTACCGGCTGCGCGCCGCCCCCGGCCGGGACGACCGGCGCACCGGGCGCCGTACCGGACTCAAGGCGCTGCGCGGCTGGACCTGGGCCGCGCTGCTGCAATCCGGCACCTCGCATGCCGCCGAGGTCGCCGCGAACGCCACGCGGGCGGCCCTCGAAGTGGCCTCGTGGTGTCTGGAGGACAACGTCCCCGACGAGGCGGTCCAGGCGCTGGACTCGTGTCGCGGGCTGGTCCTGCACACGGCGACCACGTCCAGATCCGTGCCCGAGCGGCTGGCCGCAGCCGGGCGCCAGGATCTGGCCGACGAGTGGCGGGCGGCGGGCGGCACGGACGTACTGCCGGGGGCGGGCGTCGGCCCGTCGCCCGCGACCGGCTCGGGACGGCGGTCCGGAAGCGGTCCCGACCCGACGGCCGATCCGACGGCCGACGCGGCGCAGACCGTCCCCAGCGAACTACGCCGGCGCGTGCTGGCCGTACTCACCGACCCCGACGAGACGGGTCAGCCCCAGGACCTGCTCCTCGAACCGCCGTCGCCCGCCCGGATCGGCGAGGCGCTCACCGCCGTACGCGCCGACTATCTGGTCTATCTCGTCCCCGGCTACGAGGCGCGCCCCGGCGCGGCCGTCGTCGTCACCGCCGCCGGGCGGGTGGGCTCGCTCCCGCTGCCCCTGCTCCGCGAGGACGCGGCGCCCCTGCGCGCCTACGACCCGACACCTCTGGCCGCACGTGACATGGGCCCGGTGCCGGACGGCGGCGCCCCGTACGGCGACCCGGACGCCACCGCCGCGCCGACCCCGCGCAGACAGCTCGACCGGCTGTGCGGCTGGGCCTGGTACGCCGCGATGAAGCCGCTCCTGGAAGGGCTCGGGGTGGGCGAGGCGCCCGGCGAACCCCCGCCCACCTTCGTCCTCGTCCCGATGGGCGCCCTGGGCGTGGTCCCCTGGCACGCCGCCTGGGAATCCCTCGGGGCGGGAGGCCGGCGTTACGCGGTCGAGGCGGCCGGGATCTCGTACGCGGCCTCCGCGCGGCTGCTCTGCGAGGTCGCGGGGCGACCCGCGGTCCCGCACACGGGCGCCGCCCTGGTCGTCGGCAACCCGACCGGGGACCTGCGGTACGCGGGCGAGGAGGCCGACGCGGTACGGCACGCCTTCTACCCGGCCGGGCGCTTCCTCGGGCGCGGCCTGGCCACCCCCGACGAGGTCACCGCCTGGCTGCGCGATCCCGCGAACACCGGCGGCGTACTCCATCTCGCCTGCCACGGAACGGTCGCGGCGAACCGGCGGCACAGCGCCTATCTCTCCCTCCACGGAGGCGAGCTGGCCGCCGAGGAGCTGACGGAGGCCGCCGCGGGCGCCGGGCGGGGCGAGCTGGAACTCGTCGTGCTGGCGGCCTGCCGCAGCCATGTCTCGGGGCGCGGCCACAACGAGGCGTACAGCCTGGCCACGGCCTTCCTCGTCGCCGGGGCCCGGTCGGTCGTGGGCTCGCTCTGGCCGGTGCCGGACGACGCGACCTCGCTGCTCATGTTCATGACCCATCACTACCTGCGCGGTGAGAACCTCTCCCCCGGCGCCGCCCTGCGCCGCGCCCAGTTGTGGATGCTGGACCCCGCGCGCGTCCTCCCGTCCGCCATGCCCGACGCGCTGGCGCTGCGCGCCGGGGCCCTCACCCCGGACGACCTCACCGCGTGGGCCGGCTTCACGCACCTCGGGCACTGACTCCCGGGCACCGGACAGGCGTCACTCCGGCACCACCGTGCGCAGAGGGATCGTGAGGGCGTGCCACTGGCCGGGCGCGCCACCGCCGCCCGGCCCCGGGCCCGCGTCGCGGCCCGCGTGCGGAGGGCGGGTGAAGCGCAGGACGTGATCCTCCTCGGTGCCGCGGGCGACGGGCGGAGCGTCCGCGCTCCACGGCGCGAGACGGAACGGAACAGTGCTGAACTCGCCCTCGGCCACGATGAGTTTGAGCCAGTCACGGACGAACGCGCCGGGCTCGGCCTTGCGGGACTCCGGCAGCGAGAGCTGTACGGGCGCGTTGCCGAGGGCGTAACCGGTGCGCCCCGGGCCGATGAAGTGGCCGGGAAAGAGCCCCGAGTGGCTGGCGTAGCTGTCGGTGAGGTCGAGGAGCACGCACCAGAGCGTGCGGTCGTGGGAGCGGTTGTGGATCCGTACGGAGACCAGCGGCTCGCGCCCGTCGGCGTACGCGCAGCGGATCTCGCCGTGGCCGTCCGGCAGAATCCGCTCGCCGTTCCAGGCGGACACCTCGACGTCCACCAGGGAGGCGAGCGGCGACGCCGGGTTGGCGAGATCCCGCAGCTGGTGCCAGCGGGTGAGATGGACCAGGCAGTCCGGCGCGCGGTGGGCGGGGAGCGGGGCGGTCGCCTCGGTCCCGTCCCGGCGCAGGACACGGGCCCAGCCGTCGTCCCGGACGACGACCTTGAAGACCTGGCCATGGCCGGCCCGGCCGTGGCCCCGGTTGTTGTTCCTGGGGCCGCCGTCCGCGAGGCGCAGCAGCGGTGCCGCGTCGATGGCGTCGAGGAGCGCGCGGTCGCCGCCGTCCACCACGACCGAGGTCGGCGGCACGGCCGGCGCGGACAGCGCCACGGGATAGATCCGCACCGGATCCGGGGTCCACCCCACGGGGGTGACCAGCGCGCGCAGGGGCTCGACGGCCCGTACGCGTACGAGGTCCCCCTCGCGACCTGCTTCGACGACGCTGAACTCCGTATGCCCGGTGGCGTCCGTATGCCCGGTGGCGTCCGTAGGGCCCGTGGCCTCCGTGGGGCCCGTGGCCTCCGCATGTCCGGGGGTGGCCCCCGTACCCTCCGGACCGCCCACCAGCCCATGTGTGCTGCCGCAGTCGACCTGCCAGCCGTCCGCGCCGTGCAGCAGCAGATGCGGACTGAGCGGGCGGTCCGCCGCGCCGCCGAGAACCGCCCGGTCGGCGATGCCTCCGGGATCGGCCGGGTACAGCACGGGGTTCTGGTGCTCGGTCGCGGACTGCACCCGCGAGCCGGCCGCGGCCAGCACCTGCCGGTAGGTCGCGCCCGGCCCCATGTCGCGCAGGGCGCCGAGCAGGGCGCGGGTGAACAGCCCGTGCCGCCCCGCGCCGTGTCCGTCCTCGTACGACGCCTGGTTGACGCGGCACGCCGCCAACAGCACATGCCGCGCCGCCTCGGCGGGGGCCGGAACGTCGCGGGCCCGGGGGCCACCCGCCCGGGATCCCGGCTCCCGGTCCCCGTCCCCGTACGCCGGCCATGACGGGTCGTGCGGCAGCGAGCGTTTGACGAGGTCGTCGCTCAGCCGGGTGGCGCCACCGGAGAAGCAGGAGTCGAGGACGGCGGCGGTGTGCGCGCCGCCCGAGGCGACACCGTCGAGGAGGGCGCCGAGATCCTTGTCGATCAAAATGCCATCGGCGCAGACCAGGGCCTGGCAGTAGCCGGTCGGCTCGATGGAGAGGTGGGCGCGCTCGGTGGCGGCGAACTCGGTGCCGTGGCCCGCGTACCAGAACAGCGCGGTGTCCCCGGGGCCGGCCTGGCCCAGATGCGTACGGAGGGCGTCGGTGACCGCGGCCACCGTCGCCTCGCCGTCGGTCAGTTCGAGTATCCGGGGCGGCGGACCGTCGAGCCGTCCCTCCAGCCAGCCCCGCGCGGCCCGGATGTCGTTGACGCAGCCGCTCAGCGAACCCGGTGTCGAGTCGGCGGCCGGCGACAAGGCCGCGTAGTCATTGATCCCCACCAGAAGTACGAACGCAGTCCCCATGGAGGAAGTCTGTCAGGGCGCGCGCGGCGCGGCGTACGCGCACCGGTCGTGAACTGGGCGCTTACCGGGCGTACTTCGGTCATCCGCTGTCAGAGCCGCCAAGCGCTTCGCACTATGGAGGTGCCGTCGCTATTGTTCTGAACCCGCGCGGTTCAGGCCGTGCCGGACGGACGCATGACACACGGGGGATCTTGGGGGATCCATGGGATTCATCGAAGGGCCGCGCCGGGTGGTACGCCCCGCCGCTGGGCCGGGCGCCGCACCGGGCAGAAGCACCGCACCCGCGCCGCCGGCGGGCTCCCCGGCCCTCTCGCGGGACCGCTACCAGGACCGTACGCGCGAACTGATGGACTCCGTACGGCGGTTGGACGCCGGGCTCAACGAGGCGGCGGTGCGGGAGCTGTCCGGCTGGATCCGCGAGCAGTACGCCACGTCGTACGGCGATGTCCCGGTGGGCTTCGTGGCCGTGTGCCGGCTCGGGCCGCCCTTCGTGGACCACCGGCTCAGTCTCTTCCACACGATCATCGACCACTTCGCCCCGGGCGATCCGATGCCGGAACCCTTCGCGGCGGCCCGGATGCTGGTGCGGTCCAGGGCCTATGAGTACGTCGAGGTCTATGCCGGCGGGACGGTACTGCCGGTCCTGGACGACGGCTCGGTCGTACGCCCGTAGGGCCCCCACACACACGAACCTCGAAGACCCCGGAACCGCAGAGCCACAGACCCACAGAGCCACATAGCCACAGACAACGACGGAGGATCCATGTCCGAGGTGGACTACCACCTGCGGAGCCAGGTCGATCGCGTGAACAACCTCGTGGTGCGGCTGGGCGAACAGGTGGGAGCGGTCTCCGGCCAGGTGTCGGCCGTCGGCCAGGCCCAGCAGGAGACCCGTACCGAACTCCAGCAGCTGCGCGCCGACTTCATGACGTTCGTGAAGCAGGCCGAGCTGACGGCCAACGTCCAGCGGGCCGAGACCCGGGTCGGTGTGATCCAGGACAAGGTGGACCACGAGTTCGGCCATCACAAGGTGGTCAGGCGCTCGGCGGTCGGCATGCTCCAGGCCTTCGACACCGGTCTGGTCTCCGACGAGACCGTACGGAACGTGGGCGAGCAGCTCATGCTCCAGACCCCGCGCTACTGGCTGGCCCCCGCGCTGATCGCACTGTCCAGCTGGGCGGCGGACGACCGGTCGCTGTGCGAGCGCGCCGTGGAGGAGGCGTTCCGCCGCTCCCCCGACCGGACCTCGCTGTTCTTCGCGCTGGTGCTGCGCCGCCAGGGCCGGCACGCCGGCGCGGTGCGCTGGCTGCGCCACTACCTCAATGTCCAGGACCCGGCCACGCTCGGCCGGGAGTTCGCGGTGATCCTCGAATCGATCTCGCAGGGCGCGTTCGGCGCGGCGGGGCGCGAGCTGCTGCGCGACACCCTCGCCACCTGGCGCGAGACGCTGCTCGCCGACGAGGCGACCGAGACCGCGCAGGTCACCCGGTGGCGGGCGGAGATCGACTCGATGCGCGCGCCGTCCGCCCAGGCCGACTTCCCGCGGCTGGCCGCGGTGTCCCCGCAGTGGGCTCAACTGGACGCCGTGCTCTCCTCGGCCCGTGCCCAGCAGGCCGTACTCGACAAGTACACGGCGATGATGGCGCGCGAGTCCCAGCCCTCGGGCCGTATCGAGGACGCGGTCGACGACATCCTGGACCGGCTGGTCGGGGAGTACGACAACGAGGAGCTGCCGCTCCGCCGCGATCTGGCCTTCAACCACGCCGTCATCGACAACGGCGGCGATCTGGACGCCGCGAAGCAGGCCGTCGACGTCGACTCGGCGTCGCTGGAGGAGACCCTCGACTACCTCACCGTCCAGACCACATCGGCTCTCAACCCGGGGGCCATCGGGGCTTCCCCGGCCACCCAGCGACTCTCGGTGGCCGCCTGCCACAGCTGGTTCAAGCGGGCGCACGCCTCTTTCAGCCGGGACTACCGGGCGGCGATCCCGCCGGACGTGGGGGCGTACTTCGCCACGACGCACGGCGTGGGGGCGCAGACCTTCGCGCTGCCGCCGTGGTCGGGTTCGTTCACGACTCCGCTGGAGACGCTGGAGGCGTCCTTGGCGGCGCACTGGGACGCGCACGCCCGTCCGTTCATCGACGCGCTGGCCTTCCCCTGGCGGCAGAAGGCCCTGCTGCCCGGTGGGATCGTGCTCGCCGTCCTGCTGCTGATCAGCCCGTTCAGCGTCGGCTTCGCGTTGGTGGCGGCGTTGGTCGTCGGCGGGGTGTGGGCGCTGATCCTGCACAACCGCGCCGCGGGGGCCCGCAAGCTCCAGGAGACGGCGAGGCAGTCCCTGGAACGGGCCAAGCAGGAATCCGTCGGGACCCTGCGCGCGGCCCGCGCCGAGCTGACGGACTGGCAGAGCCGGTTCCAGCAGGCGGACGCCGTGGAAGCCGCCACCCGCGCCATGATCGCCTCGCTGGCGACCGCCGCGCACGCCTCGTCGCCGTACGAGGGCCGCACCGTCACCGAGCCGGCGGAGGAGAAGGCATCATGATCCCCGAACAGCAGCCCCGGCGCGTCGTCCCGGGGCCCGCGCCGTCCCAGACCACCTCGCCCCCGACCGCCTCGCCTCAGGCCGCGCCGTCCCGGGCCACGCCTTTCCAGGCCGCCTCGCCCTGGGCGTCCGCCCCCGCACGCCCCAAGGAGCGGGCCACTTCCCGGCTGCGCAAGGTGGTGGAGGGGCTGCCCGGCTGGGAGCCGCTGCCGCCGGGCGAGATGACCGTACGACGCCCGAAGAAGGACCTGTGACCGGGAGTCTCTGGGCCCACGGGGGTACGTACGAGACCTGGGCGGCGTTCCTGACCGGCTGGGCGGCCGGCGACAGGTCCGACGGCGCGGGCCTGCCGGCCCTGCGCCAGGAGGACTTCGCCGCCGACACCTGGGACCGGCTGCGGATCCGGCTCACCGAGGCGATCTCCGCGCGCCTCCAGCTCTGCGCCGACGCGCTCGGCGCGGCGCTCGGCGAGGCTGCGGACGAGTTCTCGGTCGGGCGGGCCCTGGCGCAGGCCCGGTCGGGACTGCATCCCGTACGGACCCTGGCGACCCACCCAGGGCTGCCCGAGGACCTGCGGCCGCGGCTGCTGAAGATGGTGGACGACGCGACCCGCTCGCTCCAGCACGACCTCGAACGGGCGGTGGAGAGCATGATGTCGGAGGGCGGCGACCCGCGCCGGGTCGAGGCCCGGATGCGGACGCTGCGCGACAACCCGCTCACGGCGGTGACCTCCGCGCCGCCGTCCGCACCCGCGGCGGAGCCCACGGCGACCGGCGGGTGGTCGTACGACCCGACCGCGACGGGCAGGCGCCGGGTCACCCCGCCATAACTCGCCTTTCCTTCCTTCGGATCGCACCTCTTTCCCCTCCCTTCGCCCCCCTTCGCCACCTTCACTCCCTTCGCCCCCCTTCGCCCCCTTCACTCAGCAGAAGGCCACGCATGCCGAACTACCGCGAGTGCCGCGACGACCTGGACAACTACCTCACCGCACGCGTGCCGGTCATCGGCCTGCGCACCATCGAACAGCCGCGCGCCCTGCGCCTCGTGAAGGAGATCGCCGCCCAGCCGCGCCGCTCGGCGCTGCCGTTCTGGATCTACACGCGCGCCACCGGACTGCGGGATCTGCGGTCCAACGCGACGGTGCAGGACGACCGTTCGCTGACGGGCGCGATGGAGTTCGCCGCGGCCCAGTTCAGCAGCCGGCCGAACGCGACCCTGGTGCTGGTGGACCCGGACGACCTGGACACCGACACGCCCTTCACCCGGCATGTCGCCGAACTCGCCAGGCTCGCCGACGCCAACGCGGGCAGCCTGGTCCTGATCACCGACAAGCCGATCTGGAGCGGCCTCCAGCGTCTCGGGATGAGCCTTCAGCTCGAACTCCCCGACCCCGACGAGATGTACACGACGATCCACGGCTTCCTCGCCGACCACCACGGGGTCGTACCGATCGCCTGGACCGAGGAGGACGCGCGCCGGGCGGCGGAATTCCTCCAGGGCGTCACCGAGGGCGAGGCCGTCAACCTGATGGCCACGCTGGTCGCCAAGGGCTCCGTCGAGAAGGACGACGTCCTCGCCCTCGCCCGCTCCAAGGACCGGATCTTCAGCGATCTGGCGGGACTCGAACGTATCCACCTCAAGAGCGAGGAGGACTACGGAATCGGCGGACTGACCAATCTCCGTGACTGGCTGCGGCGCAAGCACCAGCTGATGCACTCCGATCTCCGCGGCACCGGCCTCCGGCCGCCCCGCGGCGCTCTCCTGGTCGGTGTGCCCGGCTGCGGGAAGTCGCTGTCCGCCAAGGCCATCGCGTCCCAGTGGCGGCTGCCCCTCTACCGGCTGGACATGGCCAGCATCCACGGCAAGTACCTCGGCGAGTCCGAGGGCCGGATGCGCGAGGCGCTGGAGACCGCCGATCGCGTGGCGCCGTGCATCCTGTGGATCGACGAGATCGAGAAGGGCCTCGCCGGCAGCAACGACATGTCGGGGGTGCCTCAGCGGATCATCGGTCAGTTCCTCTTCTGGCTCCAGGAGTCCGACTCGCGCGCGTTCGTCGTCGCCACCGCCAACGACGTCCGCAGCCTGCCGCCCGAGCTGCTGCGCAAGGGCCGCTTCGACGAACTCTTCTTCGTGGACCTGCCCGACGCGCAGGACCGCAGGGAGATCATCCAGCTCTACTACCGCCGTTACGTCAAGGCCGAGCCCGCCCCGGACCGGCTGGACCTGCTGGTCGACCTCTCCGACGGCTTCGCCGGCTCCGACATCGAAGCCGCCCTCCACGACGTCGGCGCCGAACTCCACCTCCAGGGCGACGCCCCGCAGGGGCTCGACCCCTCGTTCGTCGAGGACACCTTCGCCAACGCCTCCCCCATGAGCCGCACCAACCCCGAACAGATCGAGGAGATCCGCTCCTGGGGCCGCGACCGCGCCGTCCCGGCGGGCCGCTCGCTCAGCACCGCGGCCCCGGGCACGGCGGGCCCCTCGCGCCGGGTCGTCTTCATGGGCGACTGACGCGTCACGTCGTACGACTCCGCGCCAGGGCTCTGTGTTGCCCTGTGTGCCACTGCGGCGCGCCAAAAACTGGGCAGGCGTGCGAGAACCGTTGACAAACACATGACATGATTGCAGCCTGTGACTCGCAAAAACATCGATAACTAGCTCAATTTCTTTGCGCTCACCGTGCAACTTCGTTTGCGACCTCACGTGCTCCTCGCGTGCTACTCGCGTGCGACTTCACGTGCACCTTCGCGGCAGGGACCCGCCCCCGCCTGCCGCCACCGCACCGCTCTGTTTCGGACAGCACCGCTCTGTTTCAGGGCGACAGCTGTCCGAGATCCCGGCCCGGCGCACCGGCACCGCGCGCCTCGCCGCCCACGCACCCGCGTGGCGCGTGACGCGGGTCCCGCGCGTCGTACGGCCGGCCCAGTCCAGCGGGCTGTCCGTTCTCTCGTTCCGACAGGCTCTCTCGTTCCGACAGAACAGAGGACACCATGAAACGGAAACAGCCCCGCCGACGGCTGATCATCGGCGCGATCACCGCCGCCTTGATCACCGTCGGGCTCCTGCCCGTCTCAGCCGCCGGCTCCGGCCCCGCCTACGCGGCCGAACGGTCCGACGGCGGCAGTGTCGCCGCCGCCGACCTGGCCGGCGGCAAGCCGATCGAGGCGTCGTCGACGGTCTTCACGTACGTCGCGCGCAACGCCAACGACGGCAATACCGGCACCTATTGGGAGGCCGCGGGACACCCGTCGACGCTGACGGTGAAGCTCGGCGCCAACGCCGACATCACCTCTGTCGTGATCAAGCTCAACCCCGACCCGATATGGGCGACCCGTACCCAGAACCTCCAGGTACTCGGCCGCGACCAGGGTGCGACCGCCTTCACGTCACTCGTGGCCCGCGCGAACTACACCTTCAACCCGGCGTCGAACCAGAACACGGTCACGATCCCGGTCACCGGACGCGCCGCCGACCTCCAGCTCCAGTTCTTCAGCAACACCGGCGCGCCCGGCGGGCAGGTCGCCGAACTCCAGGTCATCGGGACACCGGCGCCCAATCCGGACCTGACCGTCAGCGCGCTGTCGTGGACCCCCGCATCTCCCGTGGAGAGCGACACGACCAAGGTGAACGCGACGGTACGGAACGTGGGAACGGCCGCCGCCGGCGCGACCACGGTGAACGTCAGCCTGGGAGGTGCGGTCGCGGGCAGCGCCCCGGTGGCCGCGCTCGCCGCGGGGGCCTCCGCCGTCGTCCCGGTCGACATCGGGAAGCGCGCGGCGGGCAGTTACCGCGTCACGGCGTTGGTGGACCCGACCGACACGATCATCGAGCAGGACAACGCCAACAACAGCTTCACCGCGCCCTCGGACCTGGTCGTGGGGCAGAGCCCCGGCCCCGACCTCCAAGTGCTCGGCATCGAATCCACCCCCGCGAACCCGGCCGTCGGAGCACCGGTCAGCTTCACCGTCGCGGTGAAGAACCGTGGAACGACCAGCTCCGGCGCCACCACGGTCACCCGCGTCGTGGTGGGCGGCACCACGCTCAACACCAACACCCCGGCGGTCGCCGCGGGCGCGACGGCCAACGTGAGCGTCAACGGCACCTGGACCGCCACCAACGGCGGAGCCACCATCGTCGCCACCGCCGACGCCACCAACGCCGTCACCGAGACCAACGAGACCAACAACGCGTTCTCGCGCTCGATCGTCGTCGGACGCGGGGCCGCCGTCCCGTACGTCGAGTACGAGGCCGAAGCCGCCCGGTACCAGGGCACCCTGCTGGAGGCCGACCCGCTGCGCACCTTCGGGCACACCAACTTCGCCAGCGAGTCATCGGGCCGCAAGTCGGTACGGCTCAACTCCACCGGTCAGTTCGTCGAGTTCACCTCGACCAACCCCTCGAACTCGATCGTCGTACGCAACTCCATCCCCGACGCCCCGAACGGCGGCGGGGCCGAAGCCACCATCAGTCTCTACGCCAACGACACCTTCGTCCGGAAGCTGACCCTCTCGTCGAAGCACAGCTGGCTGTACGGCAACACCGACGGCCCCGAGGCACTGACCAACACGCCCCAGGCCGACGCCCGTCGGCTGTTCGACGAGTCGCACGCCCTGCTGTCGACGACCTACCCGGTAGGCACCAAGTTCCGGCTCCAGCGCGACGCCGGCGACTCGGCCTCGTTCTACATCATCGACCTGATCGACCTGGAGCAGGTGGCGCCCCCGGCGAGCAAGCCCGCCGAGTGCACCTCGATCACGGAGTACGGCGCGGTACCCGACGACGGCAACGACGACACGACAGCCATCCAGCGCGCGGTGACGGCCGACCAGGAGGGTGACATCGCCTGCGTATGGATCCCGGCGGGGCAGTGGCGCCAGGAGAAGAAGATCCTCACCGATGACCCGCTGGACCGCGGACAGTACAACCAGGTGGGCATCAGCGATGTCACGATCCGCGGCGCGGGAATGTGGCACTCCCAGCTCTACACCCTGACCGAGCCGCACCAGGCGGTCGGCAGCATCAACCACCCGCACGAGGGCAACTTCGGCTTCGACATCGACGACAACACCCAGATCTCCGACATCGCCATCTTCGGCTCCGGCACCATCCGCGGCGGACCGGGCGGCGCCGAGGGCGGAGTGGGCCTCAACGGCCGCTTCGGCAAGGACACCAAGATCTCCAACGTCTGGATCGAGCACGCCAACGTGGGCGTCTGGGTCGGCCGTGACTACGACAACATCCCGGACCTCTGGGGCCCGGCCGACGGTCTGCAGTTCAGCGGGATGCGCATCCGCAACACCTACGCCGACGGCATCAACTTCACCAACGGCACCAGCAACTCCCGCGTCTTCAACTCCTCGTTCCGCACCACCGGCGACGACTCCCTGGCCGTCTGGGCCAACCGCTACGTGAAGAACCCGTCGACGGACATCGCGCACGACAACCAGTTCCTCAACAACACGATCCAACTGCCCTGGCGAGCGAACGGCATCGCGCTCTACGGCGGCTACGGGAACAAGATCGAGAACAACCTGATCTACGACACGGCCAACTACCCGGGCATCATGCTGGCCACGGACCATGACCCGCTGCCCTTCTCCGGCCAGACCCTGATCGCCAACAACGCACTCCACCGCACCGGCGGCGCCTTCTGGAACGAGGACCAGGAGTTCGGCGCGATCACCCTCTTCGCCCAGAGCAGAGACATCCCCGGTGTCACGATCCGGGACACCGACATCCACGACTCGACCTACGACGGCATCCAGTTCAAGACGGGCGGCGGCGCCATGCCGAACGTCGCCATCACCAACGTCAAGATCGACAAATCCAACAACGGCGCCGGCATCCTCGCCATGAGCGGCGCGCGCGGCGGCGCGACGCTGTCCAACGTGACCATCACGAACTCGGCGGACGGCAACATCGTCACCCAACCGGGCTCAAGCTTCGTGATCACGGGCGGCACCACCACACCGGCGAAGGCCCCGAAACGCACCCTGGCCAACCGCTGGTAAAGGACAGCCCCTGAGCCCTCGTCGGCCAAACCAAAAGGTGCCGGACCGCGCGTTTGCGGTCCGGCACCTCACTTGTTCCGTTAAATAATTCCCGACTGCGACATAATTTCTGCCACCCGCACGATGTACGGCATACAGACCAGCGTCGACAAGAGCAATCCAAACTTATGAAGAGCGGTGGAGGGCGATCGCCCTCATAACGATGATCCTACCCTGGCCCCCGGACGAGTCGCGCACGCGGAACACCCCGTCGGATCTGCGGGATCGCCGGAGCCTTCCGTCGCACGCATACGCCCAATGTGCCAACGTTCGGGAAGCGACGACCCACTAACTCCTGTAACCCCTCAGCCGCCGCAGTCCGGCCAACGCCCGCAATGCCCGCTCTTCATCGCTCCGGGCCCCGAGCCTGCGACTGATGGAGAGGCTCTCCTCCAAGTGCGCCGCGGCCTGGTCCAGCCGCCCCGTATCCTGCTCGGCCTGCGCCAAGTCGTAGAGCACACCGGCCTCCTCACCTGCGGCTTGAATGCGTCGCATGACCGCGAGGGCGGCGATGTGCTTCGCCAGGGCCTGCTCGCCGCGACCGGCCGCCCGATAGGCCTTACCGGTCCCGTTGAGGGCGATCCCTTCCCCTCTCGCGTCTCCGACGGCACGCAGGGCCCCCAGGGCACCCCCATAGAGAGCGAGAGCTTCGTCCGTTTTCCCGAGTGCGGTCAGCACGCTCGCGAGATTCATCTGAAGGGTGGCTTGATCGCCCCTTCCACCCATATTCCTTGAGATCTCGATCGCCTCTCGATAAGCGCGCTCCGCGGCTTCCAGATCACCAATTTCCTGGTAACGCTCCGCTATATTATTCAGCGTGCGATATCTACCCCGGTCATCTCCGGCATCGGCGAAACCCGAGAGGGCGAGCAGGAAACAATCAATCGCCTCTTGATGCCGGCCCAGGTGGAGATGGGTGATTCCGAGTAAATTGTGGGCGCGAGCTATCTGAAGCCCATCATTGAATTGCAACCGCAAAGCCAAAGATCGTTCCTGAAGAGTCTGGGCCAGCACGTATTGACCGGTGTGCCACAGCGGAATCGACAGCTGGTGAATGGACTCGCTCTCCAGCTCGGAATCCTTCAGGGACCGTGCGATACCCAGGGCTTCGTGCGCCGTCGAGTGCCCCTCTTCGTACTGACCGCTATTGGAACACAGCGCGCTCAGGTCGAGCAGAGCTCGCCCCCGCGCCGCGTCATCACCGACGGCATGCCAGTGGGCGACCGCACGGCGCAACAGCGGTTCAGCCGTGACCAGATGCCCCTCCATATGCCAGTAGCCCGCAAACACATGGGAAAACAAGGCCAGTTGACCTTCGGAACCATGACGGCGGGTCCAGTCCAGCGCAGCCATCAGATTGGCGCCCTCGGCGATCAGCCACTGCTCCGCCGCACGCGCGTCGGCGATCTCGGGCCATGCGGTGAGACGAGGATCTCCGACGGGGATGCGTGAACGGAATGGGTAAGCCAGCCGATCGGCCCGGTCCGCGACACTCATGTAATGATCCACCAAGCGGCGAAGTGCCTGATCGGAGGCGGCCTCAGTGTCCAGGTCGGATTCTGCCCCACTCTCACCCCCCGGAGCGGAATCGGCATCAAAACCGTCATCGATCAACGTACGGGCGTACACACGCAGAAGATCATGGATGGTGAATCGGTGCGGTGACGGCTCGAAAATGAGGTGGTGAGCCAGGAGCTCTTCCAATGCGTTCTCGGTCGCCTCGAAGGACAGTCCGGCCAGTGCTGCGACCGCGTGCGGACCGAACTCCAATCCGAAATGGAGGCCGATACGGCGGAAGACAAGCCGCTGCAAGGGCGTCAGCCATCGATAGGAAGATGCGAAGACATGTGAAATGTTTCGCTCACCGTCGCGCAATTGGGAAAGATTTCCGCCACCGCCGGTCAGCTGCTTGAGCAGGTCGGACGTGGTCCACGAAGGCCGGGCCAGCAGACGGCTCGCCACGACATCAACAGCCAGTGGTAGATATCCGCAGATGCGGACGATTTCCGCGGTGTCCGCCTCCTGGACGGCGCGTCGCGCGCCGAGCCGCTGGTGGAAGAGCGCGATGGCATCCTCGGGCGGCAGCACATCGAGGGAGACGGGGCGCACGCCGGGCAGACCGGGAAGCCGCTGTCGGCTCGTCACGATGACCGCCGTCGGGGACGCGCCGGGAAGCAAGGGACGGACCTGTCCGGGGCCTGCGGCATCGTCCAGGATCACGAGCATGCGGCGATCCCTCACGGTGGTGCGCCAGAGAGAGACCAACTCGTCCAGGCTCTGCGGGAGTTCCTCGGGGGGCGTACCGAGCAGGCGCAGCAGTTCGCTGAGCGCGTGGGCCGCGCTCAGCGGCGCCCGATCGGAGGCGTGCCCGTGAAGATGCAGATAGAGCCTGCCCGCGGGGAACCGGTCGCGCAGCTGATGCGCGAGGTGCACGGCCATCGACGTCTTGCCGACGCCGCCCATGCCGTCGATTGCCTCAATGGTGACAACCGGCGCGGACAGACCGCTCCTCTCGGAGAGCGCCGCTGTGAGCCGCCGCAGCTCGTCGCGCCGACCGACCCACGGGATATCTCGCGGTAAGTTGTCCGGAATCCTCCCTGTCGGTCGCGGGACGGTGCGCCTGCCGATGCCCGCCTGCTCAAGCAACGCCGCCGCTGGTGTCTCCGAGATGATCCCCTGATGGACCCGGCGCAGCCGGCGGCCCGCGTCGAGGCCGATGTCACGGACAACGCGCTGCCGCGTCCTCTGCAACAGCTTGGTCGCTTCGGCGGCGCGACTGCTGCCGTAAAGGGCGAGAGCGAGTTGTTCGACCAGTGCTTCGTCGACGGGGTGCTCCTCGACGAGGGGCAGCAGTACGGGTACGGCGTCGGCGAACTTCCCTGCTGCCATGAGGATTTCAGCACGCACCATGGCGGCGGTGAGACTTCTCTCGCCGATGGTGGCGCGCAGGTGACCGGCCCAGTAGGCCGTGATCCCGGCCAGCGGTTCTCCGCGCCAGAGGCCCGCCGCGTGGTCGAGCAGGCGGATCGCCTCTCGCTCGTCGTCGCTGTCCTTCAGGGAGCGGGCCTGGTCGACACAGCTTGTGTAGCGGCGCAGGTCCACCCGGTCCGGATCGACGTTCATCACGTAGGAGTTCGTGCGGCTGACTACAGCCGGTGCGTCGCTTCCGACGATCTGTAGCGCTTTACGGATACGCGATACGTGCGTGTGCAGCGCTTCCCTGGCCTTGACCGGCGGATTGTCGTCCCAGATCCGGTGAATCAGCCTGTCCACGCTCACGGTGCGACTGGCGTCCCAGGCCAGCGCGGCGAACGCCAGACGGGTTTTGGTGGAACCGAGATCATTGCGTCGGCCGGCGGCCCGTACTTCGACCGATCCTGAAAGTCGAATCTCGAACTCCACCAGCGTCCTCCCGCCGGTCCGGCCCCTCTGCAGGCCGGGTATCCGAGAGTGCCATGAGCGCCGCCCACCTGGCTATATGTGGATTTTTTAAGTCCGAAACTGACTTACGACTGAACGAATCTGTTCATCCGCGGCGCGAGATGGGGAAGGACTCTCTAGCGTGCTGAGGACGAGGCATTCCTGATGCATATGCTGCTGGCATGATCTTTACCGTGCCGAAGGGGGGCTACAGACGTGCCATTTCCGGAATTCGACCGAGCGGGAGCGCTGTTGTCGGCCATGGCCGCGTGCGGTACCGACCGGGAATCTCTCGCCTGGCGGGAATTGGCCGATGTCGTACAAGCGGCGGCGCGGGCAGATCACGCGGTGGCCCGGTTGTGGCCCCGCCTCGCACATGGAACAGGCGCCTCCGAGGTCCCCGCGGAGGCGGAGGAAGCGGCGGGAGGTGTCGGGACCGCTTCTGTGATGCGGCAACTTGCCCTGGCACTGGACACGTTGGCCGTTCACGACGCCGGCACCGACGCCTCCGTGAATGACTGGTTACGACGTCACTCTCCGCCCGCGGGCCACCGGACGCACACGAACACGATCGCCGGAGCGGCCGTTCTCCATGGTCCGGTTGTGCAGGCCCGCGACATCCAGGGCGGCATCCACTTTCACCAGGCGGCCCGAGAGGACGGGCCCCGGCCTCCGGTTCCCCGCCAACTTCCGCCGATCAGAAGGACGTTGGTGGACCGGGTGGACGATGTGCGAGCCCTTGACGCCCTGCTCGCCGAGCGTCCGGCTCAGTCACCCCGACTACTGGTCGTCAGCGGGTTCCCCGGCATCGGCAAGACGACGCTCGCGTCACGCTGGCTGCACGAGAACGCGGACAGCTTTCCCGACGGCCAGTTGTACGCCGACCTGGGCGGTCATGCCACGGAGGAGGACGGCGGTCCGGTCCCCGCCAGCACCGTCCTGGAAGGCTTCCTGTACGCGCTCGGAGCACCCTCCGTACCGGCGGACACCGCGCAACGGATAGCGCTGTGGCGCTCGTTGACCTCGGGACTGCGACTGGCCGTTCTCCTGGACAACGCGTTCACGGCGGCGCAGGTGCGGCCGTTACTGCTCGGTGCGCCCACCGGACTCACCGTCGTGACCAGCAGAAACCACCTCACCGGGCTGCTTGCCGAGGGTGCGGCCATACACCGGCTCGGCGCCCTCACGCCGGAGTCGGCCGTCGAACTCCTGGCCGTCGGCGGTGGCGGCGGGCGCGTCGCACAGGATCCGGCAGCCGCGCGTGAGGTGGTCGCCTTGTGCGCCTGTCTGCCCCTCGCGGTCTGCCTGGCCGCCGCCCAACTCGTTCTCCGCCCGCACCGTTCCGTATCCGCCCTCGCCGAGAGCCTGTCCCAGGATCAGGGGTCGCTCGACGCCCTGCGTATCGATGGAGAAGCCGTGATGCGCTCGGCGCTGGACATGTCGTACGGTCTGCTGCCCCGCGACAGTGCGACGCTCTACCGCCGGATGGGGCTACTGCCCACGGATCGCTACGACCTCTTCATGCTCACCGCGATCGGTGGCGACGGAGCGACCGCGACCGACGGCACCACCTGTACGACCGGGACGGACGCCGTCGACATAGCTGTCGGCGCCCTGCTGGAAGCCAATCTCCTGGAGGAAACAAGCCCGGGGATCTACCGCTTCCACGATCTCGTACGCCCGCACGCCCGCCGCCGCGGTGACGCGGAGGAGAGCACTTCCCAGCGTGAACGCGTACTCCGTCGTTTCGTCGACTGGTGTCTGTCCACCGCGACGGCGGCGGAGGGAATCCTCACCCCCAGCCACCGCACGCTGGCGCGTGAACGCCCCTCCTCGCCTGTCCTGCCCACTCCGCTCGCGGACCCGGCCGAGGCGCTGGCCTGGTTCGATACACACCGCAACGGTCTCATGAGTGCGGTACGGCACTGTGCCGGGGCGGGATGGCACAGCTCCTGCTGGCAGTTGGTGGACGCCATGTGGCCGCTCTTCCTGCGGTTGCGCCCCTCCGAGATGTGGGTCGAGGCGCACCTCACGGGCCTCTCGGCAGCGCGCGCGAGCGGCTCCAGGGCCGGCGAGGGCCGCATGCTGACCTCAGGCGCGATCGGTCTGCGCAACGCCGGTCGTTACACGGAGGCCGCCGACTGGTACGTCCAGGCGCTGGAGCACGCCACATCCGACGGTGACGTCCGGCAACAGGCGCAAGCCGTGAACGGACTGGGGCACATCAGACTGCTCACCTCGCGCTTCGACGAGGCTCGTGAGCACTTCGAACGTGCCCTGCGCCTCCGCGAGTCGATCGGCTACCGGCGGGGTGCCGCGCTCTCCAGAAGGCGTCTCGGCGAAACCGCCCTGGCGACCGGCGATCACCGTACGGCTGCCCGGCATCTGACGCGGGCCTTTTCCGAGCTGGACTCCCAGGGGGAAGGATACGAAGCGGCCCGCGCCCTGGCCCTCCTCGGCCATGTCCTGATCTGCGACGGGGACCACGAAACGGGCACGCGGCGGCTGCGCGAGGCGCTGGAGATGTTCCGGGGGCCCGACGCCCGGTCCGGGCACTGGCAGGCACGGTCCCTGGAATGGCTCGGACAGGCCGCCCAGCTGCGGGGCGACCTGGAGGAGGCACGCCGCTGCTACGAGGCGGCCCAGGACCTTTTCCGGCGGCTGAACCCTGCCGACGCGCAGCGCCTCGATGACCGGCTGCGGCAATGGTGAGCTCTGCCGCAGCCGGCTCCGCACCCTTACTGTCGTCGGTTCAGAAACGGCCGCCCTGCTCGCGAAGGCGGACGGATCGGAGCGATTCCAACGGCTCTCCGGCCACCAGCCAGGCGTGCGCCACCGCGGCCACGGCGTACGGCGGAGCCGGGCGCCGGGACCCATCCGCTCCCGGCCACGCCGGAATGACGATCCCCCCGCCGTACCGTGCTCCCAGTACGCACCCGTTCTCGGAGTCGGGAACGGCGGCGACGAGGCAGCCCGGATAGCGCGCGATCAGTTCGTTCGCGCGACGGCGGGCAGCCGTCGGTGGCAGCGGCGTCCGGGGCACGAGCACATCGGCGTACTCCACCTGCTCCGCTTCTCCCGGAGCGTCCGGATCCACCCATAGATGCACGTCGCAGGGACGATCGCCCGACAGGTACGGACGGCTCCCCGCCGCCGCGGACACCGCGTCGAGCCGGACGGAGACCAGACCGTGCCCGGTCGCCGCTCTCCAGATGACGGAGGCGGAGACAGTGACCAGGCCGGTGTGAGCATCCGAACCGGCGTCGACGGACGGACGCCGGGCACCGAACCGCACCGCGCACCAAGCGGCGTCCGGTACCAGTACCGGCCTCCCGTCCGGCGCGGGCTGCTCTGTCCCTGTCGTGTCGGCAGGCCGGCTCATCGCTGCGCCACCCCCGGGTCAACGGCCTCCCACTGTTCCAGCGGCGGTGGCAGTGGCAAGGGGGGAACGAGCGGCGCGCAGGCCGGTTCGCCCAGCTTCAGCAGACGGTAGATGACAGCCCGCATCCGCTGGTGGAACTGGCCCGGCGCCGAGGACAGCAGGGAGGCCACCTGTTCGTACTGCCGCGGACGATGCCGCTCCGCGGCGTAGCGCAACTGCTCGTCCAGCGGATATGCGGGAGAGATCACGGGCGCCAGGGTGGCCAGGAGCGCCGCCGGCGAGTAGTCCGAGATCTCGCGCCTCGGTCCGGGCGTGAGCAGCATGGTGGCATCCGTGAGGGTTCCGTACGCCGTCAGCGATCCGTGATCACCGATTATCCAGTCGGCGGCGATCAGCGGACCCTGCCAGTCCGCTTCCGGGGGCACCAGCGCGATCCCCCGGCCGCGGCAGCCGGCCAGCCAGCTCCGCACCTGCCACCCCCCATGGCCGGCGAAGACATTCGGATGGAGCAGCAGAGCCACCCGGTAGTCGCGGCCGGGAAGCTGGCTCAGCAACTGCGGCAGAAGGGCGTCGAGCCGCCCGAAGGTGGAGGTGGGTCCCCACGTCGAAGAGACGATCACGAGCCGTTGCCCCGCTTCGAGCCCCAGCGCCCTGCGGTACCGCTCGCGCCGGGCCATGCCGGCCTTGATGCGATCGACACAGGGATCCCCCACCACGTGGGCCACCGGAAGCGCCTCGGGACAGGATCGCGCCAGTTCCTCCAGATCGCGCTCGTGCGCGTAGACGATCGCTGCCGGACCCACCCGTCCCTCGTGCAGAAGATGCTGACGGCTCAGCATCCCGGGCGACCGCTTCTCCCCCGGTTCCAGGGTTGTGGTGTCGGTCAGCAGTTTGATGTGGCCGGCTCCGTGTGAGATGCGCACGACCGGAGCCCGCAGCTCGTGCACCCCCCGGGATCCGGCGGCCAGCGCCAGGTCGAACTCGGCCCGTCGGGCCTCTTCCCAGGGCACGGTGGCGATGCCCAGAGTCTCCAGATACCGCGAGACACCCTCACCGAACGCGTGCGGCGGGGCGGTGAACACCACCTGGATACGGAAGTCGGCCTCCAGCAGGCAGAAGGCCTCTCGCAGACGCTGAGCGAATGTCACGGTATGAGCGACAACCAGCACCCGCTTGCAGTCCTGTACGGTCAGCCACCGACCTTGTTCGATCAGCGCCGATTTCGTGGTTTTGACAGACACAACACTCCCCCATGCTTGTCGGCTGCGTGCAGCAGTCGACAGAGGGGGTGCCCGGGGCACACGACGCTTTCCTTGCAGAGGCCTTGCAGCCACCTTGTCCGACCGTGTCTCACCACGGTCGAGGGCCCCCTCGCACGGTTGGCGTCCGAGTTCGGTCCAGCCGCCTGTATCCGCTCGAAGGGGTCGGGGGCCGCCCCGCGCTACACGTCGGAAAGCCGTGCCGGGGACGTACGGAGGTAGACGGCCCAGGTCAGCACCAGGCACAGGCCGTACCCCACCAGGAAGCAGAGGTACGCGGCGTTCCCGTTCTGCGTGGTCAGGAACGACTGCCGGAACGCCACGTTCACCAGCACCCCGCCGAACGCGCCCACCGCGCCCGCGATGCCGATCAGCGCGGACGCCCGCCTGCGGGAGTCGCGCTCGGCCGTCTCCGGGTCCGCGCCGGACGCCACCGCGATACGCGCCCTGGCGCGGAAGATCGCCGGGATCATCTTGTAGGTGGAGCCGTTGCCGACACCGCTGAAGACGAACAGCGCCACGAAACCGGCGACGAACAGGCCCAGCGAGTCCTGAACCGAAGCGACCAGCACCACGGCCGCACCGGCGGCCATCGCCGCGAAGTTCCACAGCGTCACCTTCGCCCCGCCGAAGCGATCCGCGAGCAGCCCGCCGACCGGCCGGATCAGCGAGCCGAGCAGGGGGCCGAGGAAGGTGAGATACGCGGCCTTCACAGGGGTGTCGAACTGCTCCTGGAACTGCACCTGCAGCACCTGCCCGAAGGCGAAGCTGAAGCCGATGAAGGAACCGAACGTGCCGATGTAGAGCAGCGACATCACCCACGTGTGCGGATCACGGGAGACCTCGCGCATGGCCCGCTTGTCGTTGCGCATCGCGGTGAGATTGTCCATCTTCCAGGCCGCGCAGAGGGCGGCGAGGACGATCAGCGGGATGTACACCAGCGGCAGCAACCGCGGCTGCGCGGCCCCCGCGGTCGCCAGGATCAGCAGGCCCGCCAACTGGACCACGGGCACGCCCAGATTGCCGCCGCCCGCGTTGATGCCCAATGCCCAGCCCTTGAGCCGCTGCGGATAGAACGCGTTGATGTTCGCCATCGAAGACGCGAAGTTGCCGCCGCCGACCCCCGCGACACAGGCCACGGCGAGGAGCGTTCCGTAGGAGACGCCGGGTTCGAGCACGATCCCGGCAAGGATGGTCGGGACCAGGAGCAGCAGCGCGCTGAAGACGGTCCAGTTGCGTCCGCCGAACTTCGCCACGGCGAAGGTGTAGGGCAGCCGGAGCACCGAACCGAGCGCGGTGGGCAGGGCGGTGAGCAGGAACTTGCCGGCGGGGTCGACGTGGTACTCCGGCCCGAGGAAGAGGACGAGTACGGACCAGAGGCTCCATATGGAGAAGCCGATGTGCTCGGAGATGACCGAGAACACCAGGTTCCGCCGAGCGATCCGCGCTCCGGCCTCCTCCCAGAAGCGGACGTCCTCCGGACGCCAGTCGTCGATGGTTCGGAC
This sequence comes from Streptomyces sp. NPDC102274, assembly GCF_044766385.1. Lineage (NCBI taxonomy): Bacteria > Bacillati > Actinomycetota > Actinomycetes > Kitasatosporales > Streptomycetaceae > Streptomyces > Streptomyces sp. NPDC102274. The sequence goes on along the minus strand of NZ_JBIWLW010000002.1, from coordinate 348,517 downwards.
CCGGGCCACTGCCGGGGTCGCGGTGTTCTCGGTGTTCGCGGTGTTCTTGGAGTTGCTGACCGTTGTACTCATGGGCACCTGCCGGAGCGGAGAGGGAGTCTGCTGACGCGTCTGGCGCTTCGCCACGCAGCAAGGTAGGAAGGCGAGATTTCGGCTGACGGCACGTGGTGGCTCGGTGGTGGAACGTCCTGCGCACGGGGCGTGGCGAGGGGCGTGAGGATGGGCACTCGCACTCCCTCGCGCCCCTCGGATTCGCGCGTGGTGACCGCTCGCCTACGCCTGAACTCTCGCGGGCCACACCCTCAGCACCGCCGGCGACCCGTCCGGGGCCGTCTCCTCGTCCAGACATTCGCCCGTGCGCAGGTCGAAGGCCTGCTTGTACATGGGTGAGAGCACCACCGGGACCGCCCCCCGGCTCCCCAGCAGTCCCCGCGACAGCACATACGCCCCGCTGAACGGGTCGCGGTTGTCGACCGCGTACACCTCCCCCGTACGGTCGCGGTACAGCGCGACCTGCGCGCCGCCCACCAGCAGCGCGACGCCGCGCCCCGGGGTGAGCTCCGCGTACCCGCACACCGGAACCCACCCCGCGCCGTCGTGAATCTCCACCCGCACCACACTCGTCGTCCCGCTCATCGGCCGCGTACCTCCAGGTCGGGACCGGCGATCAGGGCCGGCGTCGGGGCCGGTCCCGGGCGGATCTGGTCCCGCTCGGCGACGAAGCGGATCGTCGGGTCGGGAACGCCCGGTGCGTTGGTGAACGAGACGAAGCGGCGCAGCCGCTCCGGATCGGCCAGGGTGGCCGCCCATTCGTCCTCGTAGGTCTCGACGTGGCGGGCCATCAGTTCGTCGAGGTCGGCGCAGATGGCGAGAGAGTCGTCCAGGACGACGGCCCGCAGATGGTCCATGCCGCCCTCCAGCCGTTCCAGCCAGGAGGCCGTCCGCTCCAGCCGGTCCGCGGTGCGGATGTAGAACATCAGGAACCGGTCGATGGTGCGGATCAGCGTCGCCCGGTCCAGGTCGGCCGCCAGCAGATCCGCGTGACGTGGGGTCATCCCCCCGTTGCCGCCCACATAGAGGTTCCATCCCGCCGAGGTCGCGATCACCCCGAAGTCCTTGCTCTGCGCCTCCGCGCACTCCCGGGCACAACCGGAGACCGCGGACTTCAGTTTGTGCGGGGAGCGCAGCCCTCGGTAGCGCAGCTCCAGTTCGATGGCCAGGCCCACCGAGTCCTGCACGCCGTAGCGGCACCAGGACTCGCCGACGCAGGACTTCACGGTGCGCAGCGCCTTGCCGTAGGCGTGTCCGGACTCGAAACCGGCGTCGACAAGTCGGCGCCAGATCGGGGGGAGCTGATCCACGGTCGCGCCGAAGAGGTCGATCCGCTGGCCGCCGGTGATCTTCGTGTAGAGGCCGAAGTCGCGGGCGATCTCGCCGATGACGATCAGGCCCTCGGGGGTGATCTCGCCACCGGGGACCCGCGGCACCACCGAGTAGGAGCCGTTGCGCTGGATGTTGGCCAGGAAGTGGTCGTTGGTGTCCTGCAGGGCGGCCTGCTCACCGTCCAGGATGTGGCCGTTGCCGAGGCTGGCCAGGATGGAGGCGACCACGGGCTTGCAGATGTCGCAGCCCTCGCCGCCCAGCCTGCCGCCGTGCTCGTCGAGCAGCCGGGCGAACGAGCCGATGCCCTTGACCCGGACGATCTCGTACAGCTCGGCGCGGGTCTGCGTGAAGTGCTCGCACAGGCCCTTGGCGACCTCGACCCCGCTCGCGGCCAGCTCCTCGGCCACGATGCCGCCGAGCAGCTTGACGCAACTTCCGCAGCCGGTACCGGCCTTGGTGCACTTCTTGACCTCGGGGACGCTCGTGCTGCCCCGCTCGCGCACGGCGGCCCGGATCTCGCCCCTGCTGACGTGGTGGCAGGAGCAGACGACCGCCTCGTCCGGCAGCGCGATCGGGCCGGCGGCGGCGCCGATCGAGGCGGGCAGCACCAGCTGCTCCGGCGGGGCGGGCAGCGGGGAGCCGCTCAACGCCAGCGGGCGCAGCAGCGCGTAGGAGTCGGTGTCGCCGACCAGGACGCCGCCGAGCAGCGCGCCGTCCGCGCCGATGACGAGCTTCTTGTAGACGCCCGCGCGGCTGTTGGCGTAGAGCACCTCCAGTGCGCCCTCGGTGGTGCCGTGCGCGTCGCCGAAGCTGGCCACGTCCACGCCGAGCAGTTTGAGCTTGGTGGAGGTGTCCGCTCCGGTGAAGGAGCCGGTGCCGCCGGTGAGTTCGCGGGCGGCGGCCCCGGCCATCGCGTAGCCGGGGGCGACCAGCCCGTAGACCCGGCCGTCGGCGGCCAGCGCGCATTCGCCGATGGCCCAGACCGCGGGATCGGCGGTGCGGCACCGCGCGTCGACGACGATGCCGCCGCGCTCACCGACCGGCAGGCCGCAGTCACGGGCGAGCTGGTCGCGCGGGCGCACTCCGGCGGAGAAGACCACCAGGTCGGCGGCGAGTTCGGTGCCGTCGGACAGGGCCATGCCGCGTACCCGGCCGTCCTCGTCCGTGGTGACCGCCCGCGTGCCGGCGCCGGTGTGCACCAGCACGCCCAGGTCGTCGATCTTGCGGCGCAGCGCCTCGCCCCCGCCCTCGTCCACCTGGATCGCCATCAGCCGCGGGGCGAACTCCACGACATGCGTCTCCAGCCCCATGGCCCGCAGCGCGCCGGCCGCCTCCAGCCCGAGCAGCCCGCCGCCGACCACCGCGCCGACCCGGGCCCCGGCGGCGCCGGCCCGGATCGCCTCCAGGTCCTCGATGGTGCGGTAGACGTGGCAGCCCTCGGCGTCGTGCCCGGGGACCGGCGGGACGAACGGGTACGAGCCGGTGGCCAGCACCAGGGCGTCGTAGCGGAGTTGGTGCCCGGACGCGGTGGTGACGGTCCGTGCGTCGCGGTCGATCGCGACGGCCGGGTCGCCGAGCCGCAGGTCGATGCCGTGCTCGGCGAGGAAGCCGGGCGGGCACAGCGACAGTTCCTCGGCCGAGGTACCGGAGAACCAGGAGGTCAGCCGTACGCGGTCGTAGGCGGGGCGGGGTTCCTCGGCGAGCACGGTGACCCGCCGGACCGGGGCTCCTGCCCCGGCGTCCGGCTGCTCGAACAACGCCTCCAGGAAGCGCTGGCCGACCATGCCGTGGCCGATCAGGACCAGGTGTTCGCGGTCCGTGCTGTCCGTGCTGTCCGTGCTGTGCGTGTCACCGATACGGTCCGGGTGGTCCTTGCCGTCCGTGCGCGTCATCAACGGGCTCCTCGGGTGGTGATCAGGTGCAGGGGGTCCTCGGGCAGCGGCTCGTCCCGCTCGTACGCCCGGGTCAGGGCGCCGACCGTGGCCAGATCGCCCAGCAGGATGCCGCCGACGAGCCGGTCGCCGCGCAGCACGAGCTTCTTGTAGGAGCCGCGCGTGGCGTCGACCAGCCGCAGCACGTGGTGGCCGGGGTCGGCCTGGTGCGTCTCGCCGTCCACCTCGCCGAACGCGGCGTACTCCAGCGGCCCCGCCGAGAGCCGGGTCAGCGGGTGGGAGCCGGTGTACTCCCTGTCCGGCTCGGCCCCGGACAGCCTCGCGGCCAGGACGTCGGCCTGCTGCCAGGCCGGGCCGGACAGACCGTGCACGGTGCCGCGGTGTTCGGTGCAGTCGCCGATGGCGAACACGCCGGGGTGGGAGGCGGCCAGCCGGTCATCCACCACCACGCCGGTGCGCACCAGCAGCCCGGCCGCGTGGGCGAGCCCGGTGCGCGGGCGCACCCCGCAGGCCAGCACCACCAGATCGGTGGTCAGCAGGTAGCCGTTGGCCAACTCCACCCCGTCGACCCGATCGCCACCGCGGAGCGCCCGAGCCCGGTTGCGGGGGTAGACCTCGACCCCCAGTCCGGCCAGCACGCTCCGTATCGCCGCGCCCGCCTGTGCGTCGAGTTGGCGCTCGATCAGGTGCGGGCCCTGGTGCACGATCTCCACCGGAAGCCCGCGCGCGGCCAGCGCGCGGGCGGCGCTGACGCCGAGCACTCCGCCGCCGATGACCACGGCGCGCGCGGCTCCGGCCGCGGCCTCGGCCAGGCCGCGGCAGTCCGCGAGGGTGCGCAGTGCGTGCACCCCGGCGAGCAGGTCGCCGTCGGGGGCGCGCAGGCCGCGGATCGGGGGAAGTACGGGGTTGGCGCCGGTGGCCAGCACCAGTTCGTCGTACCCGGCCCTCTCCCCGCCCGGAAGTCGCAGCGTGCGGGCGGCCAGGTCCAGTGCGACGACCTCGGCGCCGGTCCGCAGCAGGGCGGCGCCGGTCGGCAGGGCGATGGCCTCGGGGTCGTAGCGGCCGGTGAGTACGTCGGCGAGCAGCACCCGGTTGTAGGGGGCGCGCGGCTCCACGCCGTAGAGCGTCACCTCGGCCTTTCCGCCGAGGTCCTGGTACTGCTGGGCGAACCGGGCGGCGGCCATGCCCGCGCCGACCACCGCGATGCGCGCGTTCACGCCGTGCTCCCCGCCCGCTCGACCCGCACCGCGCAGACCTTGAACTCCGGCATCCGGGAGGTCGGGTCCAGGGCCGGATTGGTCAGCGAGTTGGCCCGCCCGGCGCCGCCCCAGTGGAAGGGCATGAACACGGTGTCGGGTCGGATGCTCTCGGTCACCCGGGCCGGGGCGACCGCCCGCCCGCGCCGGCTGGTCACCGCGAGCAGCTCGCCCTCAGCCACCCCGAGCCGGTGCGCGAGCCGCGGGTGCAGCTCCACGAACGGTCCCGGTGCGGCCCGGTTGAGCTCGGGCACGCGGCGGGTCTGCGCGCCGCTCTGGTACTGGGAGACCACCCGGCCGGTCGTCAGGAACAAGGGGTATTCGGCATCCGGCTGCTCCGCCGTCGGACGGTGCGTGACGGCGGCGAACCGGGCCCGGCCGTCCGGTGTGGCGAAGCGGTCCAGGAACAGCCGGGGCGTGCCGGGGTGCGGTGTGCCGTTACCGTCGCCGCTGCTGCCGTTGCTCCCGTTGCCGCTGCTGCCGCTGCCCTCGTTGTTGGTGCCGTTGCCGTTGCTGTTGTCGGCCGGGCAGGGCCAGAACACCCCGTCCTCGGCGCGGATCCGCTCGTAACTGATGCCCGAGTAGTCCGCCTGGCCGCCCGCCGAGGCCCGCCGCAGCTCCTCGAAGACCTGCTCCGGGTCCTCGGAGAAGCCCTGTTCCACCCCCAGCCGCCGGGCGAGTCCGCTCAACACGGCCAGGTCGCTGCGCACGCCCGGTGGCGCGGAGACCGCCTGCTGACGCAGGATCACCCGCCCCTCCAGGTTGGTGGTGGTTCCGGTCTCCTCGGCCCACTGCGCCGACGGCAGCACGACATCGGCCAGCTCGGCCGTCTCGGACAGCACCAGATCGCTCACCGCGAGGAAGTCGAGACTCCGCAGCCGCTCGGCGACGTGCCCGGCCCGCGGCGCCGAAACCACCGGGTTGGACCCCATCAGCAGCAGCGCCCGTACGCCGCCCTCCTGCCCGAGGCAGTCCAGCAGCTCGTAGGCCGAGCGCCCCGAGCGCGGCAGCTGGTTCGGGTCCACCCCCCACACCGCGGCGACGTGCGCCCGCGCCGCCGGGTCCTCGATCGAGCGGTAGCCGGGCAGCTGGTCGGCCTTCTGCCCGTGCTCCCGGCCGCCCTGCCCGTTGCCCTGGCCGGTCAGGCAGCCGTACCCGGAGTACCGGCGGCCGGCCTTGCCGGTGGCCAGGCACAGGTTGATCCAGGCACTGACCGTGTCGGTGCCCTTGCTCTGCTGCTCAGGGCCGCGGGCGGTGAGCACCATGCCGGTCTCGGCGTCCGCGAACATGGCCGCGGTCTCCCGCAGTTGGGCCACCGGCACACCGGTCAGCCCCTCCACCCGTTCCGGCCAGTGCGCCATCGCGCAGGCTCGGGCCGCCTCGAAGCCGGTGGTGCGCTCCTCGATGAAGTCCTGGTCGAGCCTTCTGTCCGCGACCACCAGGTGCAGCAGACCGAGCGCGAGCGCCAGATCGGTGCCGGGCAGCGGCTGGAGATGCAGGTCGGCCAGCTCGGCGGTCCTGGTCCGGCGCGGGTCCACCACGATCAGCCGCCCGCCGCTCTCGCGCAGCTCGCGGAAGTAGCGCACGGCCGGGGGCATGGTCTCGGCGGGGTTGGCGCCGACCAGGATCACGCAGCCGGTGCGCGCGATGTCCGCCATCGGGAACGGCAGCCCGCGGTCGATCCCGAACGCCTGCCGGTGCGCTGCAGCCGCCGAGGACATGCAGAAGCGGCCGTTGTAGTCGATGTTCGCGGTACGCAGCGCCACCCGGGCGAACTTGCCCAGCAGGTACGCCTTCTCGTTGGTCAGCCCGCCCCCGCCGAAGACCCCCACCGCGTCCCGGCCGTACCACTCGGCGGCACCCGACAGGCCGGCGGCCACCCGGTCCAGCGCCTCGTCCCACGACGCCTCGCGCAGCTCGCCGCCGCGCCGGTCGCGCACCAGCGGTGCGGTCAGCCGGGCGGCCCGGTCGAGCAGCGCGGCGGCGCTACGGCCCTTGCCGCACAGCGCGCCGAGGTTGACCGGAAAATCCGGCCGCTCCACGACCTCCACCGGCACCGTCGCTCCGGAAGGCGCCGTGCGCAGCCGCATGCCGCACTGCAACGCGCAGTACGGGCAGTGGGTGTCGGTCGTCGTCATGGCACCGAGCGTCATCCGGCCCGGTTACGCGACCGGGTCCCCCGTATTGCGGCCGAGGTACGCGTCCCTCACGCGGCCCCCGGGACAAGGTGGGGGTAATGACATCTTCCGTAACAGCACACCGCGCTTCGCTAACCCCCGCGTGACGCCCGCGCAATGCGACCGAAACCCCGCGCACCGAGCCTGCACAGCATGGGAACTGCCAGCAGGTCCACCGGCGGCCCTCCGGCCACCGAGCCGGTCGGCCCGCTGGTCGGCTGCACGATCGGAGTGACCGCCGCGCGTCGTCGCGACGAGTTCACCGCCCTGCTGCGCCGGCGCGGCGCGCGCGTGGTGGAGGCGCCCACCATGCGGATCCTCCCGCTGGAGGACGACGCGGCGCTGCGCCGCGCCACCGAGCTGTGCCTGACCGCCCCGCTGGACTACGTGGTCGCCACCACCGGAGTCGGCTGGCGCGGCTGGATGAGCGCCGCCGAGGGCTGGGGACAGGGCGGCCGGCTCGCCCAGACCTGCCGGGACGCGGTGGTGCTCAGCCGCGGCCCGAAGGCGACCGGCGCGGTCCGTGCCACCGGACTGGACGAGACCTTCTCACCGCGCTCCGAGGCCAACGACGAGCTGCTGACCTGGCTGCTCGCCCGGAATCTGAACGGCCGCCGGATCGCGGTGCAGGAACACGGCGCCCCACTGGACGGCTTCACCGCCGCGCTGCGTGAACGCGGCGCCGAAGTGATCGAGGTCCCGGTCTACCGCTGGGCCCCGCCCCAGGACCCGGAGCCGGTACGCCGGCTGATCCAGCAGACGATACGCCGGGAGGTACAGGCCATCGCCTTCACCAGCGCCCCGGCGATCACCGCCTTCCTGGCGGCGGCGGACACCCTGGGACTGCACCGCGAGATCCTGACCGCGCTGCGCGAGGACGTGCTGCCGGTGTGCGTCGGCCCGGTCTGCGCCCGGCCGCTGGAGAACGTCGGCGTACCCGTGGTCTGCCCCGAACGCGGACGGCTCGGGGCGCTGGTGCGCACCATCACCGAGACGGTCCCGGTGCGCCACCGCCGCGAGCTGGAAGCCGGCGGGCGCACCCTGGTGCTGCAGGGCAGCGCGCTCGTCATCGGTGAGGAGAGCTACTGGCTGCCGCCGGTCTCGGCGGCGGTGCTGCGGGCCCTGGCCGAACACCCCGGCTGGGTGGTCAGCCGCGCCGACCTGCTGCGCCGGGTCTGGGCGGGCACGACCACGGACGAGCACGCGGTCGAGGCCGCGGTCGCGCGACTGCGCGGTGCGCTGGGACCGCACGCGGGTCTGGTGCGGACGGTCCCGAAGCGCGGGTACCGGCTGGAGGTCGGCGGGTGACGGACCCGACTCTCGTCGCCGTCGCCCACGGCACCCGCGACCCGGTCGGCGTCGCCACCACCGAGGCCCTGCTGGACCTGGTCCGTTCGCTACGGCCCGGGTTGCGGGTCGAGGTCGGCTACCTGGATCTCGTGCGGCCCTCGCTGGACGAGACCCTGGCCGCGCTGCGGGGCGAGGCCGTGCTCGTCCCGCTGCTTCTGGGCGCGGGCTACCACGTCCACACCGACATCCCGACGGCGCTGGCCGCCGCCCCGCACCTACGTGCTTCCGTCGCCCACGCGCTGGGCCCGGACCCACTGCTGGCCACCGCGCTGTCGGCGCGGCTCACCGAGGCGGGATGGTCCGGGAGCGCGGTCGTCCTCGCCGCCGCGGGCTCCACGGATCCGGTGGCCAACGCGGACACCGCCCGTATGGCCACGATGCTCCAGGACCGGCTGAGCGCGCCCGTCCTCCCCTCCTACCTCTGCGCGAACTCCCCCACCCCGGCCCAGGCCGTCGCCCATCTGCGCGCCGAGGGTCACGACTCCATCGCCACGGCCGCCTATCTCCTCGCCCCCGGCTTCTTCTCCCGCCGGGCCTCCCGCTCGGGCGCGGGCCTCACTTCGGCACCGCTGGGGACGCACGCGGCAGTGGCGGAACTGATCCTGCGTCGGTACGACGAGGCAGGCGGCTGAGTCGCACTGCCGCGCTCCCCCGGTGTTGCCACGGAGAAACCACCTGTCTGGGCGATACCCCAGCACGTCACGCAAAGTTATCTTCCAACCCGGAACGCGATCCCATCAAGTCGCTGACGCGTACGGAGATCTACGTCAGCCCGAAAGCTGACTTCCCCGGAAACGAGTTCTCCTCGCGTGGCCGGTTCACGGAATTCGTGCCAGACCCTCGACCGCTCCACCACCATCCGGCATGCATGAATTAATACGCCAAAGGGAGATCCATGCAAGAAACACCCGGCACCAGACGATTACCGCGCCGTTCCGTACTGGCCGGCGCGGTCGCGCTCGGCCTCTCGGCAACGGCAGCCGAAGCCGCGTTGTCGCCCGCCGAAGCGGCTGCGGAACCCCGGTACACACTGGACGGCTGGCGGTTCTGCGTGAACTGCTTCGAGCTGTTCCTGGTCGACTTCACGGTCGAGCAGAGTCTCTGTCCGCGTAACAGCGGCCCGCATCAGGCCGCGGGCTGGACCTTCCGGCTGACGTACAACCTGGATTCCGGCGGCACCGGCGAGAACGCCAACACCCAGGCCAACTGGCGGCACTGCTACCGCTGCGCGGGACTCTACTGGGCACCCAGCACCGCCCTACGATGCCCGGCGGGCGGTGCGCACAGCTACATCCACCCCGGTGGCTACCCCCGGCAGTTCCTGCTGCCGCACGACATCGGCGAGCCGGCCGGCACGCAGCGCCAATGGCGCTTCTGCTTCAAGTGTTCCGTGCTGTTCTTCAACGGCTACGCCAACGAGGGCAAGTACGGCCTCTGCCCCTACGACTACACCTACGGCCACACCGCCGCGGGACACGACTTCGCGATCCCCGTCTCGGCCTACACCTGATCACGCGGCAGTCCCGCTCACATGGTGCCTGCCCAACGAACGGCCGACCCGATGTCGAGCCGTTCGTTGGTGGTGCCGCCCGCGGGGGCCTGCCAGTTGGCGCTGGTACGCGGCGGCACTGATCGGTCTTCGGGCAGCCCCGAACGCTCGTATCCGCTCCGGTCAGCCGGCGCGGCGGGAGCGGGTCAGTGCCAGCACACCGAGGACGGTGCCGATCAGCCCCACCAGCATGGCCACGTATGCCCCGGCCAGCCCGTTGCCGGTGCCGGGACCACCGTCGGCGGTGGCCGCGACCAGCCCACCGAGGGCCATGCCGATCAGACCCGCCACGATGGCCACCATGGCCTTGAGTGATCGGTTGGCGGCGCCGGGACGACCGGCGGGGCGAGCCAGCGCCAGCCCGGCGACGACCAGGCCGGCCAGCCCCAGGAGCGCGCCCGTGGCGGCTCCGAGCCGCCCGAGGCCGAGGGAGTAGAAACTGACGGCGACCGGCTGGACCGAGGCGTGCGCGGCCGCCGGTGCGGCAAGCCCGATGCCTCCGAGCAGGGCGGCCGAGGCGGCGACAAGCAGGCGACGAACAGACATCGAGGTGCTCCTTCTCTTCCTGGGACCGGGTGTCGCCCGAGCATGTCCGCCGGACCCGCCCCCGGTCGTCCGGCGGACGCAGACACTTCGTGCTGCCGCCGACGCCGCATGCGGCTACCACGGACGCCGCAGGGAGGCGCGAAGGTACCGCGTGTGCGGTAGCCGGCCGCTCGTCCACGAGGGGGACTCGCCCTCGGTGCCGGCCAGCTAGGGTGCGCCCATGAGTGCAGGCGAGTCCGGTGTCCGGGCCCGTGTCGGAGACTGGGTCATCGCCGTCGGCGTGGCGGCGGCGCTGCTGGTCACCGGGCTGTCCGGGCAGCGTCCCGCCACGGCCCCCGACGTGCTCGGGTACGCGCTGCTGACAGCCGGCGGGCTGGCGCTGTCCGCGCGCCGCCGGACTCCGGTAGCCGTCCTGGCCGTCACCGGGCTGTGCGCGGTGGGTTACCAGGCAGCCGGTTTCGACGTGCCTGCCGTCGCGTACTTGTTCGCGGTATACGCGGCCGTGCGGGCCGGACATCGCACCGTCACGGTGGCGGCGAGCGTGGCCACGATGGCCATGCTGCCGCTCGCGGCCCTGGCCTCGGGCCTGCACAACACGGGCGAGGCGTTCGCGCAGGCCCGAGGCGCCTTGGAGCTGGCCTGGCTGATCGCGGCCGGCGCGGCGGGTGAGGCTCTGCGGCAGGCCGAGCGGCGGGCGGACGAAGCCGAGCGCACCCGGGAGGAGACCGCACGGCGCCGCGCCGACGAGGAGCGTCTGCACATCGCGCGGGAACTGCACGATTCGCTCACCCACCAGATCTCGGTCATCAAGGTGCAGGCCGAAGTCGCCGTCCATGTGGCGCGCAAACGTGGCGAACAGGTGCCGGAGGCCCTGCTGGCGATCCAGGAGGCCGGTCGCGAGGCGAGCCGGGAGCTGCGCGCGACCCTGCGGGCGCTGCGCGACGACGACACGGCCCCGCCGCGTGGGCTCGACGACGTCCCGGAACTGGTGGAACGAGCAAGCAAAGCCGGTCTGGAAGCGACGCTGACGATCGGCGGACAGCGGCACGACATGCCGATCGCGGTGGGCCGGACCGTCTACCGGATCGTTCAGGAGTCGCTGACCAACATCGCCCGTCACGCGGACGCCGGCACGGCATCGGTCCGGATCGACTGTCGTCCGGACGCCGTCGCGATACGCGTCGACGACGACGGCAAGGCCACACCGTTCACCGCGCCGACGCCCGGCGTCGGGCTGCTCGGGATGCGTGAACGCGTCACCGCCCTCGGTGGCCGTCTGCGGGCGGAACCGCGCGGCGAGGGTGGCTTCACCGTCCAGGCCGAACTCCCCCTGGACCGCACGTCATGATCCGTGTCCTGCTGGTCGACGACCAGCCCCTCATCCGCAGCGGATTCCGCGCGCTCCTCGAACTCGAAGACGACATCGAGGTGGTGGCCGAGGCCGCCGACGGCAGCGAGGGCCTGGAGCTCGCCAAGGAGCACCTGCCCGACGTGATGCTCGTCGACATTCAGATGCCGGTCACCAACGGCATCGAAGTGACCCGCCGCATCGCCGCGGACCGGACCCTGGCCGGGGTGCACGTCGTCATCCTGACCAACTACGGCCTGGACGAGTACGTCTTCGACGCGCTGCGCGCCGGCGCCGCCGGATTCCTCGTCAAGGACATAGTGCCGGACGACTTCCTGCACGCCGTACGCGTCGCCGCGCGTGGCGACGCCCTGCTCGCGCCCTCGATCACCCGCAAGCTGATCAACCGGTACGTCACCCAGCCGCTTCCCACCGACATCGGCGCGGGGCTGGAAAAGCTGACCAGCCGCGAACGCGAGGTCGTCGTTCTGGTCGCGCGGGGCTTGTCCAACGACGAGATCGCGGGCCATCTGGTGATCAGCCCGCTGACCGCGAAAACCCATATCAACCGGGCCATGGCCAAGCTCCATACCCGTGACCGGGCCCAACTCGTGGTTCTCGCCTATGAATCCGGCCTGGTAGCCCCGCGCGACTCCTGACGTCGGCAGTCCGGGCGCGGTGGCCCGCTGAGGGTCCTCATACCGAACCCTCGTCCCCGGACAGGTGTGCCGCCCAGGGACGAGGGGATACGCGACGCGTCGCGTTCGGGGACCAGGTCAGCTGGAGACAGCGCACTGACCGCGGTCGACGGCCTTCGGACCTTCGGCGTTCGGACGGACGTCGAAGTCGAAGATCGCGGTGGGCAGGTACAGCGAGCAGCAGGCGTTGGGGATGTCGACGATCCCGCTGATGCGTCCCTCCAGGGGGGCGGCGCCCAGCAGCAGGTATGCCTGCTCACCGGTGTAGCCGAACCTCTTCAGGTATTCGACGGCGTTGAGGCAGGCACGCCGGTAGGCGAGCGTCGCGTCCATGTAGTAGTTCGTGTCCGTGTCGTGGTCCACGGAGATCCCGATGAAGGTGAGGAACTCCGAATACCTCGGCTCGACGTTGCCCGGCATGAAGATCGGGTTGGTGGTGACGCCGTACTTCTCCATGCCGTTCTTGATCAGATCGACATGGAAGTCGATGAATCCGCCCATCTCGATGGCGCCGCAGAAGGTGATTTCTCCGTCGCCCTGGCTGAAGTGCAGGTCCCCACCGGAGAGTTTGGCGTCCTTGACGAACACGGGGAAGAAGACCCGTGAGCCTCGGGTGAGGTTTTTGATGTCCTGGTTGCCTCCGTGTTCACGGCCCGGCACCGTACGGGCGCCTTCGCGGGCGATGCGCTTGGCGACCTCCCCGGTGGCGGTGCCGGCGAGCGCGTTCTGGGGGTTCGGCGGCAGAGCCAGCGGCGGGACCCGGTTCGGGTCCGTGTCGATGAGCGCCTGCTCACGCGCGTTCCACCTGGCGAGCATGTCGGCGGAGGGCGCGGTCCCGAACAGCCCCGGGTGGGTGATTCCGGTGAAGTGGACCCCGGGAAGGTGTCGGGAGGTCGCCACCTGACCGTGGAAATCCCAGACCGCCTTGACGGCGTCCGGGAAATAGTCGGTCAGGAACCCGCCGCCGTTGGTCTTGGCGAAGACGCCGGTGTAGCCCCAGCCCTGCCCCGGTGCGTCCCCGGTCTGCTGCGGAACGGGGCCGATGTCGAGGATGTCCACGACGAGCAGGTCGCCGGGTTCGGCTCCCTCCACTCCTATCGGCCCGCTGAGCATGTGGGGGATGCTCAGGTCGATGTCCCGTACGTCGTTGGCGGAATCGTTGTTGCCGATCTGCGCGTCGGTCCAGTCCCGGCACTCGACTCGGAACTCGGCCCCCGGCCGCACCATGGCCACGGCGGGAACTTCCGGGTGCCACCGGTTGTGGCCGGGCACGGCCTGGCTACGCATGGACTTGCTGTTGTCGACGCTGAAGACGACTTCAGGCATGAGAACACCTCATTCAGAATCTGGTCGCCGGCTTAACCCGGTCCGGTTGTCGTGGTGTTTTCGTTTTCGGGTTCCTGTCGACGAGCCGCCAGCCGCTGTTTACGAGTCAGCGGCCACAGCAGAATGAACACCACCACCCCGAAGGCTCCAAGTGCGATGGCGGTCTCCGTGGGGTGCTTCCAATAGCCGGAAAGCAGCAGAAACCCCGGAATCAAACCGGTTATCCATCCCTCGATCGCCGTGACCCAGCCGGTATATCTGGTCAGGTAATCCTTCTTGAGGCCCAGCACCAGGAAGAACAGGAACCACAGGAATGCCCAGTAGAGCCATATAACAGCCAAGGGGGGATCTCCGAGGAGATGGAAATTGACGAACGAATACCCGAGGGCGGCGATCGCCACAATCAGCGAGAAATAACCGACACCACTGGTGTCCATCCCGGCGAGCAGCCCTATGCCCACATACAGGTACGTGAAACCGAAGAAATAGATGCCGGACGCCGAGAGGATCTTGTCAGGGGCGCCGTTGGCGGCGAAGATGAGGTACGTCGGTGTCACTACCTGAAGCGCTCCCACGAACAGATTGATCAGTGCGGCTGCCCGCGCGTCGATCTTTCCGAGCAGCATCAATCCGTTCATGAAGAGCACGACACCGACGAAGAGCAATCCCACGTTCGCCAAGGGAAAACACCTCCCACGTTCACCTGCGGCAGCGTTTCGCCGTGCCCGGACCGCCAAGCACCGCTCAATTCATCGCACTCTGCTCATCGCAGCTCATCGCACTCTGCGGGGTGTGCCTTCAGGGGCGCGGCAACCTTGAAAGCGCGGGATGCGTATGCTGCGACGTCCTACCGCGCGACGGAACCTCGGAGACCATTGCGGGAGCCTCACGAGACCGTTCCTCCTGGTCATGGAGAGAGGCGATCGCCTTGCCGGTCACAGCGAACGCGGGCGCGGAGAATACGCGCTTCGCGATGCCCTCACAGATAGGGCACCGGCTTGTACTGTCCGCCGTGCCGATCGGCAGCCGCAGATCGAAGGTACCGCAGCGGTCGCACGAATATTCATAGGTCGCCATAAGTCGCCACCGGATTTCCGAAGACACTATGTGACAGTCCTCTTTCAGAACACGCCCCGGTGGCTCCCTTGTCAAACCGGGAGGGGCACCGGGCAGGCAGGAGAAGGACCGGCGGTCGACCGCGTGGCCGTGCCGCCGCACCCGCAGATCCGGTGGCGCGACATCCGGTGGCGCGATCTTCACCGCTCGACCGAGCCATGCGTGGACGATCATGCGGGCCCACTGTGAGCGGACTCACTCCGGATTTTGCTGGACGAATTCCCCCCCGATATTTAGCCTGCGCAATTATGTGTTGATTTTGGAATGCGGCGGGTACGAGAACGCCGCCCTCCAGCGATATCGGTCGCCCCGGAAACCCGAGGCAAACCAAGGCGATCGACGGAAAGGTGGTTCGGTGAGCATCGACGCTGTGTGGGTAAGGGGCGTGACAGGCATTCAGATGCATCACACCACCGACCTTCAGGACGCCGGCAGATTCCTGGGCAATGCCACGATGGCTCTCCGAGCGGCACACGTACGCACCGGCGACGACCGGTACTCAAGCCTGGCCGCTCAGATCGCCGCCACGGTGGCGTTGGCTCGGGAGCTGGAGGAAGAAGCGCGGGCGAACATGCACGTACTGCACTCCACCGACCCTGAGCGGTTCGTCCGCTGCCGGGAGGGTGAGGAACCATGGCCGGGCGAGATCGCCGCGGGGTTCATCCCCCGCCACACCTGCAAGGACCAGTGCCTGTACCACGATCACCAGGTCCTCGAAGCGATCACGCAGTGCACCTGCGGCCGGCCGCCGTGCCGGGCGTGCGAGATCGGCGGGGCTCTCCCTGACGGACCCGGCGCCCAGCGCCCGTAATCGCCGTCGGGCGAGTACTCACACGTGGGCGGAGAACATCACCCGTGCGGCGGTTCCCTTTCACTCGGATGCTCCTAACGCGCGCCCCGCCGACGCGGGGCGGTGACACTGATGCCAGCCCGTCACCGTTCGAAGGAGAGAGCAGATGGCCGTGCCGTCCACTCCTGGCCCGCTGATACGCCGGGCACATCCGCGTCGCACGTACACGCTCACCGCGGTCCTCAGCGCCACGGCGCTCGCGGCGACGGCGCTCGTCGCCGCTCCCGCCGCGAGTGCCCGTCCTGCCACCCCGGCCGGGCGTGGCGCCGAAGCCAGGCCGACGATCGTGCTGATCCACGGCGCCTGGGCCGACACGTCGAGCTGGAGCGGCGAGGTGAAGGCGCTCCGCGACCAGGGGTACTCCGCGCGGGCGATCGCCAACCCGTTGGAGGGCCTCACCACCGACGCGGAGACAGTGGCCTACTTCCTCAAGAGCATCCGTGGCCCCGTCGTGCTGGTCGGCCACTCGTACGGCGGCTCGGTCATCACGAACGCCGCCGCACAGACCGACAACGTCAAGGCGCTCGTCTACGTGGACGCCGCCGCTCCGGCCGTGGGTGAGACCACGGGGGCGCTGAGCGGCTCGACGTCGGCGCTCAACGCCCCGCCCGAGACCCTGTTCGACAACGTCCCGTACCCGAACGCCCCGGAGGGAACGACGAACCTGTACTTGAAGCAGGAGATCTTCGTCGAGAAGTTCGCCCAGGACCTGCCGGCCCGGCAGTCCGCCAACCTCTGGGCCACCCAACGCGCCGCGTCGATGGCCGCGTTCGACACTCCGTCGAAGTACGCGGCGTGGAAGACGATCCCGTCGTGGTACTTCATCAGCACCGGCGACCAGATCATCACCGCCGAGTCCGAACGGATGATGGCCCGCCGGGCAGGCTCGAAGATCACCACGTTCCAGGGCGGCTCGCACCTGACGCTGATCTCCCACCCGGCGGCCGTCACGGAGGTCATCAAGGCGGCGATCGACGCGGTGAGCTGACGCTGTCGCGGGCGGACGCCGGGCCTCAGTGGTCCGTGCGGTTCCCTGCCCACACCGTGGGGGTCCGGCCCGACCACGGGCTTGCCTGTTCGAGTTGTCCGGCGAGGCGGAAGAGGCTGCCTTCGAGCCCGTAACCGGCGGCGAACTGCATACCGATCGGGAGGCCCGTCTCGGCGTCGGCCGTCACAGGCACGGACATGGCGGGCGTGCCCGCCACATTGAACGCCACGGTGAACGGCGAGCGGTCGAAGACGCGGTCAATCCAGCCAAGACCGTCCAGCGCCTCCGCGCCCTCCGCATAGGTACCCAGGGGCACGGGAAGCTCCGGCAAGGTCGGGGTGAGCAGCATGTCGTGAGCGTCGAAGTACCGTGCCAGGCTTCGAGCGACCCGGTTCCGGATCGCGAGAGCGGTGACGAACCGGGCGCCACTGACCCGCTGCCCGTAGCGGTAGCCGGCAAGGGTCACCGGCTCAAGGGTCGAGGAGTCGACGGGCCGGTCGAAGGCGGCGGCCAGCTGGTCGACCGAGGCCGCGATATTCGCCGTCCACAGACGGGCGTTGGCCAGGACGTACTCCTCCCAGTCGACCCCGAGGTCGACCTCGACCTCCACCACCCGATGGCCGAGGGATTCGAGCAGACGCACGGTGCGGGAGAGAGCGTCGGCCACTGGTGTGGTGGTGCGGCGTCCGCCCCATGCCTGGGTGAGGACGCCGATCCGCAGCGAGCCGGGGTGGCGGGTGACTTCCTCCGCGTACGGCCGGGACGGCTGCTGGGCGAAGTAGGGGTCGCCCGGTTCCGGGCCGCGGATCTGATCGAGCAGTGCCGCACTGTCGCGCACTGTGCGGCTGACGCTGCCGTGCACGGCCAGGCCGTTGAAGAGCTCGTCGAAGTCGGGGCCCATGGAGACCCGGCCACGGGTGGGCTTCAACCCGAAGAGGCCGTTGTAGGCGGCGGGGACGCG
Source organism: Streptomyces sp. NPDC102274 (assembly GCF_044766385.1). Lineage (NCBI taxonomy): Bacteria > Bacillati > Actinomycetota > Actinomycetes > Kitasatosporales > Streptomycetaceae > Streptomyces > Streptomyces sp. NPDC102274. Next base: position 331,077 of record NZ_JBIWLW010000002.1, on the reverse strand, counting down.
GAGCGAGCCGGCGGCGTCGGTGCCGTGTGCGATCGGGACCACCCCGGCAGCGACAGCCGCGCCCGCGCCCCCGCTGGATCCGCCCGCGCTCCGCTCCAGGCTCCACGGGTTGCGGGTCGCGCCGTACAGCACTGGTTCCGTCGTGACGCTGTAGGCCATCTCCGGTGTCGCGGTACGCCCGAACGTCACGAGGCCCGCGCGACGGAAGCGCCGCATCAGGGAGGAGTCGGCGCCGGCGACGTTGCCGACCGCGAGACGGCTGCCCAGCTCCATTCGCCTCCCGGCCATGGAGACTCCGATGTCCTTGATCAGGAAGGGGACCCCGGCCAGCGGTGTGCTGCCGGGGTCGGGCTCGTCGTCGGTCGGCCAGGTCTCCACGATGGCGTTGATCCGCGGATTGACCGCCTGCGCGGCCTCGCGGGCGGCTGCTTCCAGCTCGGCGGGGGTCACCTCGCCCTTGGCCACCAGCTCCGCGAGCCCGACCGCGTCGAAGTTCACATACTCGGTAACTCTCACTGTCACTCCCAGAGGAAAGAACGATACCGCTCGGCACCAAGCGATACCCAACGGTATCGTAGGGAACTGACTGGTACCGTAAGAGCGGGGTGAGGGGCTCCACAACCGACCGGACGGAGTGAGTCATGGCAGCTACCGCCAGAAGGCCGAGCAGGGTGGCGAAACTGCCGCCTCGTGAGCGCATCCTCGACGCGGCGGAAGAGCTCTTCCAAAGCGAGGGGATCCGTCGGGTGGGCGTCCAGGCGATCGCCGAGAGGGCCGAGACCACCAAGGTGGCGATCTACCGGCACTTCGAAACCAAGGACGCGCTGGTCGCGGAGTGGCTGCGGATCGTCGCCGCCGACTACCAGGCGGCCTTCGACCGGGTCGAGGCCGAATACCCCGGCCGTCCCAGGGAACAGATCCTGGGCATAGCCCGCTTCATCGTCGAGGGGTTGCCGGCGATCTCGCACCGGGGCTGCCCTTTCATCAACTCCATCGCCGAGCTGCCCGACCGCTCACATCCCGCACGGCAAGTGATCGAGAAGCACAAGGCCCACCAGACCCGCAGACTGGTCGGCATGTGCACCGAGGCCGGGCTGCCCGACCCCGAGCAGGCCGCGGCCGAGATCACCTTCGTACTCGAAGGCGCGCAGGTCAGCACGCAGAACGGAAGCATCGATCGGGCGGGGGATCGAGTGATGAGAATCGTCGAGGGGCTCATGGATCAGCACCACTCCCCCCTCGGCGCATCCGGGGCGACTACCGACTGACCGCCCCGCGCCCGCGTCCCCGATACCGAGAACCAGGTGCGCGTTCGCCCTGAGCGACGCCCCTGCGGGGCGTATCCGATGAAGACGTGGGTGCGGGCCGTGGTGGCGGTCTCAGTGTGGTTCCGCAGGGGTGCGTCGGTTCTCCGTCTTGGAGCCCGACCGGTTCCGGCCCGGACGCTTGACGGGGTCCGGGCAAACCTGAACCGCCGCTGGAGCAGCGGCGGTCAGGGGTACCTTCCGAGCTCAGCGCGACGCCGAAGCGCCTGCCGCCGCCTGGTAGGGCATGCAGACGGCGTTCGCTACCGCAGTGCTCCCCGCAAGCAGAACAACGGACAGCGCAAATCCGCCCAGAACTACCCTCGCACGTATCACTCAGCAACTCCTGAATCCATAACCCGGGCTTCTCGATCGGGAACAGTACTGGCCTGGGTATGGCTATACAAACTGACGAACCGTCAATTTCGTTGCCCCTGCCGGAATGGGAGCAACCATGATCCGGATTCACCCCCGGACGCGCCCCTGACCAGCACGAAATCTACCCGGGTAGCACCACTGACCGTCCGGATAACCAGACGGTCCATGGCCGGCAAGGAGGTAGACCATTCCGGCTTGCAGCGCTTCGTACCGGAGGCCGTGGAACCTCTCCCCGTCCCTCGTACGATCGTGCAGCTGCCGGACGGGACGCACGCCTCCATCGATCCGCACGCCCTTCCCGGGCAGCAGCGGACGCCGTAGGTCCCGGGTACGGCTCGCCACCTCAGGCGGGGGAGTTCACCGGCCTGTCGTCTCGCACGTGTCGCTCGACGGTGGAATCTGCCCGGACCGGCGGTTCCGTACGGCGGTCGCGCTGTGTGGCGAGGAGCGTGATCGCGAGAACGATCTGTACGGCCAGGATGAATGCCTGTGTAAGAGGTGATTCGACGGTCAGCACCGCCATCGTCGCGTTGAAACCGAGGTGGACCGCGATGGATGCCGCGACCCCGGCTTGTTCGTAGGCGTAACCGGTCAGCAGGGCCACCGGTATGACGCTGAGCGAGAACATCAGGCCGCTCAGGCTGAGCAGACCGAATTCGGCCTGGACGGTTCCTTCGATGAAGAACAGTGGCAGATGCCATACCGCCCAGACAGCACCCAGCACCAGGCCGGTTCGGAGACGGCCCATGGAGGCACGCAGGCGCGGATACGCCGTGCCGCGCCAGCCGGGCTCCTCGGCCAGTGGACCGGCGATCAGCATGCTGATGAAGAACGGGACGATTCCGCCGGCGGTCGAGATCAGTTCCCTGCCCTCGGTCAGGCTCACCCCCGCACCGCCCAGGAGGTCCGCGAGCAGCGCGCCGCCCGCCACGCTCGCCGATGCCAGGACCAGCAGGGGCAGTGCCCAGAACAGCCGTGCGCCCTGCCGGAACCGCACCGTACGCGCGGGCACGGGTTCCCCGCGGCGGGTGCGGCGCACCCGGACCGCGATCGCGCCGAACACCGGGCCGAAGCCACCGAGCAGAAAGGGCACGGCGGTGGGGGAACTCGTGGGTGATCCGCCGAGTGCGATCGCGGTCAGCCAGAACGCCCAGGTCGTCGCGAAGGTGACGGCGAAGAAGAGAGCGAGCCCGCCCGGTCGGCCGTGGATGTCGTCGACCTCGGCCTGTCGCGGCCCCTCGCCGCTCCCGGTGGTTCCGCTGCCGCTCTTCCGGTGGAACATGTACGCCGTCCCTTCTCCTGGGCGCACCCTGCGCCATGTCCATGACGCTACGGATCCTGACGGCTCGGCACACGGGGCGTACGGACCGGCTGCGGGGGTGGTGCTGGGTACACCCCGTTGTGATCTTCGCGGTCCTCGGTCGGCACAGGCTCATACAGGCCGGGAAGGGCGTTGGGGACCAGCGGTACGGCCGTCGGTCCCCCGACGCGTGGCCCCCGCCGGGTGCCGCCCTAGGTCCTGTCCAGCTCGGCGAGCTCCTCGTCGGAGAGCGAGAGCCCAGCGCCGGCGACGTTCTCGCGCAGGTGCTGCGCTGACGAGGTGCCAGGAATGAGCAGGATATTCGGCGACCGCCGCAGCAGCCAGGCCAGGGCGACGGACATCGGCGTCGCATCCCGCCGGGCGGCTACGGTCGAGAGCGCCGCGGACTGTAGTGGGCTGAAGCCGCCGAGCGGGAAGAAGGGCACGTAGGCGACGCCCTCCTCGGCGAGAATGTCGATCAGCTTGTCGTCTTGGCGGTACGCGAGGTTGTACATGTTCTGCACGCACACGATCGGCGCGATCGCCTGTGCCTCGGCGACCTGTTCCGCCGTCGCGTTGCTCACGCCGAGGTGCCGGATCAGCCCCTGCTGCTGGAGTTCGACGAGCGTCTCGAACGGCTCGGCGAGCGAGCCGGGTTGGGGGCCCTGGGCGTCGCCGAGCCGCAGGTTGACCAGGTCGAGCACATCGAGGCCGAGGGTGTCGAGGTTCTCGTGGACGGAGCGGCGCACGTCTTCCGGCTCCCGGGCCGGGGGCCAGCCGCCCTGCTGGTCCCGGGTCGCGCCGACCTTGGTCACGATGCGCAGCGATTCGGGGTACGGGTGCAGCGCCTCACGGATCAACTGGTTGGTGACGTGCGGCCCGTAGGCGTCGCTGGTGTCGATATGGGTGATTCCGAGGTCGACGGCCTCGCGGAGGACGGCGAGTGCGCTGTCGTGATCGGCGGGCGGGCCCATGACCCCGGGGCCGGCGAGCTGCATAGCACCGTAGCCGAACCGAGTGACGGTCAGGTCGCCCAGGGTCCAGGTGCCGCCGTGAAGCGAAGCGGAGAGCGTGCTCATACCTCTGCCTTTCGTGTTGAGCCGGGTGGTGGTGCCCAACGGCTCCTTGCATCAGTATGGGTAGGTAACTTCCCAGCAGGAAGTAGGCACCTCGAAGTGCGTAAGTCACTCACGGTTGAAGGAGCGGTCGATGGCAACCACGACGGCGGCCCAGAAGAAGGCACAGGTCAAGGCGGAATATGACGCTTTCCTGGCGGCATGCCCAAGCCGCAAGCTGCTCGACCGGATCTCCGACAAATGGGTCACGCTGGTCCTGGCCGCGCTGGGCAGCGACGGCTCGCATCAGTTCGGCGCCGACTGCGCCGGTGAGCCCCGGTCGATGCGCTTTTCAGAACTGTCCCGCCTGCTGGCCGGCGTCAGCCAGAAGATGCTGACTCAGACGCTGCGCTCCTTGGAACGTGACGGTCTCGTCACCCGCACAGTGGTGCCGACCGTGCCCGTCACGGTCTCCTACGAGCTGACCGACCTCGGTCTCTCACTGCACCGGATGATGCGGGGCCTCAAGACCTGGGCCGAGACGCACATGGACGACGTACTCGCCAACCGCACGACGTACGACACCCGCGGCACCTGAACCAGGTCCACGCCACGAACGGGGGGCCGGCGATCGTTGTCCGAATTCCAAGGTCAACCCAAAAGGAAACCCCAGGTCAGAGGTTTGACCTGGGGTTTACCGTGGAGCCGCCTTCGGGATTCGAACCCGAGACCTACGTATGACGAGACCGTGAGCGTTCGTGCCACGTGGTGCCCGGTTGTGGGGTCCGGTCCGCCGGGCACGGTCCGAAGTCAACTCCGGTTAAACGGACGCTTCGATGATCGAGAAGACGGTCGGGGTGGGCACGACGCGGTCGAGGGTGAACCCGGCCCGTTCCAGCAGCGTGCGATACTCCGGCTCGGTCCGCTCCCGGCCCGGCAGCATGCCGAGCATGGTCAGATCCACCATCTTCATCATGTGGGGCGTGTCGCCGGGCGGGATCACGCCCTCCAGTACCAGCAGGCGGGTGCCCGGGTTCGCGGCCTTCCGGATCGACTCCAGGATGCGTACGGAGGTCTCGTCGTCCCAGTCGTGCAGGATGAAGCTGAGTACGTAGACGTCGGCCGCGGGCACCGACTCGAAGAAATCACCGGCCGTGAACGTGATCCGGTCGTCCAGGCCCCGCTCCGCGAGGTGCGAGGTGGCCGCCGGCTCGACCGCCGGGAGATCGAGGATGACGCCCGTACGCTCCGGCCGGTCCGCGATCAGTTGCGCCAGCACCGAACCGTCCGCGCCGCCGATGTCCGCCACCATCTGGCCGGCGGGAAGCTCGTACCCGTCGAATACACCCTCCCGCAGCGCACCGGTCACATTCGCCATCGCGCGGCTCATGAGCGCCGACCGCGCCGGGTCCTCGGACAGCCACTCGAACATCGGCTTGCCGAAGTACCGCGTCGCGCCCGGCACGCCGGTCCGGACCGTCTCCAGCAGGCCGCCGAACGGGCCGTAGTGCGTCTCCATCCACAGCGCGGCGGCGCCCTCCAGCGACGCCGGATGGTTGCGGGACAGCAGTGCGCCCAGCGGCGTGGTGGCCACCCGATCGCCCTCGCTGCGGAACACGCCGATCATGGTCAGCGTGCGGATCAACCGACCGAGCGGGTCCGCGGACACTCCGCTGCGCTCCGCGAGGTCGGCGACGGTAAGGGGACCGTCGTCCAGCATCGTGCAGACGTCCAGCTTCGCGACGACGTAGAGCGCCTGCGAGACCTGGAAGCCGCCGAGCAGCTGGGTCATCACGATGGCGGGCGGCGGGGTGGGTACGGACATGGGCGGTCGGTCCTTCCGGTAAGAGAACGGTTGCGCACCATTCTCGGAGCGGCCGGTTCCCGTACCGTTCATGTCCGGTAGACGGCCAGTCCCCTGCTGATCGCCGCCGCTCTCGGGTCGTCGGTCTCTCCCGCCACCGCCACCGCCAGCGCCCGCCGGTAGGCCGCGTCGGCCCGGTCGTGCCGCCCCGCGTCGCCGTGCATGTCGCCCAGCGCGCGCAGTGCGACCGCGGCGGAAGCGTGCGCGCCGAGCCGGAGGTAGATCTCCGCCGAGTGGGTGAAGCTCCGCTCCGCCGCCTCGTGGTCGCCGAGCCCGGCCTGCGCGCTGCCGAGTGTGTGCCAGGTGTCGGCCAGCGAGTACGGCCCGAGGCCGTCGCCGAGCGCGAGCGCCGCCTCCGCGTGCGCGAGCGCGGGGCCGAACCGGCCGAGCCGGACCTCGGACCAGCTCACCGAGTTGAGCGTCGAGGCCCGGTGACTCGCATCGGTGCCGGGCGGATACATGTCCAGCAAGCGTTCCGCCAGATCGAGTTGCGGCTCGTGCTCACCCGCGCAGTCCAGGACCCAGATTTCGAAGCGGTACGTTTCCGCCAGGAACTCCCGCGCCCCCGCCGCCTCGAAAGCCTCGGCCGCCCGCCGGAGCTGCTCACGGGCCGCGGAGTATCGCCCCAGGTTCGACTCCATGAGCGCCAGCCCACGCCGGGAGTGCGCCTCCGCGAGCGGGTCCCCCAGACGTCGCGCCGCCGCCAACCCGAGCTGCTGCGACGTCTGCAGGTGGTGCCAGAGGCCGTGCCGGCTGAAGAAGTCGCGCAACGCCCAGGCCAGCCGCCACGAGTGCCCGTCGAACCCCTCCCGGTGGGCGACGTCGTGCGCGGCCAGCAGTGCCGGGTGCTCGTCGGCGAACCACATGGCGGCGTCCGGCAAGGGTGTCGAGACCACCACGCGCGGCAGCGCGGGCGGGAGCGCGATCCTCGGCCGGGCTGTGAAGACGGACGTCATCGCCTCCCACGCGGTGTGCAGATAGTGGTCGAGCAGCCGGTGCACGGCCTCCCGGCGCTCCTGATCGCCGGGCCACGGCAGCCCGGCGGCGAACGCGCGGACCAGGTCGTGCGCGGCGAACCGGCCCGGCCGGTGCTCGACCAGCAGCGCTGCCGCGACCAGCGCGCGCACCAGCGCGCGGGTGTGCGGCTCCGGCAACGCCAGCATGCTCGCCGCCGCCGCGACGCTCATGTCCGGGCCGGGGTGGGCGCCGAGGACGCGCAGCGCGGCGGCGGCCTCCGGTTCGAGCGCGCGGTACGACCAGGAAAGGACCGCGCGCACATCGTCGGCGCCGCCGAAGGCGTCCAGCGTGCCGTGCGCCTCGCGCAGTTCGGCGGCGATCGCGGACAGCGGCAGGTACTCCTGTGCCACGGCCCGCGCCGCGACCACGGCCAGCGCCAGCGGAAGGCCGCCGGTACAGGCGACGATCTCGCGGGCGGCGACCGGCTCGGCGCGTGTCCGGTGCGTACCGACCCGCGCCGCGAGCAGGGCCAGCGCTTCCTCAAAGAAAAAACCCCGGGTCAGGGACCTGACCTGGGGTTTCACTGAGCCGCCTTCGGGATTCGAACCCGAGACCTACGCATTACGAGGGCATGCATGATCGTGACGGGTGGTTATCCGTGATCATGCTCGGTCCGGTTTTTCCTGGTCAGAGACTTGCCGGTCTCGCTGACATGCCGCTCAATCCAACGGGTACTGTCCCGTCCGCTCACGCATCGTTCACGCAACCATGCCCTTCGCGCGAGGTCAGGAGTCTGCATTGAGCCGCCACTGCATCTCCTCGATGCGGCGTCGTGTCGACTCCGCCGAGGCCGTCGTCAAGCGCGTCCCGCGAGCCCCACGCGCCATCCGATCGGCGATCGAGCAGCGGGCGACACCGCGCCCACCCCCCGTCGGCGCTCCGCCCGCGGGCACCCGCGAGTGCACGTGTAGTGCCGCCGAAGGGAAAGCCCCCCGCATAGCCGAGTAACAGCCGCTGCCGAGCGCCTTCGGTGTTGTCGACGTGGCATCGCCTGCCCTCTCCGCCATGCCTTCGGACGAGTGGCTTCACCTCAATCACTGGCCCGCACGGATGTAGGTCACGCTGAACGCTTTGACCTGGCGGTACTCCTGACGCCTGGTCGCAAGGTCGAACGCGTCACCGGTGACGAACTGGAAGATGTCGAGACCGCGGCCGAGCAAGATCTTCCAGCCAGTGTCGGTGACGATCGAGCGGTCATGGATCGTGTCGTCGAACGAGACATCGAAATTGATGCCGCCAGCTGCTGCGCCCTGCTTGACCTTGAGGAGGAACTCAAGCTGCTTACGGACCTTGTCCTCGCCCCCATCGTTCTCTGAGGTTACGAGCTTGATGTTGACTTCGTCGGCGGCGTCCTTGGCGGAGGCGATCTCCTCGATGAGTTCCATGAGGTTGCGTGCCTGGTGGAACTGACGAATGTAGGGGTCGACGATGGTGATCTGCCCGGCTCCGCGCAGGTACGGGCCGAGCAGCGTGCCGAACGAGATACCGCGCTGGTTCTCCTGGAACTCACGATGCCCTTCGAACAGTGGAGCCTCAGATACCTGCACACGCTCGTTCGTGGTCCCGTCGTGCCGGGTGGACCTCACAACGTCCGCCCTGGGTTCCGCGGCATCGGAGCTCTCGCAGCGGTAGTACGCCGGGTATTCGTCCTCCTCCAACGTCGAGACCGGGTGCCAGGAGCCGTTCCTGTCCAGGTATCCGAACTTGACGTCGGCCATCGTCGAATCGATCCGCAGGATCTGGTCCTTGACGCGCTTGCGCCCCTCGATCGCGAACCGCAGGATCTCCTCGATCTCCTCGGGCGCAGCTTCCCCGTGCGGGTAGAGGATCTTCATCAGCCCGGAGAACGTCTTGTGGATCCCGTCGCGGTCACGCGTCGAGATGTCCGACGAGAGCGAGAAGTGCTGCTGGTAGCGGTCCGAGTAGTCCTGGGAGCGCATCGACTTGAGCACTTCGGCAATGTAGTCGACGACGAACCCGTAGCCATCCGAGAACATCTCTCCGCGGATGATGTCGACCTCCCACCCAGGGATGTAGCAGTGCAGCCGGTCGAGGTAGGCGGAGTCGTGGTAACTCTCGGGCAGTTCGTCGAACAGGTCGGAGTGCTTGAGCATGTACGGGACGGTGTGGGAGGTGTTGCCGACGAACACCATCGACGCCTCAGCTCCGAGGGTCTCGACACCGCGGGAGAACGACTTGTTGGCCATGTAGTTCTTCATGATGTCGACGAGCGCCCGGTCGGTGCGCTTCTTCTTGCCGGCGAACTCATCGAACGCGACGACGTCCCAGTAGCCGACCAAGCCGATGCGTCCGTTGGCGTTGTTGACGAACAGCTTCGGCACTGTGACCTCGCCACCGGAGATGAGCATGCCGTGGGGCGAAAATTCCGAGAAGATATGTGACTTACCAGTGCCCTTGGGACCAAGCTCGACGAGGTTGTAGTTGCGCTCCACAAACGGGACGAGCCGCACGAGCTGGATGAGCTTGGCCCTGCTCCCGAGCAACTCGGGATTGAACCCGATGGACTGCACAAGCAGGTCGATCCACTCGTCGGTGGTGAACTCGCGCCGAGCCGCCAGGTACCCCTCGATGTCGAAGTTCGACAACTGGATAGGCTTGATCGACCCCAGGATCCACGGCACGACCCGCGGGTCGGCACTGTGGAAGTACTCGATGTCGCAGATGCACCAGACTCCTCCGACGAGCAACTTCGGGTGCGCCTTGATCGTGGCGGACTCGACAAGCACACCCTTGATGCCGAGGTTGGCGAACTCGGCCTGGTAGACGTCGTCCTTCTCGTTGAGGGTAGCCGTGACCTTATCGATGATCCGGTGCCGCCCGCGCTCGCGGATCGTGGACTTCACCAACTCGGACTGGTTCCGGTGCACATAGTGGTCGGCAAGGATCTTACGTACCGTGTCGATGCCTGCCTGGATGGTGGCCTCGTCGTCGGAGGCCGCGTACTGCCCGAGCAGATACTCCAACACGTAGGAGGGCACGATGGCGTTGCCCTTGACGGCCTTGACCAAGTCCTTGCGCACGACGGCGCCCGAGAAGAGCCGGTTGATTTTGCGGTCCAGCTCGCTCGGCCTGGGAGCTGCATCGGTCGGCGCGTCTGGGCCGACCGGTTCCTCCGGGCTGGCCTCACTCACTTCGCTCATAGCCGCACCCTTCCTAGAAGTCGAAGTCCGAGGCGAATGAGCGCTTCAGCGTGTACATCGCCTTGCCGTAGACGCGCCACTGGTTCGTGTTGGGGATCAGTTCCTCCAGACGGAACTCGACTGCCCGGTTGTTGTAGTCGTTCGCATCTTGGCTGAGCAGCATGACGGCACTCTGATACCGATCGCGCCGGTCGGCCGATTCCTGGTTGAACACCAGCGGGGCATGGTTAGAGATGAGGGCCTCGCCGACGTACAGGCCGGCTCGCAGGGCGCGTGGCTGGACCTTCTCGCTGACCGGCTCGGTCTGGAAGAGTTTGACAACCAGCTGACCGGTGGTGATCTTGTCCGACTCGGGCAGGATTTCGATGTTGACCAGCCGAGTGTCACTCTTGCGCTTCTTGTTGATGGCGAGCACCGGCACGACGATCTCCTGGAGGGCCGCGCCGCCGTGCACGAACCTCGCACCGGAGCCTTTCAGCCTCAGCCGGTGGATCGACTTGGGAATCTGCACCTCGTAGTCGCTGTCGAGCCCGAGCTGCGCAGAGGTGTACGTCTTAAACGCCGGGTCAGGTTTCAGCCCTGTGCCCAGCACATAGCGACGCGCCTGCACGGCGATGTTGTCGCCCTGCGGTGCGACGGACAGGTAACCCGCCTCGTCGAGCGCGGAGTCCTGGAAGAGAAAGCCGTGGTCGGCGGTCACGAAGATGTTGGTGGCGTCGGCGCTCGCGAGGCGCTTGACCAGGTCGACGAGCTCCTCCAACGTCTTTTCGGCAGCCTCGAAAACCTGCCGCTCGGTGCCCTGCTTGTCGCCGGTCGCGTCAATACGGTTGTGGTAGACATACAACACTTGGTGCTGCCGGTACAGCTCACGAATCTCGTCGCGGGTCATGCCGAGCAGGTCTTCGGCAGGAACCGCCGTGCCCCGCACACCGGCGAGGATCTTGCTGCGATTGTCAGTCCCCGCTGACTGCTGGCCGTCCACGGCGACGCGATCACCCTTGCCGGAATGTCCGATCGTGGTGTGCGGCAAGAGCGCGGCCATCCCGAGCTGGGTATAGCTCGGCAGGACGCCCAGAACGGCATCAAGGGTCGCGTCGAAACGGTCTTCCTGGCGGATACGCGAACCGAGCTCGTCGGCAACCTCGTAGCGCAGGGCGTCGGAAATAATGACGACGGCCTTACGCCGGCCATCCCGCGTGATGGGCTTGACGTGGTCGGCGAAGAACGAGGTCTGCGGCCGGAGCACAGCGGAACGCCACCGGTCGACGCCATCGACGTGCTGCTGCCATGCGGCGCCCAGGGTGTACAGGAACTTGTTCGCATAGAACGACTCCACCTGCGCCCGCAGTCCCTCCAGCGGTCCGGCGTGCTCGGCGGTGCGGGCCGCATAGGCGAACTGCCGGTAGAGCTGATCGACACGGAACCAGTCGTTCCGATAACGGTCCAGGCCCTCGTCGAACGACTGCATCGACAGGTCGAGCACGCTGAGCGCGTTCAGCAGGTCGGAGGCGCTACCGATCGCGGAGTACAGCTTGCGGTACCCGTCGATCCAGAAGCTGTTCTGCCGACTGCGGATGACCTCGGTGACCTCACGGGCTGCGACGGTGCGCTCGGCGACGGCACGCGCAAGATCACTGATGATCTTCTGGTCGACTTCCTCGAACAGGTCGTTGCCCAGCAGGTCCCGGAAGCCTGTCTCCTCAATCGTGCTCGCGTAGTCCAGGTCGCGAGCTACACGAGTCGCGAGCGTGGTCATCGCCTGCTGGCTGCGGACGTCGTAGCGCAGGCTGGCGAAGTCGAGCTGGATGTTCCGCAGTCCGCCCGGCCGTTCGGACATGAACCCGGCGGCGGCCTGCCGAAACATCCACAGCACGAAGTCGTCGATGCTCGGACTCTGCGACGTGTAGCCGTAGATCGAGGCGACGCCCCGCCAGTGGAAGTCGTCAAGGCCGTACTCGACGAGGGTGCCGTACTTTTCATCCGCACCGTCGGCGTTCTCGGCCAGCAAGGTGCGGGTGATCTCCAGGAGACTGTGCTCACGCTGCCCGAGCAGCACAGCCACCATCTTGGCCTGCAACACCTGCGTGTCATCATCCGCGTGAAGCAGCCCCTTGAGGACCCGCACCCGCTTCGCTGCCTGGAAGAACTTCTCGTGGTCTTGCGCAACCTCGCCAACACCGTCGGCAGCGAGCCCGAGTTCCTGCTGTACCAGCGAGGCCCGGTCCGCGGTGAACACCCCGTAGGCCAGCTCCAGGTCGAGCATCCAGTTGCCGATCCCCGTCGGCACGGCACCCGAACGGTAGACAAGGAACTTCGAGTCGGGATCCTTCTGCAGGAGCCTGTACTTGACCGCGTACTCGTCATTGGCGACACGTACGATCTCGACGCCTTCCAAGCCGAGCGAGTCGAGGTCAGCGGCGTACTCGCCCTCGGGGTCGTGCCAGAACACCACTCGGTGCGTCTCAAAGCGACGCTCCAGGTGGGACAGGACGGCGGATGTCTCAGCCATTGCTTGCCTCAAGACCGGGGATCTTCTTCAGAGCAGCACCGAGCTTCGGGTAGTTCGCCTTCACGCCGTCATCAAGGTCGATCTGCACTTGCTGGGTCGCCAGCGGATAGAGCACGTCGTGCTCATACTCGTCGAGTTCGAGCAACACCTTGCGCAGACGGTCGAGCTCCTTCTGCGCGGCAGCCTTCTCCCTCGGCGTGCCCGTCCCGACGGAGAGACGCTCGTGGTGCTGGCGGCTGGCCTCCAACTTCGCCTTGTACTCGCGCAGGTACTCGTTCAGTACAGTCGAGGCGGTCGACGGCGTGTAGCGGTGCATGTAGATGAGGGCGTTGAACGATCCCTTGGAGCTGGAGAATAGCCAGTAGATCGGCCGCTTCTTGTACCGCTGAACGTGGTCTTTGTAGAACGACTTCACGAAGTAGTCGCGCACGTCCTTGACACCGAGCGACTGGGTGACGAAGAGCAGGTTCTCCTCGAAGTGCTGATCACCGAACGACGCCCGGAGGAACTGCCGGAACCGCGCCACGATGTCGCCTTCGAACCAGTCGCCGTCAACGATCGGAATGACGTTGTCCGTTTCGCACTCGAAGCTCGGCGAAGGAACTTTGGCGAGATAGTCCTGTACGGTCGCACCTTGCTCAGCCAGGACCAGACCTGGTACGTCGAGGCCGTAGCGGCCGAACATGCATCCCACCGCGTAGAAGATGAGGCCCTTCACGGCGTCCTGCTCGAACAGCGCCTCGCGCTGCTCATCCGCCTTCCCTGAATATTTGAACGCAACGTTCTGGGTCAGAGTCACTCGATCCAGGGGGACGTCGCATCGCACCGAGTCTTCGAGGCCATACAGCTTTGCAACCAGCTGGTTGTTGGACTCTTCGAGCGAGCGCTGCTGCCGCGAGAGCGTGTCGCAGTGCCGACGATAGGCATCGAGCGCCGTCGAAACCCTACCGTCGGTGCACCGATCGACGATCGGAGACTTCATGAAGTTCCAAGAGGTCTCGAATGCGTCCCAGTCCGCCTTGGAGTTCTCTACGAGCTGGTCGATGGTGGACTCGCCGCCGGCGTTCATCGATGCCCCGATGATGGGCAGGCTGCCGACGTCCTCGGCCACGAACGACATCGTCGGCGACTTCGCTTCGAGCAGCAGCTGCATCAACGAGGAGTTGCAGATCCCCATCAGGAAATCCTCTGGCTGCGCCTGCCCCGATCCCACAAAGATCGACTTGGCCGCGGATCCGAGGACGAAGCCCTCCTGATATCTGCGGAACGCCGGAGATCCCGATGAGATCTTCGACCAAGAGACACAGGAGCGGAAGTAGAACTGCGGACTGCGTACGGTCGAGTTAGGCCGCTCGGCCAGAATCTCCTCTCCGCCGTTCCTCCAGTTGATCAGATGCTCTTGATTTCCATACCACCTGCGGAAATCGCCACCCTTGTTGAAAGGGAACCACTTGGCCTTGCTCGCTCGCGCAGCCGCAGGGCTGTCTGCGGCAAGCTCGCACGAGCGCATGGACACTTCCCACCACAGTCGCACGAAGCGATTCGCGTCTGAACTCGAGAGCCCCTCACGCAACTCGGCAACCTCACCGAGAGGACGACCCTGCGTAAACGCATCGCGGACGGAATCCGTCAGCCAGTAGACCACGGGGCTGCCAGGGATCTGGGAGAAGCTTTCACAGGAGCTCCAGAAGAGATCCGGTCGCGCGCCACCGTCACCTCCGGCGGCGATCTTCCGCAGGACTGCCGACTTTTCAGCCTCGTTCCTGCCGTCCACGAGGCGCATGTAAGAGCCTACGGCCTTCGGCGACCTTCCAACCTGCAGGACAAATGCGGCAGTGGAAACAACCGCACCGCCGATCGTGTCGAAGGCGCGCTCACCAAGATGGGCCATGGAGGACGGAGGTGCCGTGTGGAGGATGTTCTGCCGAAGCCTCTCGAACGAGGCCAGGAACATCCACGACTGCATGGTGATCATGGCCGTACAGCCCCCGGCACGCGTCAGCTGGAGGCAACGCTTCATGAACATCGCGAACAGGTCGGCCTTGGTGGAGGTGTACTGGTCGCGCGCGAATTCAGACAGGAGGGGCCCCATGTTCCCGGAGCCCATGTACGGAGGATTCGCGATGACGACCGCGTACTGACGCGCGAGGAATTCGGCCTGCACAACAGCGCGCCGGGCCTGATCGACCATGCTCAACTGAATGAGATCGGCCCCAGCCGGCCGATGCTCAAGAACCTGCCCGAGCCGCGTCGTCAGGCTGATGTCGGGCCGGATGAGCGACCCGAAGGCGTCGGCGTTCTCGAACTGGTTCCAGAACGCCTCCTCCTCGGAGCGATCACCGCCATCGGTGACGAGCGCGTACAGTTCGTCCGGTGTGAACGAGATGGATTCGAGCACGCAGATGTTCGGTTCGATCTGCCTGTTGAAGAAAGTGCGTTGGCGTGCGCGGCCCTTCATCGTGAGCGCGAAGGCGGCCAGCGCGCCGGCGCGAGGGTCGATCTCGGTCCCGTAGAGGTTGCGGGTAAGGATGAGCTCCGGAATATCGGACGGTGCGTAGCCCTCTTCCTCGTAGATGGCGTAGAGCAGGTCGAACGCGTAAGTGAGCATGTGGCCGGAGCCGCACGCAGGGTCGATGATCTTCAGCTCCTCGGGGCTGGAGACCTTGAGGTAGTCGGTTTCCTCGTCGGCCGGGGCGATGTAGTAGTCCATCTGGTCGGCGAGCTGCGAGGTAGGCCGATTGAGCAGCCAGAGCCGTCCGAGGGAGTTCTCAACGAGGTAGCGGACGATCCAGTGTGGGGTGAAGAGCTGGGTAGCGGCCGGGATCTCGGCAGCGCCAGCCTTCTTGTTCTGCTTGAACCCGGCGAAGACCTCGTCCTTACGCTCGGAGATGTAGAACTGGTACAGCCAGCCGATCACCTCAACGTCTTGGCAGACGTCCTCGGTGAGTACGGTGACAACGCGGGCTAGCACGGAGTCGTCTGCGAGCAGATTCGCGGGGATGAGTAGCTCGGTGTAGTCGCCCTCGCGCTCAAACATGAACGGCATGGAGCGGTTCCAGTGACGGCAGTACTCCGCGAGCAGCAGCGAGTATGCCTCGCCTTGCGGGTCGTCGCTGCGGCGCGTGCCATTGAGCAAGGTCGTCACGGTCTCGACGGTGCGCTTGTTGGTGACGACCGTGCTGTCGATGTTCCCGCGCTTGGCTTCGGCAAGGATCTCCGGCTGGCCGGCCTCGCGGCCTCGTTCGGGTGAGACGACGCTGACGCCGGTGTAGCCATTGGCGTCCATGAATCGCAGCGCGATGATGCGGTTGAACCAGGTGTAGGCAACCTTGTCCGCTACGGCGGCGCGGCCTCTGTCACCGCCGCCAGCCGCATTGACGGCCTTCTCCAGTGCCGCGACGGCGGTGCGTTGCTCGACGTGCTCGGGCGAGGCGGGAGCGAGCACGATGGAGATGCGGGCCGCTACCTCGCGGATGAGTGCGGCGCGTGCCCAGGCAGCGAAGGACTTGAGCGAAGCGGTTTCCATCAGAGTGTGATTCGCTTTCCGGCGTTGAGTGTGGACAGCAGGGCACTACGGAGTGCGTCGAGGTACCGGTCGACGTCCTCGGCAGTCTCCAGCACGCCGTGGGCACCCGGCACAGTGATGGTCTTGACCGAGACCATCTGCTTGGCCGGCGCGAGTGCGGGATCGTCGGTGCCGCCCTCGGGGCGGGCGGAAGAGACGAGCTGATCAAGCAACGCGGGGTAGGTCTCCTCCTCGAAGCTGTTACCCTGCTCGCGAATGAGCCCGATCTGCCTCTCCCTACCGACTCGGTCGACGACTTGGGCGACCGCGCGAACGACCCTCTGCTGCGCGTCCTCGGTGGCGTTCTCGAAGTAAGCGCTGCCAAGCACCTCGGCCTTTCGTGCCTCAATGGCCTCAATCACCGTGGCACGGTTGGTCGCGAGCGCTTCGTCGACCTGCTTGCCGAGCGCCTCCGCGACTTGCTTGAGCTGCGTCATGCGATTGCCGCGGAACGCATTGGGGTCTTCGAGCAGCCGCTTCACCTCGGCGTCGCTGCCGGCGGGCAGGTAGCCGAGGTTGTTCGAGCTCGCCGTGAGCAAGATGGCGGCTTCGTCGTAGATGGCGCGCTGGCCTCCATTGAGGAACGACTGGATCGGGTCGATCACAGATTCCTTGGCATCGAGCAGCTCGTCGCCAAGGCTGAACTCGGTTAGGTACCACTCGTCGGGCTTGTCGACGACCTTTTCGAGCAGCGCGATCGGGGCGGCCAGCTGCTCCACGAACGGGTACTTCGACCCGTTCACCCGCGCCTTCAGCTCGTCGAGCTTGCCGCGCAGCTTGTCGCTGCCGTGCCGGGCCAGCTCCAGGGGGTCCTTCGGCGCGGACGCTGCCTCGTCGAAGAAGTCGGTGCAGAACTTACGGAGTGCCGTGACCTTGCGCCCGTCGAAGACCTTCTGCGGAGCGACCACCGCGTGCGAGTGCTTCTGCGTGTTGCGCAGCACCACCGCGACCTCAGTGCGCTTCAAGGCGTTTCCGTCGACGATGGCCGTGAGCTTCGAGGCGCCGACAAGCCACGCGATGACGACCTCGATCGAGGCGAGGTCCCAGCCGTAGGGCTTCGCCTGGAACGCACTCGCGATCGTCTTGACGGTCACCTGCTCACCGAGCCGGTCACGTTGCAGAACGAACGAGAGCACCTCTTCGCCCGGGGTGGCGAGCTGGGACAGCGACGGATCGTCGAACATGCCCGACGGATCGGGGTTGGCGAACGTGGCGACCTGCTGCTCGCTGTAGGTGATCCCACCGAGCAGTTTGAGCTGGGTGTAGGTACGGCTGACAAGGTCTTGGAACCCGTCGGTCACACGGGTGACGGCGTCCTGAGATGTGGAGGCCACGTCGGCGGCACTGATGACGAGCTCTGCCTTGCCGACGGCCCGGCGGATGCGCGCGACAAGCTCCTTCTCGCGCTCACCGTTCTGTGTCGCCTTGGAGCGCAGGATCTGGTCCTGGATCGCTGAGAGCGAGGTCGTCTGCTTGCGTTTGGTGTACTTCTCGGTCTTGATGAGCAGCCGCAGGTCGGACAAGGCACGCTCGTCGGGTTCCAGGATGACGCGCAGCTCGTCCTTGCCGGCGCTGTGCATCCGAATCTCTTCGGGGCCGTACGGGTACTCGGGGGTGATGAAGTGAACCGTCAGCTCGCGCTGCTGCCCGTACACCTGGTCGTCGAGCTTGTAGCCGAACGCGAAGTCCTGGCCGTTCTTGGCATACCGCAACTTGCTGGTGCGGATGACTTCACCCGAGAGGATCTTGGACAGGCGACCGCTGACCTCCGAGGCGTCGATGTCGACGTTCTTGATCTCTTCCTCGATGACCTGTTCTTCGTTGGTCAAGTACTCGTAGACGTTGCCGTTACGCTGCACGTACGTCTGCGTCTCCAGCAGCGTCAGGGCCTCCTGTACCTGCTTGGACAGCACGGGCAGGTCAAGCCCGAACCGGTCGTAGACCAGCACGGTCAGGTTGCGCAGGGTCGCGTGGAAGCCCTCGACGTACTTGACCAGGAACAGCGCTTTGAGCAGGCGCACTGCAAGCGGGTTGTCGAGGTTGCGCTCGGCGACGTCGATCGAGCGCTGCGCTGCAGACTTCAGAGAGGCGCGGATACCCGCGAACATGTGGTCGAACGTCGCGAGCCTGCCGACCTCGACATCACCGACGTCCTTGGCGACCTGCTGCACGACACCAAGCATGGAACGCTCGCCGACCGAACTGTTGCGACCCTCGAACACGTTGTGGTCCGAGATGCCTTCTATCGCCGCCTGGAAGAGCGGGAACTGGTAGCTGACGAACGGGTAGGTGCCGACAAAGTGCGCCTCGTCGGTGTAGTTGCGGTAGGTCTTCGCGCCGTCAACGAAGTCAAACAGCGTTTTGAAGTTCGCGTGCTGCTCGGCGTACACCGTCACCAGCGCAGACTGACCCGCCTCGCTTTTCTCCAGCAGTCGCTTGCGGATGACTTCCTCGACGTCAGCGCTGGTGAGCTTCACTCGGGTCCTGAATCGCGCCTGGATCTTGGAGAAGTCATTGCCCTGTTGCTTGGTGCGGTCGCCGACGACCTTGTCCATGTCCTCCTGGGAGGTGACGAACACCCACGCCCGCCCTTGACACTTGGTGTTCAGGGACTCGGCGATCGTCTGGAGGTTCAGCATCAGGTGCGTGTTCGATCCGATGAACTGGCCGACCTCGTCCACGAAGAAGTTCAGCCGGAAACCTTCCTCCTGCTTGTCGACCCACGCCTTGACCTCACCGGCAAAGTCCTCAATCGACACCGAGTACTCGTTGCGGTACTTCGTCAGGATATTGGTCGGCGCCCCCTCGGTCTGACCAGTGACCATGGCGTACGCCTTGGCCACATTGGCCTCTTCGAGCACACCCTCCTCGCGGCCATGCACCCAGTCGCGGCCCGCGATCTGCGCGTACGCAGCCTTGAACTGCTCGTACTGGCCACGGTTGTCCAGGTCCCGCTCGAATCGAGCCACGTGGCCCTGGTTGCCGAAGTAGCCGCGGCTCTCATCGAAAACCTTGACGAACACCTTCAGTAGCGCGTCGGTCTGGTCCTTCGCAACGATCGTGGCCTTCTGATCGATGTTGAACAGCAGGCTCTTGGCAGGGGTGCGATCAGACTTGGTCAGCAGAGCCGGGAGAAACGCGCCTTGCGCTTTGGACCGGAAGCTCTCGGAGACGCGCTCGCGCGGGAAGTCCTGCCCGTCCACGTCACCGAGCAGGTGGGCGAGCATCTTGAGCAAGTGGGATTTACCAGAGCCGAAGAAGCCCGAGATCCACACGCCGTTCGCGTTGGTGTAGTTCGTGTACGCCTCAAGCAGGAGTTCGAGGCCCTTGGCCGCCTCATTGGTCAGGACGTACTCATCAACCTCGGTGCCCAGGTGCGCGGTGTCGTCAGCCTTGATGACGCCCTCGATCGGACGCTGGACGTCCTTGGCGAAGATCTCGTTCAGCTTCATCGAGTCAAGCCCCCTGTTCCAAGATGTCCTTGGCTCGGTAGTACTGGTCGTCTTTCAGTCGCCCGAACAGCACGAGCGAGGACCCCAACGTGTCGGACTGCTCGTAGCGGCCAGGGAAGAACATGAGCATCGGCTTGCCCGTCACGACACTCTGCAAGTTGTTCAGCACGTTGTGTGACCGGATGTACGGGAACACCTCACCGATGCCGGTGAGGAAGAGGACATCGAAGTCGCCCTCGGCGAGCTTGGCGCGGATCGCGGGTGCCAGGTGAAGCTGGGGGTCGAGCATTCCCTGGAGCAACTCGCGGAAGTCGGCCTTGTCTTGCTCGGGCTCGAGGGCGAGCAGGCGGTCCCAGACCCCGCGCTCTTTGAGCATCCCCACCGACAGGTCGTAGAGATTGATCTCACGGACGTCGATCCCCTCATTGGCCAGTCGATTCTTGATGCGCTTCTTGGACCCCGCGATGGCGAGAGCATCCTCGGGTGCGTAGTGGTAGATGAAGAACGGCACCTCATTACTCAGGCCCTCCATCTGAAGGAACCGCTTGCCGCTGAGCACCTCAAACAGATGCTCTTCCTGCTTGGACAACTCGGTCGGCGTCACCGCTCGGGCCTTCCTGTAGCGTCAACGTTGGTCGGGAAGAACCGCAGATCGCTCGGGGAACCTTTAGACAAGGCGCTGGCGACCCGCCGCGAGAGCACGGCCCGAGACAGGCGCCCGCGGTCGGCGAACAGACCGGCCTCGTCAAGCATCCGGAATACGTTCGAGCGCAGCTTGCGCAGCGTCGAGTCCTTGACTTCAGCTAGCTCGGTGTGCCACAGAGCCTTACCGCGCACGAATCTGTCGAAGTCCTCGTACGTGAGCGTGGGTGTCAACAGTAGAAATCGCTCGCGCACCACCTCTTCAGCGAACTCGCCGATCAGGTCATAGCGACGGCAGGCAGCCGCCCACAGCAGGTGTCCGCGCTCGGCGGCCGTGGCGTCGACGAGTAGCTCGATCTCGCCGCCGGTGAGCACGGCGAGCCTCTGAGTGACTTCACGGGCGAAGCGCTGCCCCGACGCGACCGTACGAGCTTGCAACAGGTTGCCCTGCTCGATCACCACACGTGTCTTCGCCCAGTCATGCTCGCACAGGTACAACGGCGCGACGATGAGTGCCTCGCGCATGAGGAGAGCGCCGCTGGTGAAGGAGAGCGCATAGCGCGATGCATAGGCATTCTCTTCCGCCACGGGGGGCACCTCCTCCTTTCGGGAACCAGGCAAGTCTTTCAGGATACGGCGCCCCACCGACACACCCCTTGCGTCAGTGGGCGGACCGCCAGGTCAACCCAGTCCTAGGTACCGCTCGATGAAGCGGCACCACCGCTGCGCACCCACTCATCGACTTCGCTGGTCTGAAACTTCCACAGGCGGCCGAGCTTGTGGGCCGGCATACCCTTCTCGGCAATCCACCCGTAGATCGTGTCTTTCGTGACGCCGAGATGGGCGGCGATGTCATCCGCGGACAGCCACGGTTCAGTCACGGTGGAAGCTCCAGTCGTCTGTCAGCGCGAGCGCATCGGGCACGCGGATTCTACCGGTCCCTGCAGCGACCCACGCCCGGTTTAGCAGGGTTTAGCCAGACCAAACCGCACCACTCAGCGTCTTGACCGGTCCAGTACCGGGCAAGAGGGGTATAGACCCTCCACTCCTGGTTGGCGACGATGCTGTGCAGCGTGGGTGGTGTACCGCGTGGTGCATCGCTCGGGTGCCGATCTCCGCGACTGCCAGTTCCGCCAACATCGGCGAAACCGGTCGGATCTTCGTCCGACGCCGGCTGAGCGTTGTGATCGCCATACGGGTGCGGTCGAAGGCTCAGGTGCAGAGCTTGACCCTCGCGCCTTATGGTGCGGCATGTGCAGCTGCCTCTGGTTCTCTTCGACCTCGACAACACCCTCGTGGACCGGCGGGGAACGCTCGCCGGGTGGGCCGCAGAGTTCGCCGCCCAGCACGGCCTGGAGGACGAAGATCAGGCGAACGTCCTAGACATGGTGGCCGAGCGGGCCTATCCGTCCACCTTTGACGTGATCCGCGGCCGGTACCGGCTGGCCATGTCGACTGCAGAGCTGTGGCGCGCGTACTGCACCGACATCGCGGCCTTGGTGTCGTGCCGAGCCACGGTCCTCGACGGCCTTGACGAGCTACGCGCGGCCGGCTGGCGAGTGGGGGTGGCGACCAACGGTGCGGCGGATATCCAGCACGCCAAGCTGCGGGCCACCGGTATCTCCGAGCGCGTGGACGGCGTCTTCGTCTCCGAGGAGGCCGACGCGCGCAAACCACAGACCCGGCACTTCGCCCTGGCGGCGGCCCGCTGCGGCACCGTGCTGGGCGACGGTAGCTGGATGGTCGGGGACAACCCGGTCAACGACATCGGCGGCGGACGCTCCGCAGGGCTGCACACCATCTGGATCGGCAACGGCCGCTCCTGGCCTCCTGACGATCCCGGGCCGGACCACATGGTGCCGCATGCACGCGCCGCCATCGACGTGCTGCTTTGGCACTCCGCCGACCACATAAGGACAACGGCATGACGCACACCGTTGGGTTGTTGCACCCCGGCAGCATGGGAGCCGCCTTCGGAGCCCAGCTGCGCGCAAGCGGCCACATCGTGCTGTGGTGCCCCGACGGACGCAGCGACACAACCCGCCGCCGGGCCGAGCGCGCGGGCCTCGAAGCCGCAGCGCTGCCCGAGCTTGTCTCCCGCTCCGATGTGCTGCTCTCCCTGTGCCCTCCCGCCGCAGCGGAGGAGACCGCCGGCCAAGTAGCCGAGCTCGGCATGTCCGAAGCGGGCACGATCTATGTCGATGCGAACGCCGTCTCGCCGTCGCGCGTGGTGAATATCGCCGACCGCCTGGCCCCGATGCCGGTCATCGATGCAGCGGTGGTCGGATCGCCTCCGGCGGGCGGCAAGTCCCCGACGCTCTACCTTTCCGGCGCCGTCGAGCAGGCCGACCGGATCGCCGAACTTTTCGCCGGCACCGATGTGCGGACCCACGTCCTGGGCGACAGCATCGGCAAAGCCTCCGCACTCAAGCTCGCGTACTCCAGCTACCAGAAGGTCTCCCGAGTGCTGGCTGCCGTGGCCTACGGGGCGGCGGACACGTACGGGGTCGCGGACGAGCTGCTGGTGATCGCGGCCAAGCGCACCCGCAGCTACCTCGTGGAGACCGACTACATCCCCAAGACCGCCGCCCGCGCCTGGCGTTGGGGCCCAGAGCTTGAGGACGCGGCGGCCCTTCTCGCCGACGCCGGGTTGCCGGACTTTCTTATGCACGCGGCTGCCGCGACGCTTGCCCGGTGGGAGGGGAACAGAGACGAGCGGCTGGATATCGCTGAGGCCCTGGAAGCTCTGCGCCTTGAGCGGGACCTGGACAACCCGAGTTAAGCAGGTCGCATCCGCTGGGGCGCTGGCGTCCTGGCCGTCAGGAGCGAGGTGGCGTGGTACGGACGATGTCGTCGATCCTCTGTGCGGTTTCATGGGGTGCCGTCGCGTCCGTCTCCACGCGCAGTTCCCACTGGGCTCGCGGGTGAGCCGCAAGATCGGCCTCAGTGGCGTCCCACGCGGCCAGCCGGGCCGCCGTGTCGGTGTCACCGCGCTGTGGTGAGCGTCGAGCGGTGGTCTCCTTGGAGCACCACAGCTGAACGCGCACCCAGCGGGCCGGGTAGAGGACGGTCACCTGATCCATCCCCGCCATCTGGCCGAGGTGGACGACTGGGGTCCTGCTGCCCTTCATGGCCTGGTCGACGCCGGGGCGGTCGACGACGTAGATGTTGCCGTACCGGTCGTTGCGGTAAATGACATCGCCGCGTGCCTCCAGGGCGGTCAGCTGTTCTGGCGTACCCATCCGGTACCCCTTGGTCTTCCCGGTCCCGATCTTCAGCCGGGTGAACGGCACGTACCCCGCGTCGAGTTCGGTGAGCGCCGCCGTGATCGTGTCTTTGCCCGCGGCCGGCGGCCCGTACAGCAGGATGCCCTGCCTCACTGAAACACCGTCCCGAAGACCTGGCGTACCTGGTCCGTGAGCGATATCGCGGAGCCGAGCCGGTTGTCGACGACCAAGTGCGGTACGACGGGCCGCAGCTCAAGATCGATCCCGGCAGCGTACGTGTCCCAGTTCTGGAGTTTCCAGCTGTCCCGGGCGGCGGACCGGAAGCTGATGTACTCGTGCATCGTGTCGAGGTCGCACTGAATCCAGACGACTGCGACGGTGACGCCACGGGCTTCGCAGCGGTTGATCAGGCGCCGCATCCACCGAGGGTCGGTGGTCTCGGCGATGAAGGGCGCGGAGAGGACGGTGCTGATCGCGCAGTCGACGTTCGCGTACGCGGTCTCCAGCAGACACTGGTACTCCAGCGGGCGGACCTTCTCCCGGTAGAGGTCGGTGTGCCGATCGTTGGGCTCGCTGCCCATTTCAACAAGGAGGCGCTCGACGAGCGGGCGCGTGATCGGGTCCTTGTCGAGGACGGGCCATCCAGTGAGTTGCGATACGAAGCGGGCGAACTCCGACTTCCCGCTGCCCGCGTAGCCGCCGACCATCATCAGCGTCGGCCGGTTCGGATCACCGCCGGTGTGGCGCCGCTTCCAGGCGTCGAGGATTCGCTGCTGGACGCCCAGGCCGTCGGCGTCCTCCGCGCTCGGCGCCAGCTGGTGCAACGCCCGTTCCACGGCCAGGACGTGGGCGCCGTTCTGCGGTTCGCTCGACGCGGTGAACTTGAGCTTCGTGGCCTCGTCGGGCAGAGCGTTACGGAAGCCGAGCTCGGGCTCGGTCGCGCGGTACAGAAGGCAGTACGCGCGACGGTAGTGCGGTCCGGGATAGACCTCTCCCTGCTCGTGCTGCCACAGCGTCTGAAAGTTGGCCGCCGGCACCGTGAGCCCAGCAGCCCGGGCCACCTCGCGCAGCTGCTCACCCGCGCCTTCGAGCGTCAGGCCGTGAGCTTCGCGTTGTTGTCTCAACCTGTCCGGGCGCCACCCCGGGCGACTCTTACCCACCGCGCCTACCGCCTGCCCATCCCTGGTCATGATCCGGAGCCTAAGTCTGCCTGTCATGAACCCGTGTGTAAGCGGATGTTGAAAAGTCAGGTCGCCCGGCCATGAGCTGCTGATGAGCAGCTTCAGGAACGGCTTGTGATACTCCGCACAGCTCCGAGCCGCTGTCATGGTCACACCGACGCGGTCGTCCCAGTACCCGCCTCGGTCTCCACTATTCGTCCGAGATCGAAGGGGGCTCCGCGGTGGCTGTCGATGTTGCTGTCCTGCTGCTCCTCGGCATCGTGATCGTCTTCTTGTGCCGCGGAGGTGGGCTCAAGGCGGGTCACGCCGTTGTGTGCTCGGTTTTCGGCCTGTATCTCGCCGGGACCCACACCGTCGGCCCGTTCGTGAAGGACGTCACGGCGTCGGTCGCCGGCTTGCTGTCAGGGCTGCGGCTGTGAGCGCGCCGACGACTTCACCGGGCCCTGGCGACCCAGCGCGGCCTCGACCTGGTGGCAGTCAAGTCCTCCTTCCTCGTCTGTCGGACGCCCGAGAAGGCGTCATCTGGCCGCAGGCCAGCCAGCCGGAAAGTTCGGTTCTGCACGAGATCACCGATCTACCGATGGAGCCTCACCATGTGCTATCCGCCGACGTGCACCTCCATGTCGACGAGCCTGTCCGCGCCCGCCACACATCCAGTGGGCGACGTACTGCTTGGCCCTTCACCGCAGCGGAGTTCTGCTGCTCCGGCTCCACACCCGACCGCAGTGATACTCGATCTATTCGGCACGCTCGTCGCAGCCCCGAGTGTGGTCGAGCGGAGGGCTGCCGCTGCCCAGTTCGCTGCGATCCTGCGCGTATCCCCGGCGGTCGCCGAGTCGGTGCTGTCCGACAGTTGGCAGGCGAGGCACGACGGGCAGATGGCGTCCACCACCGAGGTGGCGGTTCACCTCGTCGCTCGCTGCGACGCCTCTGCTGCCTGTGTGGATGAGCTGGAAGTGCTCCTGGCCCGGCTCGCCCATGTCCGTCTGCAGGCCGATGCCTCTCTCCTGCGGGCGCTGGAGCAGCTACGGCGCGGTGGCGCCAGGCTGGCCGTCCTCAGCGACGCGTCTCCGGACATCGCCGAAGCGTGGAGCGCAGGCGACCTCGCGCCACACTTCGAGGCTGTCGTGTTCAGCTGCCGGGCGGGTGCGGTGAAGCCCGACGGTCTACTCTTCCGCGCGGTCCTTCGAGACCTCGGTGTTGCCCCGCAGCAGGCCCTCTACTGCGGCGATGGCGGCGGTGACGAGCTTGCCGGCGCAGAGCGGGCCGGCATGCGTGCCGTGCGCGTGGAGCGTCGGGGCGGGCCGAGTGGCCTCGCGTTCGGCGAGACCGCTTGGTCCGGCAGGGCGATACCCGACGTGGAAGCTCTCCCCACCTTGCTGGACAGATGGGGGCAGCGGTGACCGGCCCGTACGCGTGGGCAGTTGAGAACGGAGTCCTCTGCCGACTCCCCGCTCCGGTCGCCATGTCCCCGGCACGTGACACGACGCTCGTCGAGACGCGCTTCACGGGATTGTGCGGAAGCGACGTCGCGAAGCTCAATCACCCGTGGCAAGGGCGATTGCCGGTACCGTGGTACCCCGGGCACGAGATCGTCGGTGTCGACACGGAGACGGGTGACTGGGTCGCAATCGACCCGCTGGTCTCCTGCCGCTCGTGCCACTACTGCGACCGTGGCCATGTCCACCTCTGCCCACGACTCCAGCGCATCGGGTGGGATCTTCCCGGAGGTCTCGCCTGCTGCGTGCGGGCGCCCCGCGGCAGCATCGTCCCGCTTCGCCACCTGCACGATCCCGCGCACGGAGTCCTCGCCGATCCGATGGCGGTGGCCCTGCACGGAGTCCGCTGCGGGCTACGTGTGCCTATGGGGCGGCTCGGCATCATCGGGGGCGGCGTCCTTGCGGTGTGCACGGCCATCTGCGCGGCAGAGGCGGGGTGGGACGTGCACATGCTGGTCAGGGAACCCTCGCGGTCGCATCAACTGCGCTACGTCCTCGACCGGCACATCACTCTCCACTCTGCCGAGCTGCCGGCGTGCGACGCCGTCGTGGACGCCGCGTCTGGTCACAGCGACGCCCCCATACGCCAGGCGCTGAAGGCTGTTCGTGACGGGGGAACGGTTCTCGTCCAGAACGCCTACGCGCCCCGCGTCGTTCTCTCGGTCCCCCTGCGGGATGTCTTCCGTCGCTCGATCACCCTGCGCGGCTCCTTCTCGTACTGCCGCGCGGACGGCCACGACGACTTTCGAGACGCCATCGACGTGATCGCCAAGGGCGGCGGCTGGGCCGCCCTGATGACCCGAGATCGATTCCCCCTCGGCGAACTGCCGCAGGGACTGGCGGCCCTGGACAACGAAGCCCGTCACCGCCCCTTCAAGGTCCTGCTCACATCCGACACGTGACGGAAGGAGCCCACGCCATGGCGGTCACAACGCCATTGCTGGCCCACAAGATCAACTCGCCGGCCGACATCCCACCCCAGGACGTCCACGACGGGATCACGCGCATCCTCGCCTTACCGGAGGGCCACACGCGCGACGTGATGCTGGGAAGCGTCCTGACAGGACTGCTCCTGCGGGGACCGAGACTGGAGGAGGTCGAGGCCGCTGTCCAGGCCGCGACCGCCCTGGACCGAAGCGGCTGGGACTTCCATCAGCCTCCGGAAGGCATGCGGTTCGTCGGCTACACAGGCAGTGGGAAGAAGACCTTCAAGACGATCAACCTCAGTACCGCCGCCGCGCTGGTGGCGGCCACCGGGGGAGCACACGTCGCGAAGCTCGGATCGCGCAGTGCGTCGTCGAAGACCGGGTCCCGTGACTTCATCGACCTCGTGGGGGCGACGAACGACACGGTGCCGCACCAGGAGATGGTCGACATCACGGCGGAGACCGGCTTCGGGTTCTTCTCCATCGAGAACCGCGTGCCCGAGTTCGACCGTCGCTACGGCGGCAGGTTCCAGGCCGTGCACGCCCTCAGTCTGGCGTTCCCCGCCCTCCTCAGCCCGGTCACCTGTCCCGCCTACGTGTACGGCCTCTCGCACCCCGCCGTCGGCGCTTCCGCCCGGCTGCTCTCCAGACTCGGCCTGCCCGACGTAACGGTCATCAACTCCAGCCTCGGCAAGGCGGTCCAGGTCGACGAACTGATCCCCGGAAGCACCGTACGGGCCTGCCGCATCAACGCCGGCGACGAGGACCTGACCTTCAACGACGAAGTACGCAAGGGCGCGTCGTCGATGCCGCAGGACCTGATGTCCGTCACCCAGCACGAGGACCCTCGGGAGAACGTCGCCGCCGCGATACGCGTACTGGCAGGCCAGGACACCAGTCGGGCGCGGAACGCGGTCGCCCTCAACGCGGCTTTGCTCATGGTGATGTCCGAGGCGGTGCACACCATCCAATCCGGCATCGACACGGCACTCACGATCATCGACGCCGGCGCGGGTCTGGACACGTTGCAGCAGTTCGTACGCCTCACCGGCGGTGCCCCGGACAAGCTCCGCTCGCTCCTGCGGCCCGTCTCCCCGACAGCCCTCCTGGTCAGCCCTGGCAACAAGGAGAAGGCCCCATGCTAACGCACGACGAACTCGCGATCGTTCACCTGGTCCTCAACACCGACTGCAACGCCTGGGACCTGGCACCGACCAGCGCCTCACCCGGTGTGTGCCGGTTCTGCTACCGGGAGCGCAACCGGGTCAAGACGGACCCGGACACCGTCCGGAGGGTCATCGACCAGGTCCGCGCCGAGTCCGAAGCCCACCGGATCGTGTTCACCGGCGGCGACCCCGTGATGCCCTACGACAACCACCTGGAGGTCGCCCTCCGGCACGCACGGGAAGCCGGCTTCGAAACCAATCTCCACACCAACGGGCTGCTCCTGAGCGACCGTTACGCGGGGGTGCGCGACCACGTGACCCTCTACTCCCTGGCCATCGACGGTCCGGAGGCGGACTCGGCCGACTGGTTCCGCGGGCAGGGCTACTTCGAACGGTTCCGGTCCAACGTCGAGTTCCTCGTCGCCGACCGGCGCCGACTCGCCTTCAACACGTTCACCACGGCCGCGTCCGCGCGGGAGCTGCCGCGGCTCGCGGAGTTCGTCGCCGCCATCGCTGACCGCACGCCGGTCGAGTACTGGCTGATCTCCCAGTACAGGCCCATCGGCCGTGCCAGCGCGGGCAAGGCGGAGCTCTACGGCTTCGAGCGGGATGACTTCGTCCGAGCCGTGGACGGGGTGCGCGGTGCCGTCGCCCCGGTGGAGATCTTCGCCCAACCCACACGGGCGCCCGAGGACCCGTACCCGTTCCGCGTCTGGGTCCTCGCCGACGGAACGGTCACCGCGGACCTCGGCAGCGTGGCCGCGCCCCGCAACGCCGTGATCGGGGACCTGCTGGCCGACGGCTTCGAGCCACTGGTCCGCCGAGCCTTCGCCCTACGAGAGCAGCCTCAGTTGGAGGGGATCGCATGAAGTTCGACACCGCGTACTACGAGAGCGTCATCGACCAGCACCAGTACGAGCACTTGGGCCTCGGCACCATCGACTTCGCCCTCGCGGGGATGAGCCCCGGTGACCTGCACACGAAGTGGGTGTGCCACACCGGGGCGCGGGAGTTCGCGGACGCCGTCGCGGCGGGCCAGCCGACGATCGTTACGACCGGCATCGGGCTCGGCGGCCCACCGCACGCCGGCACCCTCTTCCAGCTGCTGCGTGCGGTCAAGCTCCAGCAGCACGGGCTCGACGTGCAGATCGTGCTGGGCGACCTCGACTCCTACAACGCGCGCCGCACGCCGCTGGACGCGGTGCGCCGCCTGGCCGACCAGTACGAGGAGTTCGCACTGGGGCTCGGCTTCGATCCAGGGCGCGGTGTACTGCGTCGGCAGGAGGGCGAGACCGATGTCATGGCCACCGCGTTCCTGCTCTCGCGCCATCTGGACGACGACGACTTCCATTGGGCCGAGGAGGACCTCGCCGGGCTCTACCGCAACCACGGCGTCTTCGACCACCTCAACTACGGCATGAAGCAGGCCACGTTGCTGATGGCCGCTGACTTCGTGCACTTGCTGCGCGAAGGACGGCACGTGCTGGTGTCCCTGGGCGTCGACGAGCACAAGTACGTCGCCCTCGCCCGGCGCGGGGCGGAACGCTGGGGTCTGCCCGCAGACCGGCTGGCCGGCATCTACACCAAGATGATCCCGGGCCTCGGGGGCCTGCCGAAGATGAGTAAGAGCATCCCCGGCTCCGGAATCGACGGCTCCATGCCCGCCGAGGACATCAGGGCCCTGCTGGCGGCGGACACCGACTCGGCACCCTCCGACGACGGGTCGGCCCTGCTCCAGATGTACGCGTGTCTGCCCGAGGTCGGCCAGGCGGAGTACGACCGCGTCTCCGCCGCGCGGCGCGCCGTAGACCGGGAGTGGCATGTGATCCGCGAGGAGCTCGTCGAGCGGCTGATCACGTTGTTCTCCTGCTGGCCGAAGTAGCAGGCCCCCTCCGGCGGAGCGCCGAACCCGCGGCTGTAGCAGGCCGTGCGCCCTCTGCCGCACCACACACCCGAGCAAGCAAGGAGTCTGACTGTGCACGCGGACACCACGACCACATCACAGCCCCTGACTGGCCCCGATGCCCCGCAGCCCCCGGCCCTCTCCGAGTCCTCGCAGCCGATAGGCGGCCCCGAGACCTTCTTCATTCGCCGCGGCTACCGCAGCCGGAGCGAGGTCGAGTACTTCGTTGACGAGACGGACGACACCGTCACCTGGCAGCCCGACGTGTACCCCTACGCCGCCGAGCGGGCCAACGAGCTCGGCCGTGACGTCGTGATCGACATCGGCTGCGGGCAGGCGGGCAAGTTGGCCTCGCTCGCCGCCGCGCACCCCGACTGGACTTTCGTCGGCGTGGACTTCGGGGACAACCTGCGCTGGTGCCACGACAACCACCCCTTCGGACAGTGGGTGGAGGCGGACCTCGAATCGTCAGAGCGGCTGCCGCTCCACCCGGACCTCGTCCGCCGGTCCGTGGTGATCTGCTCCGACGTGATCGAGCACCTGGTGGACCCGGCCCCGGCCCTGTCCCTCATCCTGGCCCTGCTGCAGGAGGGCAGCGCCGCTGCCGTCCTGTCCACACCGGCCCGTGAGCGCCGCAGCGGCTACGACACCCCTG
Organism: Streptomyces sp. NPDC102274; assembly: GCF_044766385.1. NCBI lineage: Bacteria > Bacillati > Actinomycetota > Actinomycetes > Kitasatosporales > Streptomycetaceae > Streptomyces > Streptomyces sp. NPDC102274. The sequence continues at coordinate 300,273 of NZ_JBIWLW010000002.1, read as the reverse complement.
GACCACCGCGCAACCCCAGCCATGTGCGGGAGTGGGCAAGCGACGAGTTCCAGGCGCTGCTGCGGGTATCCGGATTCGAGATCCACTACGCGGGCCTCACCCGAAGCGACGACGCCTCCAACGGTCTGTCCACCCAGCTGCTCCTCGTCGGTGCGGGAGGGACGGAGGTGGGAGAACAGTGACGGCGGTTCCCCGGTCCAGGGGCCTGCGTGTCGTTCACCTGCCGGCTCGTACCCCGTACGCGTGGAAGCTCCAGAGCCCTGACTTCCACATCCTGAACGGGACGGAGATTCCCACGGGCGAGACTGTGCCAGAGGCGGTCAGCGCCGCATGGTTACTCGAACACGGCCCTCTCACGTGGCTCGACGTCCTGCACCTGCACCACATCGACTTCGAGGACATCGCCACCCTGGAGCGCCTGCTCGACGCGTGCCTGGGCTACGGGGTCAACGTGGTCTTCACCGCCCATGACACCCGGCCCATGGTCGGCAACGCCGAACGCTTCGAGGAGCGGCTGCGGCTGCTCCGATCTGCCGAGGTCAGCTGGGTCTGTCTCACTGAGGGATCCGTCACGAAGCTGACGGAGGTCCTCGGCGAGCGGGTCACTGCAACGGTCATCCCCCACGGATACGTCGCTGCCCCGGAGTCGCTGGCTGACCTGGAGCGCGAGGCGAGGGGCCCGGGGGCCAGGTACCTCATGTTCGGTGCCTCCCGGGCCAGCCGGGACCAGTTGTCCACCATGGCCAACTGGAGCCTGGGGATCACGGATCCCCACAGCACGCTCCACGTCCTCCTGCGCGCGTTCAGCCCCGCAGACTTCGCTGACGCCGGCCGTGCCCCTCTGCTCCTGGAGACGGCCCGGCACGATCCCCGTATCCGCCTCACCATGCGCCCGTATCCCACGGACGACGAAGTGGTCAGAGCCGGGCTGGCTTCGGACTCCCTGCTGCTGCCGTACCTCTGGGGGAGTCACTCCGGGCAGCTGGAACTGGCCTTCGACCTGAACCTGCTTCCGGTCTGCTCCCTCACAGGGCACTTGCCCGAGCAGTATGAGCGGCACAAGGGGCTCGTCGAGGAACCCGAATGGTTCGACTGGTCGCAGGGGCATCCCAACCTCTTCGGAGAGAAGTTCCTGACCGCGCTCGAGAAAGCGACAGCGCGGCTCGGCTCCAGGCCCCGTCGCCTCGACCACGAGTTCCTCGACTACAGGGCCCAGGAACACAGGACGATCCTGGACGACTACGCCCGCGTGTACGGGGGTGACCGGTGAGCGCCACTCCGCGTATTTCGTGCGTGATCCTGTGCCACAACTACGGCCGATATCTCGACCAGGCCATAACAAGTTGTCTTGAACAGGAGCCCGGAAACTTCGTCCTTCACGAAATCATCGTCATCGACGACGGATCCAACGACGAAACTGAGGAGGTATGCCGTCGCCACGAAAAGAACGTCAAGGTCATCCGGAGGAGCCAGCAAGGTTTCGGCCAAACCTTGACCGACGCCTTTCTTCTCAGCACAGGCGACTGGGTGGCTCCGCTCGACGCCGATGACTGGTTCCACGCATCGAAGCTCCGTACATGCGCCGAGGCGATGACGGGTGAAACGCTGTTCATTGAGCACTGGGAAAACGTCGTCGACTCCAACGGAAACCCCAAGCTGAAAGACCCGCACCCGGGCGGAAACACGAGCACGTTGGTGGTCCATCGCGAGGCTACCCTCAGCCTCCTGCCGGTGAGCAACGAGATCTTCTTCCACGCGCTGCGCGAGGCTGGCCGCGGTGCCGTCCTCCAGGACCCGTTGACCTCCTATCGGGTCCACTCGCACAACATGACCGACCGAAGTACGCCCGGCCTGTCGCAGGATTATCGGGCCGAGGTGTGTCTGGGACTCTCCGATCGGCTCCGCATGATGGATGGGAACCCTCCCACCTGGGCGACCACTCGCCAGCTCAGGGGGATCTCCCAGCATTTCCGCGTACTCGCTTCCGGGCACAGAGTGGAATCCGCCCTGCAGCGAAAGAAGCACCTGCCCGCCATGATCTTCCTTCCGGGGATGCTCATCGCCACGCTCCGAGCCCGAGACCCAATAGCCCCGTGGCTACGCTCCCTCTCCAGTGCGATCGTGGGCCGGCCGCTGGTACAGCTCTCGACGACCCAGGGAGAGCGGGCTGAACCGTGATCATTTCGGTGATGCGACGGGGGTGGCGATGATAAAATCGCCGCTTCCAATCCCTACTGGTCAGGCCAGTTGTCCGACCCAGGAGCGTATAAGCGCCATGAGCCGTTTGAGCGAGTCTGTCACCCGTGTCATGCACATCCTCGATGGAGCGGACCTGGGCGCGGACTATACGGCCGCGCAGCTGCTCAGCGAGACAACAGCACGGCGCTCCCTCGACCTCTCCGACCTCTCCCCCGAGGAACAGGCCGCACTGGTCGAGGGGCGTGCGAACCACCTGATCCCTTCGGCCGCGGTGCTCGCCGAGAGGATCGAAGCCGCGCAGGTCGCCGGACGCCCGTTCGTCGTCAAGTACGGCATCGATCCGACCTCGCCCGACGTCCACCTCGGCCACGCGGTACCGATCATCATCGCCAGCCGGTTCCAGCGGATGGGCCACCACGTCGTCTTCATCATCGGTGACGTGACGGCCAAGATCGGTGACCCGTCGGGACGGTCCTCGGATCGGCCTCCCCTCACCGACGAGGACATCGCCCGCAATCTGAGCGGCTACCAGCAGCAGGTCACACCGTTCATCGACTTCGAGCGTGCCGACCTGCGCTTCAACGGCGAGTGGCTGAACAAGGTCACCCTGCCGGAGCTTGTCGGGGTTCTTGCCCGGGTGCCGGTCTCCATGTCGCTCCAGCGCGAGGACTTCCGCACCCGGCTAGCCGATGGCCATGGGCTGTCCGTCGCCGAGTTCGTCTACTCCGTCGTCATGGCCTGGGACTCCGTGGCCATCGACGCCGATGTCGAACTCGGCGGTGTGGACCAGCTGTTGAACCTCCAGATGTGCCGCAAGGTCATGGAGATCTCGGACCAGAACCCCGAGGTCGTCATCACCACCCCGCTCATCGACGGCACCGACGGCACGGGCACCAAGATGAGCAAGAGCAAGGGCAACTACGTGGGCCTGACGGCGTCGCCTGATGACGTCTACGGCCGGCTGATGTCCATCCCCGACCACCTGACCGAGCCGTACCTCCAGTTGCTCACCGAGTGGACGGACGATGAGATTCGCGTGATCACCAAGCGCCTGGAGGAGGGGACCGCGCACCCGATGGCGATCAAGCGCATCCTCGCCGGCGAGGTGGTGGCAGCCCTCCACGGCTTGGACGCTGCGGCTGCCGCTCGCGCGGAGTTCACGGCGCGCTTCTCCAAGCGCTCTTTCGCGGACACCCAGAACCTCCCCGTGATCTCCCTGAAGGACCACGCCGAGGACACGCTCGGGGCGCTGATCAGCCGCACGCTGGACTTCGCTCCCAGCATTTCCGCCGTGCGCCGTGTGGCTCAGCAGAAGGGCCTCCGTCTGATCCTTGAGGCGGACGGAGAGCAGGCACCTACGCCGCTCACCGAGGCGTCCGTGCAGCAGGCGCTCGGTGAGGTCGTGAGCGAGGTTGGGGCACTCGAAGGTGCCGAGCTGTACCTCAAGGTCGGCCGTAAGGTCGCCCGCATCGACGTCTGAGATCAGGGCGCGGCGCCGACTCACCATCGTGAGTCGGCGCCGTTCTGCTTGCGCTCGATGCGATCCGCCAGCCGCGCGATCCAGCAGAGGCGCTGATGGCGGGCGATGCCGTGGAGGAGTGTCGCTTTCGAGGGTGTGGGCCGCCAGGGCACGTCCGGAGAGACGGTGTGCTGTTATACAAGACCGTCTGGTGCTAAGTGCTCCTGGTCGTTGCAGCGACGTGCTTGGCATCAATTCTTCAGGCGTTATCCCAGTTCGCTGGGGCGATTTATTCATCCCGTTTGCTACGGCTGGTGCCGGAGGAGCGTCGCATTCGGTTCCAAATCCGGCGCCACCAGGACGCTCGTCCCGCCAGAGGTTGAGGGAGGGCCTCGACGTGCGCGGCGCGGTCGCGGGAGCTAGCGACTCGACTGGTTGCCACCGAGATTCGTGGCAACCAGTCAATACAGTCGCTGCGGACGTAGTAGTGCGACCTACACTGCTGTTGTCCGTTTCCGACGGACGGTCGCAGGGACACAGTGCCATCGAAGGTCAGGGTCCAGTCGTGCGGTCCGAATGGTGTGACGACCTTCGAACCACATCCGCATGCGCACAGATGGACTGCGGTTTCGAACTGCATGGAGATGTAGATGTTACCCGGCTCGGGTTCGGCCGGGATGTGCTCGATGAACACCGGCATCAAGGATCGAGCTTTCACGCGGCGGCCTCCGACCCGTCCCCAGTATCAGCGCTGGCCGGGACCGGCTCGGCGCCCAGTCCGATGCCCTCGTCTTGGTTGGTAGAGGTGCCGTAGCGGTTGTAGAGATCATTCGAGCCGACCGCATACACGGTGTGCAGCTCGTTCTCAGTGTCAGCATAAAAACCGAGGTACTTCTTATACCGGAAGATTGCCAAGTTCGCAGCGAAGGAGTTCAGCTCGGCTACCTGCAGGTTGGTGTCGTACTCGGCGCCCTCCCCGGCGAAGTACGAGATGAGCCCATCTCGCTCAATATGCTCCACGCGACCCGGAAGGGACGTCGTGATGCGAATTTGCCCGTCGATGCATTCGGCGTCCTTGCTGACCCCGACACCAGTATCGATGAATGGGATACCGTTGACGGTTAGCGCCTCGATGATGGCCTTTTTGTCCGGGCCCGTGTCCATCGCAAGGAACACAAAATCGGCGTCGAGGAGTTCGCCGACGTTTTCAGAGGTGACGTTCACCGGGTGAGCCTCGATGTGACGACGCATCTGCGAATACATCCGTGTGAAGTACTCGACCTTCTTCAGGCCCTCCTGTAGGTCCGCAAGGCTCGCGGCACCGGGGGCCCGGAAGGCGTTATGCGTGCGGAGGACGTCGCCGTCGTAGAGATGAAGCGCGTGTATCGGGGTCTTGGCGAGCAGGTCGAGCAGGTATGCGCCAGTACCCCCGAGACCGACGATCACAACCTTCTTCAGCGCGAGGCGCGCGTTGACCTCGGTGATGCCAGCCCTGCTGGAGAATGTGTCGAGGTAGCGGAACACACCATCGTCTTCGTCGGTCTCGACAGGCTTGAAGGTCAGCGGGGTCACCTCGGGGTCGATGGCCTGGGCTGGCCCGATGACCATCGCGGCGTACTGGGTGACCTTTTCGTAATAATCTGGATAGCCGCCCGCGGGTTTCTGGGAGAAGCCGCAGCTCGCGGTGAGCTCCGGGCTGGCAGACCACTTCTGAACGCCATCGTTTACGAGCCCGTCGATGGGCTCGCCATTCTTGTTGCGGGGTACGCCGCCAACAAAACACATAACGTGACTACTCGGAGCCGTCGCGGTGTCGCCGCTCAGATCCAGCGGGCAGATGAAGGATCCCCACTGAACCTGGGCGGCATCGTCCACGAACGGAATGTCGTCGATTACGAGGAACCCGTTGACGACGCGGACGGCGTACCCGTCTTGCACCAGACGGGCCAGGTCGGCGCTACTACGAACGAGTCGTGAGCCGGACATGGAAGTACGTGCCCTTCTTCTTGACCTTCACGGACTCGCCGGCGACCAGGATGCCGTCCCCGCCATGGGGTGCAATGGCGTTCTTGTAGGTGACGGTGAACATCGCCTGCGGGTCGTGACCGGGGTACGCGAGCTGCCCAAGTTCGTCATAGGTCACGGTGTCGTGGTCGAGGGTGACCATTGTGCCGTTGATGGCTACTTCAAACTCTTTATCCCTCTTGTCATGCTCCTGCTCGTGACTGGGTGCAGTCATGACAGTCCCCTTCCATGGCGCCCTCCGCCGATCGGCGAGCTCGGATGCGAGTGTAGCATCAACATCATCACCCCATGGGTGAAGGGGTGAGTGTGAGTTAAGGGGCCTTGAAATTCGGTGATGCCTGTAGAATCCGCGCGAAGCAGGTAGGAGCGTCATCAGCCGATGGGTGATGGAGAACAGGCACGTGGACCGGGAGTACATGGATGAGGAGTTGCATCGCCTCGCTACGGACCCCGGATTCCGGCCGCAAGGCTGGAGCGCCCGGGAGGTCTCGGACTTTCGCGTCCTCGTTCAGTGCGCGCGTGCAGCTCGGCTCGACGCCGACCTGCGGAACTCGCGCATGTTGCGCATCCATCCCGGTGACACCCATGACCTGAACAAGGCGCGGGCGAAGTTGAGTTCCGGCCGCGTTATCAACTTGACGTTCAAGAGCACAGAGAGCCACAGTGCCGTGATCTTCGAGCTATTGACTCCAGAGATGGAAGCCTCGCGATGAGCACCCCTCCACACGACCCGCTGCCGATCGCCCAGGTGCCGGTTGGCGAACTCCTCGGGAGGGAGCTCGAGGCCAGGGACTGGTCTCAGGCTGATTTCGCTGCGGTTCTGGATCGCCCGACTCAGTTCGTCTCCGAGATCGTTACCGGCAAAAAGGAGATCACCAGGGAGTCGGCGGCGCAGATCGGCGCAGCCCTTGGCCATACAGCGGAGTACTGGCTCAACCTTCAGGACCAGTACCTACTCGCCGAGCAGTTCAAGAATGAGAACGCCCAGGTAAAGCTGGACGAGGTGCGTCGGCGTGCCCGCCTAAACGACAAGGGGCCAATCCAGCTATTGAAGAGGCGCGGCTTCCTCACCGGCGCCACCTTGGATGCCCTCGAGGCCGAGGTGAAGGAACTTTTCGAGCTGGATTCCCTTGATGACGAGCCCGGATTCGCAGCTGCTGCTAGACGAGCCAACCGTAGCGAAGATATCAGCTCGCTGCAGCGAGCATGGGTCGCGTGTATCAGAAGGGAAGCGCGTAAGCTTCCGCCTCAGGAGAGATACTGCGCGAAACGCCTGAGGGAGCTTGCAGGCACTCTTTCGCGCACACTGAAGTCGGCCGCTGACTTCGAGGACCTACCTGACCTTTTTAGTGCGGTTGGTGTGCGTCTGGTATATGTCGAATCGCTTCCGGGTGCCAAGATTGACGGGTGCTCGATGCTGGTCGACGGATATCCAGTCATTGGCTTGTCTGGTCGCGGCAAAAGGCTCGACAAGATCCTATTTACTCTTTTGCATGAGATTGCGCATATCTTGCTTGATCACGTCGACGCTGAACACCTCATCGTCGAGGGGCTCGACGAGGCTCAAGGAAATGAAACGAAATGGGAGAAGGACGCAGACACGGAGGCCGCGGAGTGGGTTTTCCCGCACGGCATTCCTGACGTCCCAGATCGTATCGGTGCGCGTTGGGTCAATCAGTTGGCCGTTGAGCTTGACGTGGCGCGCATCGTCATCGTCGGTCATCTTCAACACCGCGGTCACCTTGACTGGCGGACGACCCTGGCGAAGAACGCTCCTTCGGTAGACGATGCTCTGGCATCGTGGGATTAGCTATCTGGCGGGCGGCCAGCTGGCCGATCAGGCGGGAGACCGTCGAGTCGGAGGCCACCGGCCCGAACACGGCTGGCTCCGCCCGCAGCATGCCCACATCGACGAGGCAGCTCCGCCCAGCGCGACCGCGAGGGCGACCGTCCAGGAGGACCTTCCCCGGGTCATGGACGGCCCGGTGCCCGGATCCAGGCGGACGCCACTGAACCGATGCGGCGAAACAGGCCGGTGTCGGAAAAGACGCACTGAACAGCGGGTCAGCTGGTTCCTGCCGCCTCCGCCGTGAGGCGAGCCCGCTTCTCAGCGCGCGGTTCGGCTCTCCAGTCGGGCAGGAACGCCGACAGACCTGGGTCGCTTTCGATCTTCTGTTGGGTGGACCGCATGCCTTCGTCGATGAGCGCGTCCCACTTCTCCGTCGCGAACTCGACGCGGCAGGGCAGGTCCTTGATGATCTTCTCGTCCAGGGTCAGGTAGTTCGACGCGCGCCCCCTGGCGCCGCGGGCCGTAGGCACGTACGCGCCGGCGCCGGCCTGGTCGGGAAGCAGGGAGATGAGGACCGCGTCCCCGTCCTCGGCGATCCTTCGGGCCGCCTTGTTGGCTGCCGAGATCTCTGCCTTGGAGGGATCCCGTTCCAGCATCTCGATCAGGGTGCTGCGGATGCTCACCGTCTTCCGGCTGGCCAGCGCAGTCTGCAGGGCCTGTCGGAAGGTCTGCGTCATCGATGTCATAGCGGCGATTGTTGCGAATGGCCGTCCCGAGGCCGCGCGCTTGAGGGCAGCGCTCGGTGCATGTTCCCCCGTACGGCAGATACGCACGGGGTGTGGTCCCAGCGTGCTCACCCCTCACGACTAGGTTCGCTATCACAAAGGCCGAAACGGCTGGGTTCGCTGTCAGACGCGTCGATTGAATGGCCTGGGGGGAGCAAGTTCGCCGGAGGCAGACAGGAAAGATCCCGCAAGGGCTGGTGTGCTGCTGCAAACCATGCCAACGTACAACGCCCTGAGGAAGACCTTCCCCCTGATCCCACGGAGACGCCCCTGCACCCGCACCACCCCAGCGAACCCTCCCATCCCGACTCGCCAGACCCGGTGTACTGGGTCACTCCGCGCCATCTGGCGGGTGACGACGGGGCCCTCGCCGAACGGATCGGCGACACCCTGGCTGGCCTCGGCTGGCGCATGTGGCCTACCTCCCGCCACACCCTGCTGTACGTCAGCCCAGATGAGCTGCGCGGTGCCGAATGGACCCTCGCGGCCTACCCGTTCGAACTGGGCGGCCTCCCGGTTGCCTGGCAGCTGAGCGCCCGCCCGGATGCCACCTCCGTGGTGCCTGCGTGGAACGCGTACTTCACGGCCGGCGTCCCGTACGAAGCGCTCGCCGATCTCCTCGTGGCGATCGACACCCGCGAGGCGCCCGACGTCGGCTCCGAGGCGCCGCGGAGGGTCCTCAACGAGCTGAGTTCCCGAGGCTGGATCCGCGACGTGGACCGCCCCCGCACCACCGCCACGGACCCCGGATTCTCCTGCAGCGTCTCCTTGGAGATGCTGCCGCCACTCATCCAAGACGCCGACCCGCGCCCCGACCTGGTGGGCTGGCAGGCGTGGGCGGAACCCGTCGTCAGCGCCCCGTATTTGTGGTGTGCCAGCTTCAGCACCAGCGTCCTCCATGAGCTGGTGGCGGCATTCGCCGCCTCGCTCGCCTCACCGGTCCCTGTGCCCCGCCGCACCGTCCCCGCGAGCGCCGAGGGGCGGCTCACCGTCGTCCGCCGCAACTGACGGCGCCCGCCCAATAGAGCCGCTGTCGTAAACGGCTCGTCGCCGATCTCCGGAGTGCCAGCAGGGTAAACGAGGCGTGCCCCGTGCCCGCCAGGTGAAAGAGAAGGAGAGTGCCTTGTTCTTGTTCCGACGCGCTCGCGAGGACCGCGAGTTCCGTGAAGCCCAGCGTGCGGGTCACGCGCTGCTCCTGCGGCTGCAGGCCACGCAGCCGTGGCCCGACTTCCCCGAGCCGACCCCACAAGCCCCCGCCGCAGGGGAAGAGGTTGTGCCCGACTTCCTGCCGCCGGAGCTGCGGGTGCCGTCGCGCCAGGAGGTGGCCGGGGTGATGATGCGCTGGCTGCAGCCGCTCGTCGTCGACGGCGAGGTCCGTACGTGCCCCGGGTGCGGCGCGTACCGGGACTGGATCGTCTTCTGCAGGCGCAACGACTCGATATGGCTGCGCTGCCGGGCGGGCCACGAGACGAAGGAGCCCAGCCTGGATGCGGTCTGGTTCAACCGCCACTCCGGTCCCGTCGACCAGTTCCACCCCACTCTCGAAGAGGGCCTGCGCCACCTCGGCCATTGACCTCCTGAAACCCCCGCTCCCCTTCGTACCGCCGGCGCCCGGAGGGCCGGCCTGGTCAGACCGTCCGCTTCGCAGGCCACAACAGGCCAAAAAGGGGTTTCCTATGCGCCTTCACGCCACGACCGTCCTCAGCCTCAGCGCCCTCGCTATTTTGGCCCTGCCGGGCTGTTCCGATGGCAGCGCCACCTCCTCCGGCCCGATGCCCTCCCCGACCGTCCCGGTGCGCCCGGACGGCGAGAGCGCCTCTGCGCTCGCTCCGTTGTCCTCGACCGCATTGGCCAAGCGGCTCCTGGACGAGAGCGACCTCGGCGGGGACTACACCCGCATGCCGCAGCGCGCGGCGGCCCACGACGACGTGACCGTGATCGGCTGCCCAGCGTTGGAGAAGCTCGGCGGCGACGCCGCGACCGGCACAAGCCTCGCCTTCCCCCGCAAGGCCAAGGCGTCCTTCGCCTACGCTGGTGGCAGCAACTCCGAGCTGGCTGAGGAGTTGTACAGCGACACCGCGGCGAAGCTGTCCAAGGGCATTGGGGAGATCTTCGATGCGATGGTCTCCTGCCCCACGTACCAGGTGGTGTCGGGCAACACCGTCGTCACAGTGGGCACGCAGGTGACGCCCGCCCCCGACCTGGGCAACGAGCAGTGGAGCCAGCGGCTCACCTACTCGATCGGTGGGCAGCGCAGCGTCGTCAAGCAGACGGCGATCCGGATCGGCAACGTCCTTGTGCTCGTCTCGGGCGCGCCGGGACTTGTGGACGCCAACCTGGAGAAGGCGCTCGACAAGGCCGAGGCAGCCTTGTGACCTCCCTGTCGGCGTCGTTCGGCGCTGGCGCGCATGACTTTGTCGCCGTGTTCGCCGATTCCCTCAGTTCCAGTGCACCGGTGCTGCGCCGGGTGCTGTCGGAGAGCACATTCGACCGGCTCCTGGACGCTCCAGCAGTTCCAGGGCCTCCCACGCGGTGAAGCCGGGCCCCCCAGTTGGGGGAGCCCGGCTTCGTGCTGCGGTGCCTTGTTCTGGCGTCTCCCCGCGCGTCACCGCACGCACTGAGATCGAGATCAGCGCCGTCGTGCCTGTGACGGCTGCTGGGCCGGGGCGGCTGCTGCCGTGTGCTCTGGAGCGTCAGGGCGCCGTGCTGCGCTGCCGGCCCAGGCTGGGCTGTGGGCTTGTGCTGCGCGGGTCTGTGCGCTGGGTGCTGGCCTTTCGCTGAGGCGTTGGATGCGCCAGGCCAGGACTCGTGCAGGGCGGCGCGCGTCGTTCAGGGCGCGCTGGTCGGTGACCTGTTGGAGGAGCCGTTCCGGGTCGTGGCCGGCTGCTTCTGCCTCGGCGAGGGTGGTGGTGAGAGCCGCGAAAGCGGGGTCTTCGATGATCTGCTCCGCGTGCTCGGGCACGACCTGGCGTAGGCGGCGGATCTGCCGTTCGACGGCCTGCTGGGGTGGCTGGCGCTGCGCGAGGGCGGCCAGGGGTGCGGTTGCGGCTTGGTCGTAGGCGGCCTGGAGGTGGAGCAGTGTCAGCTGGGCGGCGCCAACCTGCTGGTCGTGGTGGCGGAGCTGGTGCCAGCGGGCAGCGGCAACGACCACGAGGATCGCCGCGTCCAGGAACATCGCCAGGACGGCGCCGTCCTTGGGGGCAGGCTCGCGGAGCATGGCGCGTACGGCGCCGCGCAGGGCGCGGGCGTGGTGGTGTTCGGCCCGGATGCGGGAGCGGGTGGCGCGCTCGAACGCGGTCGCCGCCTCTCGGAGTTGGGGCCGCAGGGGCTGGGGTGCGAGGAGGGGGAGGGCGTCGAGGGCCTCGCCGAAGGCGGCAAGGTGGGCCTGGGAGGCTTCGTCGTCCGTCTGGTCGAGGTGGTGGGGGATGCGTTCGGCGGCGGCGGTGGCCTGGTGCCAGGGGTTGGGCCTGCGCCGGCCTGGTTTCTCAGCGGACTGTGGGTCGATGCTCTCCAGGCGCTTTTGGATCTTGGGGAGGGAGAGGTCCGGGGCGAGTTCGGAGCCGGAGAACCAGACGGGCTCGTGGTCGGCGGTGGTGGTGTCTTCGCTGGCGACCTTGTAGCCGCGCACGTCACCCGAGGGGAAGTAGACGATCTCGACGAGTACGCCGTCGATGTGGCTGAGCAGGTGGACGAACTCCTCCACGCTGGTGGCGGCGGCCACGGCGGTGCGCACGGTGGCGCGCAGCCGTTCGCGGGCGGGCTTCTCCTGGCCGGCGCGGCGGGCCTTCTCCTGCTCGGCACGGGTGGTCCGCTTCGCAGCGGTGCGGTCACCGCGGACCACTTGGAGCAGGCCGTATTCCTTCTCGATGGCGGCGAGTTCACGGTCGGCGGTGAGGTAGTCGTTCCAGTGGCGTGCGGTGCGCAGATCCGCCCGGACCTTGGTGGCGGCGATGTGGATGTGGTCGGGGGCGTGGCGGACGGCGACCCAGCGGCATCCGTCCGGATCACCGTCGGGTGCTATGCCGGTGGCCGCGACGACGCGGCGGGCGATGTCGGCCCACTCCTCGTCGCTGAGGATGCGGTCACTCTCGGCGGCTCGGATCGAGCAGTGCCACACGTGCTGCTCGGGAGCGCGGCCCAGCCGCCGGGCCTGCTTGACGTGCAGGTCCAGGTCGGCCACGAGGAGCCTCCTGGCGGCGTCGAAGTCGTCGGCGCGGCCGGGGTCGGGGGCGAAGCCGTCCCAGGAGGCGACCAGATGGGGGTCGGTGTGGTCCTTGGCCTTCTTCGTGTCGAACAGGTACCGGATCAGTCCGGCGGTTTCCTTACCGCTGCGGATCTTCGCGATCATCGGGCCGCCTTCTTGGCGACGGCCTGGTTCGCGGCTGCCGCGATGTGGCGGACGGTGGCGCCGACCGCGGTCAGGGTGCGTTCGCCCTGGGCCAGGACGGCGGCGTCCACAGGGTGTGGATGGCCGCCGGAGTTGAGCTTCTTGGCGATCTGGTTGATGTTGTGGCCGATCTTGGCGACCTCGCGGCGCAGGGCGGTCAGCTCGTCGATGTAGTCGTCGAGCGGGGTTCGCTGGCCGGGCAGGGCGAGGTCGCCGTGGACGTGTGCCATGACGACGGCGCCGACGTAGTGGGCGCCGGCGATGTTCAGCGACCGGGCCATGGCGAGGATCTCGGTTTTCTCGTCGACGCTGTAGCGGGCATCGACACGCTCCTTGCGCTGGCCGTTCGGGTCGGGCTTGCGGCGTCGGGCGACACGGTGCAGTGCGGCGGCTTCAGCGGCGCGCGGCAGCTGGGCGGCGGCGGTGTCGGCGGACGGTTCCTCCTCGGGTGTCCCCTGGCGCCCGAGGTCCTCCGCCACCCCCGGGGCGGAGACTTCCCCGTTGCGGCCGTCCTTGGACGGTCCAGCGGGATACCTTGCTGGCGCACTGGTGGCTGGGGTGGTGGTCATCTCCTGCTGGTGCGACGGGGGTTCGTGGTGCTGGTTGCGCATGAGGTGCTTCTCCATGGGGTGTTGATGGCCAGCCAGTGACCGGTCGACCTCGTCCCATACCTGTCAGGGCGAGGACGGGTGGAGCGGCGGTGTCGGGTTGACTCGTTGCGGTGCGGTCGCTCGTCCCCGCGGACCTGCGCGGGGACGAGCGATGCGAGTTGCGCCGGAGCGATGGGAGCGCGGGGGCTCAGGGAGCGCCAGCTGGGGTCATGTCGAGGTCGTCCTGCCGCTGAGAGGCGGCCTCATCGAGTTCGGCTTGCAGGACGTCCTTGAGCTTTTCCGCGTCGGCCCTGCCGATCGGGAGGCCCTTGCCGCGGATCGTCGCTTCGATGTGGCGGCGCGAGGCACGGTCTCCGCGTCCCAGTGGCGCGGTACGGGCAATCGCGAGGTACTCGTCGGACACAGCGCTGGGCTTCTGGTCTTCCGGCTCGGCGGAAGACTGCGGGGTTTCCGTCACAGTGGCGGCGCCCTGCGCCACCTCGGCAGAACCCCGAGCCACGTCGGCCTGACCGTCCGCCACGTCGAGTCCGGCTGGCTCCGGGAGACCGTTGTGGCGTTCGGTGGCGTCGGGTGGGTCGGCGACGAGCTGGTGGATCTGCCGCATCAAGACGCCGAAGGCCAGCAGCGCGGCTGTCGGGGGAACCGCGGCGACCACGTAGTCGAGGAGGGGCACGGCGCTGGTGTTGCCCGTGCCGTTGACCCCGGCCACGTTGAGGGCGATGGAACCGATCGATCCGGTGGCGGTGAGGGCGATGGCCCAGCCGTCGGCGACGCGGCGCAGACCCGCACGGAGCATGAGGAGTTCACCCGCGACGATGAAGGCGTCCAGGGTCGCGGGCCAGGCCCACTGGCGGACCGGGGAGTTCTTGAGGCCGTGCTGTCCGGCGACCTCTGCGAGGTGCGCGTACGACAGCCAGAATCCGCCGGCGGTGAGCGCCACGATGACAACGCCCGCCGCGACGAGCGCGTACCGCTCAGCGGCCTGCTTGCTCGTCATCGGCCGTCCTTCGCCAGGGCGATGGTCCTGGTGGGTGGGTGTGGAGAGGGTGGTCAAGCGGGGTTCTCCTGGGGTGGTGGCGTGGTCCGTCTTTGCCGTCTTGGCCGTTGCAAGCGCAGGTCAGGGCCGGTACGGCAGGGGGGCGGTGTTCCGTCCTGGCGGCGCCGGCGCGTCCTGGGGCCACGCACCGGCGGCGGGTGCTGCGGTTCGGTGGCCACGGACGGATCGCATCCGTCTTGCCGTCCCGGCCGCATGTACTGTGACCTGCGGTGATACGGCGGGGACGTCCGGGACGGCACAAGACGGATGTGGGCGGCGTCCCGGCGGACGGCAACGTCGGTCATGATCGTGTTGCCGTCCTGGCCCCGGTTGCCGTCTTGCCTGCATGCCGTTTGACCTGCGGGATTACGGCAGGGACGGCAAGGACGGCAACCGGGGACTGGGTGGGTCTCAGCCCTCGCTGCGCGCGGGGCCGGTGTCGACCGGGTGGACGGTCGGGCAGTAGCGCCGCCATGCGTCGAGGAACTTGTTGCGCGTGTAGCCCTTGCGCTGGGTTCCGTCGGCGAGGCGGACGTTGCCGGGCCTTATGTCGAAGTCGCGCAGCAGCGAGCCGAGCTCACGCGGGCCCAGCCCCTTGCGACCCCACTCCGCCCACGGGCTTTCCAGGTCCTGGCGCAGGTGGTGCAGGAGTTCGTCCGTGGAGAGGCTGTCGACCTCGCGCTGGGCGACGAAGACCCGGCGGATGTCGGCCAGGATCCGCGCTGAGCTGGGGTGGTCCTCCTCGGCCGCCGCTTCGGCCTTGACCATCTGCGCGCACGCCGCGCGGGCGAGGCGTGGCCAGGGGCCGGCGGCGAGGTCGGCGATGATCACCAGGGGTTCCCAGGTGTCGGCGGCGCGGTCCTCCACCGGCATCGCCGGTTCCCGGTCGGCGGCCTTGTCGAGCTGCGGCCGTGTCCATGCGGCGATGCGGTCGCGCAGGTCATGGAGTGCGGGGGTGTCGCGGCGGGAGCGGAAGGGCTTGACGCTCTCGCCCTCGGCCCGGCGGCGCATGCGGATGACCACAGACCGGTCCATGATCGTGTCGGGCAGGTCGCCGATGCCCGCGAGCGCGGCCATGGCGAAGGTGGAGAACTTGTGGGGCGTGTGGTCGTTGCCGACGACGCGGGTGACGTACCGGTTGCGCTGGTGGCCGGCGTTGAGCAGGCCGCGCATCTCCTCGTTCTTCTCCGCCATCTTCGGGGTGCCGAAGATGGTGTCCGCCTCGTCCACCAGCAGGGTGGGCGGTTCGTCGGTGATGGAGCGGAAGATGGCCGCCGGGGTGGTGTTGATGGTGAGCATCGGCTCGTGGACCGTTTCGGTCAGCACGTCCAGGAGCCGTGACTTGCCGCACCGCTTCGCCGGCCCGACCACCGCCAGGCGCGGGGCGTGTTGCCACGCGGGCTGCAGGTGCGTCGCCGCGACCCACAGCGTGACCGCGTGTAGCGCCTGCTGGGAGGGCAGGATCACGAACTGGGCTATCTGGGAACGCAGTTCGCTCAGCAGCTCGGAGCCGTACGTCGGCTCCGGGTCCGGCACCGCCTCCTCGGCGGGCTGATTCACCGGGACCGTATCCGGCGCCCGCTCCTCGGCCGCCGGGGCGGCTTCGGGAGCGTGGCCGGGCCGGCCGGGCACGGCGACCGTCGGCCATGCCGCTTTGCCGGGTGCGGAATAGGGCTCGGGTGTCGTAGGTTGCACAGGGCAGCTCCTTTTCCGGTGACGTCGGGCATGCAGGCCCGACTCACGCAGGTCGTTCGTTGGTATGCGGGCAGTGGAGTGTGCGGAGCCTCCGGCGTTGGCGCGCCGGGGGCTTTCTCGCTTCCTGGGCCGGGGCGAGGGAACACGGACAGTACGTCCACGCCCCGACACAGTCCAGCGTTTCTGTGTCAGCTCAGCGCAGAAGCGTCTGCTATGGGCTCGGGCGGTCATGCGGCCAGGCCGAGCAGGTTCAACAGGTCGGCGGTCACGACGCGGTACGCCTTGCCCAGGCGCAGGACCTTGCAGGGGTACTGGCCGCGCTTGGCCAGCTCGTAGCCCTTACTTCGCCCCAAGCCCAGCGCCCGGTTGCCGGTGTCCAGGTCGACGGCGGCGGGCAGGGCCAGCAACTCTTCTCGCGTCATGCCCTTGGGCTGCTCCGCGGTCTCGTTGTCGCGCATCCAGTTTCTCCGTCCATGAGTGAGCCCTCGGCGAACGCGGCATCACGTCCGGCTCCAGGCGATCACTAACCATCATCGGGAAGCTAATGTGTCCTCATGACACAACGCGGTTTTGATCCTGGTGATGACGAGGACGACGTCCCCGAGTGGGTGGATCAGGTGATGGCCACGGTGGCCGCCGAGGTCCGCAGACGAAGGAAGGAGTTGCGCATGAGCGCCCAGAACCTGGCCGACCGCTGCGCGGAGATCGGCCACCCGATCCCGCGCAACGTGATCGCCAACATGGAATCCGGCCGCCGCGCCAGCCTGCCCCTGGTCGACGTCCTCGTCCTCGCCGAAGCCCTGCGGACCTACCCCATCTGCCTGCTCTACCCCGTCGGCTACGTCGACCGAGTCCAGCGCCTGCCCCTTCAGCACTCCGACCCGACATGGGACGCCATGCGCTGGTTCACCGGCGACAGCGAGGACTTCGGCATGGAAGACGACATGCTCCGCTCCTTCCGCGCCCACGTCCGCCACCAGCGCGCCGCCCTGGCCGCCCTGAAGGGCGAGAAGCACGAGCGCTGGAAAGCCGAGACGGCACCCAACCAGGCCGAACGCGAGGAAGCCGTCCTCGCCCAAGCCGACTACGCCGAAAGGGTGTGGGAAGCCAAGTACCGGCTCCGCAGCGCCCGCGCCTTCATCCGCGAAGACGGCGGCACACCACCGCACCTGCCACCCGAACTCGCCGACGTCGACCCACCCGTCGGCGACACCACAGAGGAGAATGATCTTTGAAGGGCTCCACCCACCGCCGCTGCTACTGCCGCGACGCCCACACCGGTAAGCCGCTCGGTAAGCAGTGCCCGAAGCTCTCCAGCCGCAAGCACGGCTCGTACTCCATACGCCAGGAACTCCCGCCCCGAGAAGACGGCACCCGCCGCTCCTTCAGCCGCGCCGGCTACGACTCCCTCAAGGCGGCCCAGGCCGACCTCGACCACATACGCGCCCTGCTCGGCCTCGCCGACACCGACGACCCCGAGGGCATGGCACAGATCGCGGCCATGCTGGAGGAGGTCGGCGACGAGAAGTCGCCACTGCCCGATGTCGAGGAGACCCGACGGCGCCTGAAGTCCGGTCAGGACCTGATCGGCCGCCTGACCGTCAGCGAGTGGCTCGACCGATGGCTCGACGGCAAGCGCATCCGCAAGTCGGGACTCAGCCGCTACGAGACCGATATCCGGTTCCATCTGAAGCCCCGGATCGGCCACCACCGTCTCGATCGGCTGCGCGTGAGCCACCTCAGCGACATGTTCACCGCCATCGCCGACGCCAATGCCGAGATCCTGGAGCAGAACGCCCAGCGCCGGGCCGCGGTCCAGGAGTTGGCCACCGTGGCGTGGAAGGGCACGGACAACCGTGCCCACCGCAAGGTGATGAAGACGGCGATCGACGCCATGCCCCCGTTCCGGCGTGTGACCGGTCCGGCTACCCGGCTGCGTATCAAGGCCACGCTGCGGTCTGCGCTGAACGACGCGATCGGCCAGCAGATCCTCACCTTCAACCCGGCAGCACACGTCGAGCTCGACCCCGTGCGCAAGCCGAAGGCCCTGGTGTGGACCGACGCACGGGTCGCCAGGTGGGAGCAGACGGGCGAGAAGCCCTCCCCCGTCATGGTCTGGACGCCCGAACAGACCGGCGCGTTCCTCGACTTCCTCGCGGAGGACCGGCTGTACGCGATGTGGCACCTGATCGCCTTCCGCGGCCTGCGGCGGGGCGAGGCATGCGCGCAGCCCTGGTCGGAGACCAACCTCGACGACCACTCCCTGACCGTCTCCGCCCAGCTCGTCCAGGACGGGTGGGAGGTCGAGACCTCCGAACCCAAGACGGACAGCGGCTTCCGCGTGGTCGCGCTCGACGACGACACCGTCAACGTCCTGAAGCGGCACCGCGAACAGCAGGACGCGGACCGCGAGGAGTGGGGAACGGCCTGGGTCGAGACCGGCATGGTCTTCACCCAGGAAGACGGCTCCTGGCTCCATCCCGGAAAGGTGACCGACCTCTTCGAGCGCCTCGTCGCCGCCTCCGGACTCCCGCCGATCCGGCTGCACGACCTCCGGCACGGCGCGGCCACGCTCATGCTCGCCGCCGGCATCGACGTGAAGATCGTGTCGGACACGCTCGGGCACAGCGACACCCGCATTACGCGGGACATTTACCAGAGCGTCCTGCCACAGGTCGGCAAGAACGCGGCCGAGGCCACCGCCAAACTGGTCCCGCTTCAGCGCAAGACCGCGGCGGAGGAGGCCCGTAAGGCCGCCAAGAAGGCCAAGGACAAGGCAAAAGCCGAGGCCAGGACCAAGAAGAAGGGCAACCGGAAGAAGCCCAAGAAGTAGGGCACCGGACCGCTCCGCTCACGCATCGCTCACGCAAGCCGTCTCGCGGCACCCCGGCCGCGTGACGCGTCATGCCCCGAAAAAGGAAAAACCCCAGGTCACGGCGAGTGAGTCCCAGGGTTTTCCGGAGCCGCCTTCGGGATTCGAACCCGAGACCTACGCATTACGAGTGCGTTGCTCTGGCCAACTGAGCTAAGGCGGCGCGCCTTCCGCACCATGGTGCGATCAGCAGCACGCCAAAGTCTACACAGTTTTGGAGGGTGCTCCGCACACCCCTCCTGCGGGGGTCTTTCCGCAGGTCAGGAGCACTTCTTGCCGTCCGTCGGGGGCGTGCCCTCCAGGAGGTAGGTGTTGATCGCCGTGTCGATGCAGTCGCTGCCGCGGCCGTACGCCGTGTGGCCGTCGCCGTTGTAGGTGAGGAGCCTGCCGGAGGAGAGCTGGGCGGCCAGGGACTGGGCCCACTTGTACGGGGTCGCCGGGTCTCGGGTGGTGCCGACCACGACGATCGGGGCCGCGCCCTTCGCCTCGATGCGGTGCGGGGTGCCGGTGGCCTTGGTGGGCCAGTAAGTGCAGTTCAGGGAGGCCCAGGCCAGACCCTTACCGAAGACCGGGGAGGCCTGTTCGAAGGAGGGGAGCGCTTGGGTGACCTCTTCGGGGCCGTTGAAGGCCGACGGGAGGTCCAGGCAGTTCACGGCGGAGTTGGCGTACATCAGGTTGGCGTACGAGCCCTCGCTGTCGCGCTCGTAGTACGAGTCGGCGAGGGAGAGCAGGGCCGCGCCGTCGCCCTTCATGGCGTCGGCGAGGGCCTGGCGGAGCTGGGGCCAGGCGGACTCGTCGTACATCGCGGCGATCACGCCGGTCGTGCCGAGGGACTCGCTCAGGGGGCGGCTCTCGCCTGTCGGGACAGGTTTGGCGTCCAGTGCGGTGAAGAAGGTCTTCATACGGTTCGAGACGTCGGCCACGGACTTCGTGCCCAGGGGGCAGTCGGGCTGTTTGACGCAGTCCTCGGCGAAGGACCGGAAGGCGGTCTCGAAGCCCGCAGTCTGGTCGCGGTTCAGTTCACGGGCGGGGAGGGACGGGTCCATCGCGCCGTCGAGGACGAGGCGGCCGGTGCGCTTCGGGAACAGCTCGGCGTATGTCGCGCCGAGGAAGGTTCCGTACGACGCCCCGACGTACGAGAGCTTCTGGTCGCCCAATGCGGTACGGAAGATGTCCATGTCACGGGCCGCCTCGACCGTGGACACATGCGGGAGGATCGTGCCGGAGCGCTTCTCGCAGCCCTGGGCGAACTTCTTGAAGGACGCGGCCAGCTTCGCGGTCTCGGCCTGGTCGTCGGGCGTCTGATCGACCTGGGTGTACGCGTCCATCTCCTTGCCCGTGAGGCATTCGACCGGCTCGCTGCGCGCGACGCCGCGCGGGTCGATGGCCGCCATGTCGTACTGGGCGCGGACCTGGGCCGGGTAGCCGATGCCCGCGTACGCCTGGAGGTAGCCGATGGCCGAGCCGCCGGGGCCGCCCGGGTTGACCATGAGGGAGCCGAGGCGCTTGCCGGGTCCTGTGGCCTTCTTGCGGGAGACGGCCAGATCGATCTGGGTACCGTCCGGCTTCGTGTAGTCGAGCGGGGCCTTCATCGTGGCGCACTCGAAACCGGGGACTCCGCACGCGCGCCACTTGAGCTTCTGCTCGTAGTACTTCTTCAGCGTGGCGGGATCGATGGACACCGCGCCGGAGCCCGCGTCCGCATCCGAAGTCGATGCCTCCGACGAAGAACTGCCGGAGCTGCAGCCGGAGATCAGCAGACCGGCCGCCACGAACGCGGTGGCGGTGAGACGGAACAGGCGCCTGGTGTCCATTCAGGGAGCCTAGCCGCCGAATCGCGTACGCCGCCTGTCGATGCTCGTACGGGTGATCCCCCCGGATTCTCCGGATTCCCGATTCCCCGCCTTCTCCGGCGTCTCCGGCGTCTCCGCCTTCTCCGGCAATCGGCCCGCTCGGACGGTCAGGCTGTCCGTGCCCCGTACGGCCAGGCTGTCCGCGGCCCCGTGCCGTCAGCCCGCCCGCAGCGAGACCGCCATCGCCTCCACCGCCAGCAGCGGCGCCACATTACGGTCCAGAGCCTGGCGGCAGGCGACGATCGCCTCTATCCGGCGCAGGGTCCGTTCGGGCGTCGAGGCACGGGCCACCCGGTCCAGCGCGTCCCGTACGTCCCCATTGGCGAGGGCGACGCGCGAGCTCAGCTGGATGGCCAGCACATCGCGGTAGAAGCCGGTCAGATCGCTGAGGGCCAGATCCAGACTGTCCCGCTGCGTACGGGTGGAACGGCGCTTCTGGCGGTCGGCCAGCTCCTTCATCACGCCCGCCGTGCCCCGGGGCATCCGGCCGCCCGCCGAGGCACCGAGCGCCGCCTTCATGTCCTCGGTCTCTTTGACGTCGACGTCTTCTGCGACCTGCTTGGCGTCCTCCGTGGCGGCGTCGATCAGCTCCTGTGCCGCCCTGAGGCAGCCTCCGATGTCGTCCACCCGCAGCGGCATCTTGAGGACGGTGGCGCGACGGGCCCGCGCCCGTTCGTCGGTGGCAAGACGGCGGGCCCGGCCGATATGTCCCTGGGTGGCGTTGGCGGCGGCATGGGCGGCCTCGGGCTCGATACCGTCGCGCCGGATCAGGACATCGGCGACGGCCTCCACGGGCGGAGTACGCAGCACGAGGTGGCGGCAGCGCGAACGAATCGTGGGCAGGACGTCCTCCAGGGAGGGCGCGCAGAGCAGCCAGACCGTACGGGGGGCAGGCTCCTCCACCCCCTTGAGCAGGACGTTCCCCGCGCCCTCGGTGAGGCGGTCGGCGTCCTCCAGCACATTGACCTGCCAGCGTCCGCCGGCCGGCGAGAGCTGGGCGCGGCGGACCAGCTCACGGGTTTCCTTCACGCCGATCGACAGCAGATCGGTGCGGATGATGTCCACATCGGCGTGCGTACCGATCAGGCTCGTATGGCAGCCGTCACAGAACCCGCAGCCCGGCTCACCGCCGAGCGCCCGGTCCGGGCTCGTGCACTGCAGGGCGGCGGCGAAGGCGCGGGCCGCGGTGGACCGGCCCGAACCGGGCGGCCCGGTGAACAGCCAGGCGTGCGTCATCTTCGACGCCTCCGGCGGCTCGGTGCCCGCGGCCTCGGCGGTCACCCGCGCGTCCGCGTCACGAGCGGCGGCGGCGAGCGTCGTCCGAACGCGGTCCTGTCCGACCAGGTCGTCCCATACGGTCATGCGCCGTCACCACCTCCATGCCATGTGCGGTCCCACCTGCGCGAGCGCCGGATCCCATTGTGGGGCCGAGGTCTGACAATCCGGCCCGGGTCCGAGATTCCGGCCCGGGTCTGACGACTCCGGCCCGGGTCCGAAGGCCCGGACCGGAGTCCGACAGTCCCTAGCTGCGGCGCCTGCCGTCGCGGTCGTCGCCGTCGTCGTGCGGGCCGAGCAGTTCGTCCGCCAGGCTGGGAAGGTCGTCCAGCGGAGTCTCCTCCGCCCAGTCGGAGCGCCGGCGCGGGCGCTCGGGCGTACGTCCCTGACCACCCTCCGGATGCGCCTCCGGGTTGACCTGCGGCAGCTCTCGCGTGCGCTCGTTGCCGCCCTCGGCGGGCGACGGCGGCGCGTCCTCCCGGAAGAAGCCCCGCGGCACCCGGTCGGCCGGACCGGCGTTCTGTGCGGGCGGGAATACGGCGGTCTCGTCGGCCGCGCGAGCGTCCCGGCTGCCCCCCGAGTCACCCGTACCCCGCGCGTCGCCGTGCCCGTCGTCCCGTACCGGCCGGAGCGCCGTCGTCTCGTCAACCGCCCGGTCCGCACGATCCGCCCGGTCCGTGCGCTCACCTCGGTCCGTACGCTCGCCCCGGTCACCCCGGTCACCCCGGTCACTTCGTTCACCCCGGTCAGCGGGCCGATCCGGATCCGGCACCTGCGGAATGACGGCCGTCTCGTCCGGATCCGCCGGACGTACCGCCGGAACCTCCTGCGTCACCTCGTCCGGCGCGACCTCCGGCTTCTTGACGAGACGCGTGGGGACCGTGATCTCGTTCGGAGAGACCCCCGGGGCCGCCGGGGCCGCCGCCGAAGCCGCCGCGTCCGCCGACTCCTCCGCCAGCCGCCGCGCCTCCTCGGCCCGGAGCAGCGCCTCCTCCGCCTTGCGCTGCTTTTCGCGGCGGCGCTCCTCCGCCTCCGCCCGGAGCCTGGCCTCTTCCTGAGCCTGCCGCCTGAGGCGCGCCTGCTCCGCCTCGTACGCCCGCTCCTCGGCCTCGCGCCGCTGCCGCTCCTCCTCGGCCTTCTTACGCGCCTCCTCCGCGCGCTGCCTGGCCTCCTCCGCCTGCCGCTCGGCCTCGCGCTGCCGCGCCTCCTCCAGCTCGCGGCGCTTGCGCTCCTCCTCCTCGGCACGGAGCTTGGCGAGCTGCGCCTGGCGCTCGCGCTCCAGCCGCTCCTCCTCCGCCTTGCGCGCGGCCTCTTCCTCCGCCCTGCGGCGGGCTTCCTCGATGGCCGCCTTCCGCGCCTCTTCCTGGGCCTTCACCTCGGCCTCGGAGAGCGGCAGCATCTGGTCGAGCCGGTGCCGTACGACCGTGGTGACCGCCTCCGGCTCCTGGCCGCCGTCCACCACCAGATAGCGGGTGGGATCGGCGGCGGCGAGGGTGAGGAAGCCGGACCGTACCCGCTGATGGAACTCCGCGGGCTCGGACTCCAGCCGGTCCGGCGCCTCCGTGAACCGCTCGCGCGCCGTCTCCGGGGAGACGTCGAGCAGCACTGTCAGATGCGGTACGAGCCCGTCCGTCGCCCAGCGCGAGATACGGGCGATCTCGGTCGGCGAAAGATCACGGCCCGCGCCCTGGTAGGCCACGGACGAGTCGATGTAGCGGTCGGAGATGACGATCGCGCCGCGCTCCAGCGCCGGACGGACGACCGAATCGACGTGCTCGGCCCGGTCGGCGGCGTACAGCAGTGCTTCGGCGCGGTTCGACAGACCGGCACTCGACACATCCAGCAGGATCGAGCGCAGCCGCTTGCCCACCGGGGTGGCACCCGGCTCGCGCGTGACCACCACTTCATGGCCCTTGGCCCTGATCCAGTCGGCGAGTGCCTCGACCTGAGTCGACTTTCCGGCGCCGTCGCCGCCTTCTATCGCGAGGAAGAAGCCGGTCGCCGCCGGGGCCTGCGCCGGGTCGGCACCGCCGCGCAGCGCGTCACGCAGATCGCGACGCAGCGGCACACCGGACCGGTCGTCCGTCTTGGCGAGGACGACGGCCGCCACGGGCAGCAGCAGCGCGCCGACCAGTATCAGCGTGAAGGCCCCTCCGTCGTGCGCGAAGACGAAGTTGCCACCGGAGAGGCGGTGCGGGCCGATGGCCGCCGCGACGAGGGGGGCGATGACCACGCCGAGCCCCACAAAGACCCTGACTACAGCCTGTAGGTGATCGGTGACCTGACTACGACGGTACTCCTCCGTCTCCAGGTCGATAAGGGTGTGTCCAGTATTCGCCGCGACACCGGCCGTGAAGCCCGCGAGCACCGCCAGGAACAGCACGGTCGCCATGTCCGGAACGAGGCCCATGACGAGCAGCGCGATACCCGTGACCGCGATCGCCAGCGCGAACAGCCGGCGACGGGACAGCGCGGGCAGCACCTTCGCGGCGCCGCGGATGCCCAGCCCCGTACCGCCGGTCAGGGCGAGGACGAGGAGGGCGAAGGCCGCGGGACCGCCTCCGAGGTCCTTGGCCTGGAGTATGGCGACACCCACGGCGGCGGCGACAGCACCGGCGAGCGTGCCGCACGCGAGGACGAACAGCGGCACCGCGCCCGTACGCCCCTTGTCCTGGCCGCTGTCCTGGCCGCCGCTGCCGCCGGATCCCTTGCCGCTCGCGCCGCGAACGGACCGGCGCAGCCCTTCGAGCGGGGAACGTGGGCGAGGCGTATGGCCGTCGGGCAGTTCGAGGAAGTAGAGGGTCGAGACCGACGCGGCGAACAGCCCGGCCGCGACATACGAGCCGAGGGCCGCCTGATGCAGCGAGAACCACTCGATGCCCGTGCCCAGCAGATTGCCGATCAGTGTGGCGACGAGCAGGACCGCGGCGGCGGCGGGAACGGCGGCGAAGGACGTACGGAGGGACAGTCGGCGCAGCGCGTCGAGGTGGTCGGGCAGCGGGCGTACCGCGGCGCCCTCCAGCGGCGGAGCCGGCAGCAGGGCCGGAGCCGCGCTCTCCTTGGCGACCGTCCAGAAACGCTCGGCGACACCGACGACGAAGACCGTGCTGAGGAGGATCGGCAGGGCGCGGTCGGGGGTCCAGTCGAGCCACAACGGCGCGACGATGAGGAGCGCGAGGCGCAGTACGTCCGCGACGATCATCGTCCAGCGACGGTCCAGCGGGCCGCCGTCCCGCGCGGGCTTCGCGGACTGGCCCGCTGTGCCCGCGCCGGACGTGGCAGGCTTGACCGCCGTGGCCCCCGATGCCTCAGGCACCCCGGGCACACCAGGCGTCTCAGAGCCTCCGGCGACGCCGGCCGCGTCCGCCGTCTTCGTGGTCTTGTTCTTGGTCTTGGCCCCGGCCCCGCCGCTGGGCGCGATCAGCGCCGTCAGCGGCCCGAGGAGCACCGCCCCGAACAGCAGCGTGGCCAGAACCCGGGCCCCGAACACGGCGGCGACGGCGAACGCCACACCCCGGTATCCAGCACCGAACGAGCCCTCGGCGATCGCCGCCTGCAACGACAACAGCAGAAGCACGAGTACGGCGAGTACGTCGCCGATCCCGCCGACGAACTGGGCACCCCAAAGCCGCCGCAGCGGTGGAAGGCGCAACAGAGATCGTACGGCGCGCTCTCGTGAGTCTGCGGCAAGTGCGTCGGAGTCGGAGGTGGGGCTCACGACCGTTGGCTGCTCGGCTCGCGTCATCCGCCCAGCCTATCGGGAGCCGGTGACAACCCTGGAGCCCCATCCGAACAGAGAACGGGGAAGTGGAGAAGTCTCCGCGCCGCCGCCTCCGTCCCCGCGACTCGACTACCTCAACCCAGCTGCCTATTCGTCCGACTTCGCCGACGATGCCGACGCCGCCGACGACTTCGCGGCCGTCTTCTTCGCCGTCGTCTTCTTCGCCGCCGTCGTGGCGGTCGTCGTCTTCGCGGCCGCCTTCTTCGCCGTCGTCGCCTTCTTGGCGGGGGCCTTCTTCGCCGGAGCCTTCTTCACCGCCTTCTTCGCGGTCTTCTTGGCTGGCCCCTTCGCGCGCTTCTCCGCGAGCAGTTCGTAACCCCGCTCCGGAGTGATCGTCTCGACGCTGTCGTCGGTCCGCAGCGTCGCGTTCGTCTCGCCGTCCGTGACGTACGGGCCGAACCGCCCGTCCTTCACCACGACCGGCCGCTCGCTCACCGGGTCCGTACCCAGCTCCTTCAGCGGCGGTTTGGCCGCGGCGCGGCCCCGCTGCTTGGGCTGGGCGTAGATCGCTAGCGCCTCTTCCCGCGTGATGTTGAAGAGCTGGTCCTCGTTCTCCAGCGACCGCGAGTCCGTGCCCTTCTTCAGGTACGGGCCGTACCTGCCGTTCTGCGCGGTGATCTCGACGCCCTCGGCGTCCGTGCCGACCACTCGCGGCAGCGACATCAGCTTGAGGGCGTCGGCGAGCGTGACCGTGTCCAGGGACATGGACTTGAAGAGCGAGGCGGTGCGCGGCTTGACCGCGTTCTTGCCGGTCTTCGGGGTGCCGTCCGGCAGGATCTCGGTGACGTACGGTCCGTAACGGCCATCCTTCGCCACGATCTGGTGGCCGGTCTCCGGGTCCGCGCCCAGCTCGAAGTCACCGCTCGGCTTGGCCAGCAGTTCCTCGGCGTACTCGACCGTCAGCTCGTCGGGCGCCAGGTCCTCCGGCACATCGGCGCGCTGGTGGCCCTCCTCGTCCTTCTCGCCACGCTCGACATACGGGCCGTACCGCCCGACGCGCAGCATGATCCCGTCGCCGACGGGGAACGAGGAGATCTCCCGGGCGTCGATCGCGCCGAGGTCCGTGACCAGTTCCTTGAGGCCGCCGAGGTGGTCGCCGTCGCCGTTCCCGGCGCCCGACGCGACCCCCGCGTTGTCGTCGCCCTCGCCGAAGTAGAAGCGCCGCAGCCACGGCACGGCCTGGGCCTCGCCCTGCGCGATGCGGTCGAGGTCGTCCTCCATCTTGGCCGTGAAGTCGTAGTCGACCAGCCGGCCGAAGTGCGTCTCCAGCAGGTTGACCACGGCGAAGGAGAGGAAGGACGGGACGAGCGCCGTGCCCTTTTTGAACACATAGCCGCGGTCGAGGATGGTGCCGATGATCGAGGCGTAGGTCGACGGACGGCCGATCTCGCGCTCTTCCAGCTCCTTGACCAGCGAGGCTTCGGTGTACCGGGCCGGCGGCTTCGTCGCGTGGCCGTCCACCGAGAGCTCCTCGGCGGAGAGTGCGTCGCCCTCCGCGACCTGCGGCAGCCGGCGCTCGCGGTCGTCCAGCTCCGCGTTCGGGTCGTCCGCGCCCTCGACGTACGCCTTCATGAAGCCGTGGAACGTGATCGTCTTGCCGGAGGCGGAGAATTCCGCGTCCCGGCCGTCGGTCGACCTGCCACCGATCTTGACGGTGACGCTGTTGCCGACCGCGTCCTTCATCTGCGAGGCGACGGTCCGCTTCCAGATCAGCTCGTAGAGCTTGAACTGATCGCCGGTCAGCCCGGTCTCCGCGGGGGTACGGAAGCGGTCGCCCGAGGGACGGATCGCCTCGTGCGCCTCCTGCGCGTTCTTGACCTTGCCCGCGTACGTTCGCGGCTTGTCCGGCAGATAGCTCGCCCCGTACAACTGCGTGACCTGCGCACGGGCCGCCGAGATGGCGGTGTCCGAGAGGGTTGTCGAGTCCGTACGCATATAAGTGATGAAGCCGTTCTCGTACAGCTTCTGCGCGACCTGCATCGTCGACTTCGCCCCGAAGCCCAGCTTGCGCGAGGCCTCCTGCTGGAGGGTCGTCGTACGGAAGGGGGCGTACGGGGAGCGGCGGTACGGCTTGGACTCGACCGAGCGCACGGAGAAGGAGGAGTTCGCCAGGGCGGCGGCGAGCGCCCGCGCGTTGGCCTCGTCCAGATGCAGCACCTGGTCGGACTTGAGCCGGCCGTCCGGACCGAAGTCACGGCCCTGGGCGACGCGCCGGCCGTCGACCGAGTTCAGCCGGGCGACCAGCGAGGACGGGTCGGAGGCGTCACCGGCGCGGCCGGTGGAGAACGTGCCGGTCAGGTCCCAGTACTCGGCGGAACGGAAGGCGATGCGCTCGCGCTCGCGCTCGACGACGAGCCGGGTGGCGACGGACTGGACCCGGCCCGCCGAGAGGCCGCGCATGACCTTCTTCCACAGAACCGGCGAGACCTCGTAGCCGTAGAGGCGGTCGAGGATGCGGCGGGTCTCCTGGGCGTCGACCATGCGCGTGTTCAGCTCGCGCGGATTGGCGACGGCGGCCCGGATCGCGTCCTTGGTGATCTCGTGGAAGACCATCCGGTGGACCGGGACCTTGGGCTTCAGGACTTCCTGGAGGTGCCACGCGATGGCCTCGCCCTCGCGGTCCTCATCGGTGGCGAGGTAGAGCTCGTCGGATTCGGCCAGCAGCTCCTTGAGCTTTCTGACCTGGGCCTTCTTATCGGCGTTGACGACGTAGATCGGCTGGAAGTCATGCTCGACGTCCACGCCGAGGCGGCGCACCTCGCCGGTGTACTTCTCGGGCACCTCGGCGGCGCCGTTCGGGAGGTCGCGGATGTGCCCGACGCTCGCCTCGACGACATAGCCAGGGCCGAGGTAGCCCTTGATCGTCTTCGCCTTGGCAGGCGACTCGACGATGACGAGTCGGCGGCCGCCGTGTGCGGTCTCGCTGGTCGGGGACAACTTCGCTCTTCTCTCCGGTCGACGCTCGGTGGGCCCGTACGGCAGTACGGCAGTACGCCTTGGCGGGGCCCGGTACGGCCCAGCGGTGACGCTGCTTCGCTGCGGAGTGTGACGGTACAACCCGCCCCCGTGTCAAACGGCGAAAGCCCGCAACGGCCACTCGAACGGTAACCCGACTCCAGTCATTCCTGCCGCCCGGACCCCCGGGCTCGTCGCGTCGGAACGCGGAGGCAGTGATTCCGCCGGGGTACGCGGCGACAGTTCCGGATCAAGGTCCCTCGGCGCGTCCGGCGCAGGTCCGGCGGCCTGCCGGAGCCGCACAGAGGCCTTTGTCGATCATGGCCGGAGGTTCCGGTCCGGCTTCCCGAAACCGGGCCCGGACACGTCGGGAGCCCTCAGATACGACCGAAGCACCACACGCCGAGCGCGAGAAAGACCACGCCGGAGAGTGTCGCGAGCGTGATGGACGCCGCAGGCCGTACGCCGTGGGCCACCGGTGCGCGGTGCAGCAGGCGCGCCCCCGTCCATAGCAGCAGCGCGCCGCCGAACAGCGTGAACGCCGTCCCCGCGAAGATCGCCGGCCCACTTTCCATGCCCGTACCCCGCTCACTCCGTGGGCACCCGCTCCAGGGCGCCGAGGTCTCAGGCGCCGAGGCTGGCACCCCGGGACGTCACCCGCGCGAATTCCGGGTGAACGCGGCACGCTTTCACCCGCACGCCGAGGCCGGGTGCCAGGCGGCCGACAGCCGACGGCCG
Organism: Streptomyces sp. NPDC102274; assembly: GCF_044766385.1. Lineage (NCBI taxonomy): Bacteria > Bacillati > Actinomycetota > Actinomycetes > Kitasatosporales > Streptomycetaceae > Streptomyces > Streptomyces sp. NPDC102274. The sequence continues at coordinate 270,813 of NZ_JBIWLW010000002.1, read as the reverse complement.
AGCACCGTCGTCCCGAAGCAGCGTCATCGGGCCGCGGGCGCCGGTTCCAGGAATCCCTCCTCCACCAGCAGCCGGATCGCCTGCGGCGTACGGTCCCGAAGCAGCACCGGGTCCTCCCCCATCAGCTGACCGATCGCGTCCAGGATCCGTCCCGCGCTCAGGGTCCCGTCACAGACCCCCGCGAAACCGGCCCCGACCGCGTCGACCTCCGTGGCCCGGCGCATACCGCGGTGCTGACGGAGCACCACATGCTCCGGGTCCTCGGCGCCCGGCAGTCCCACCTGCTCCTGGACCACCTCCGGCGCCAGTACGAAATGGCCGGCGAGGAGCGCCGCGTCGTCGTGCGTCCGCAGATAGTCCTGGCGCTCGAAGTGGGCCCGTACGGTCTCGCCGAGTGGCTGCTCCACCGGATGCGGCCACTCCTCCACGACGATCGACGGCTCTCCGGCCGCCCTCGTCTTCCTGAGCGTGATCCAGCCGAAGCCGACGGCCTTGGTCTTACGGGCCTCGAACTCGTCCAGCCACGCTTCGTACCGCGCGGTGTACTCCTCCGGGTCGGTCCTGTGGTCACCGCTGTCGCGCAACCACAGCTCGGCGTACTGCGTCACGTCCTGGACTTCGCGCTGCACGATCCAGGCGTCGCAGCCGTGCGGCACCCACGAGCGCAGCCGCTGCTGCCACTCCTCCCCCTCCACGTGCTGCCAGTTGGCGAGGAAGTGCGCGAACCCGCCGTCGTTCAGCCGCTCCCCGGCCTGTTGAACGAGCGTGCGGCACAGATCGTCCCCGCCCATCCCGCCGTCGCGGTAGGTGAGCCGGGCTCCGGGCGAGATGACGAACGGCGGGTTCGAGACGATCAGGTCGTACGTCTCGTCCGCGACCGGCTCGAAGAGCGAGCCCTCGCGCAGCGCGGCGGCGGCGGCGCCGGAGAGGGCCAGGGTCAGCCGCGTGAAGCCGAGCGCCCGGGGGTTGAGGTCGGTGGCCGTGACGCGGGTGGCGTGCTGGGCGGCGTGCAGCGCCTGGATACCGGAGCCGGTGCCGAGATCGAGCGCGCTCCCGACCGGTGTACGTACGGTGATCCCGGCCAGGGTCGTCGAGGCGCCGCCGACGCCGAGCACCACCCCCTCGTCATGGCCGCCCGCGCCCGAGGCACCGCCGACCGCGCAGCCCAGGTCGGAGACGATGAACCAGTCCTGCCCCTCGGGCCCGCTGTACGGCCGCACATCCACCGTCGCGTGGATGTCGTCACCGTCCTGTGCGACCCAGCCGTCGGCCAGCGCCTCGTCCAGCGGCAGGGCGGCCGCCGCGCGCTCCTCGGGGACGGCACGCTGGAGCAGGAAGAGCCGTACGAGCGTTTCGAGCGGGGTGTCGCCGGGGGTGGCGCGGAGCGCGGGCACGGTCTCGCTGCGAGCCAGCGCGGCATAGGCGGGTGCGCCGAGCAGGTCGAGCAGGCCGTCGGCGGTGAAGTCGGCGGCGAGCAGGGCCGCACGGAGTCGGGGCGAGTGGTCGGGCGCGGGAAGGCTGGTCGTACTCACCCCCTCATTGTGGCGGCTGCCACTGACAACGGCCCGCGGCCCGGACCCTCCGTTCGGGGGGGACCGGGCCGCGGGCCGCGTGCGAGCGCGTTCCGGAGCGGCCTGAAGCGCCTGAGGGCGTCCAGGAGCCGATGCCGTGGGTTACGACCCGGCCGCCGGGGAGGCGGTCCCGCCGGCCGTCGCCGGCGGCCTCTGGCAGCCGGCCTGCTTCGCCATCGCCTTGCCGACATCCCCGGACTGAAGCTTCTGGAGCGCCTGGTCACCGCTCTTGCCGAGCTTGTCCAGCTCGTCGGCGACACCCTTGAGGCCGTCGGCGAAGTCCGCCTGGTCCTTGATGTTGAGCGCGTCGACCTTCGTCTTGAGACCCGCGTACGCCGTCGCGGTGGCGTTGAGTTCCTTGACGGCCTCCTGCTGGGTCTTCTCGCCGTCCGTGATGGGCGGGGCGCCCGCGCCGTCCACGGCGGAGCCCAGCGCCTTGTAGGCGTCGGAGATGGACTGGAAGGCGGCCGAATCGGCCTTCTGGACATCAGCGGGCTTGCTGCTGTCGGAGGTCGCCTGCTGGATGGAGGTGTTGGAGTTCGCGATATTCGTCAGCTGAGGCTGAACCTGGTCACAGACCTTCTTGGCCCAGGCGTTCACCTTTTCGTCGCTGTCATCACCACTGCAGCCGGACAGCGCCATGAGCAGCACCGCACCGCCGGACAGCGCGGCCACAAGCTTCTTGTTCACCGGATGGGTCCCTTCCAAGGCTCTCGGCCCCGGAACATACACGCCAAGTGGGCGACAACCGTGTACCGAACGTCCCGTTAATACCTTTTTTCAACCATTTACACCAAGGGAGAGACACCTCACGCCGGGCGTACGCCTTCCATGGCCGACGCGAGCGGGCGAGCGGCGCGTCACTCCGCGCCACCCGCCCGCTCCTGGACATTCCGCAGCTGTCAGGAGGCCGCCACCGGGTCGGGCGACTTCTCGCTCCCGCCGCCGGAACCGCCGCCGCCGCCCTCACCTCCGTCGTCCACGGTGACCGAGCGCCGTTTGGAGACATAGACCGCGCCGATGATGACGGCGAGGGCGAGCACCGCCACCAGCGCGCGGACGCCGGCGCTGGCGTCGGCTCCGTAACTGAACTGCACCACCGCCGGGGCGATGAGCAGCGCCACCAGGTTCATCACCTTGAGCAGCGGGTTGATGGCGGGGCCCGCCGTGTCCTTGAACGGGTCTCCCACGGTGTCCCCGATGACCGTCGCGGCGTGGGCCTCACTGCCCTTGCCGCCGTGATGGCCGTCCTCGACGAGCTTCTTGGCGTTGTCCCAGGCACCGCCCGAGTTGGCGAGGAAGACGGCCATCAGCGTGCCCGTACCGATCGCGCCGGCCAGGAAAGAGCCGAGCGCGCCCACGCCGAGCGAGAAGCCGACGGCGATGGGGGTGAGGACGGCGAGCAGTCCGGGGGTGGCCAGCTCGCGCAGCGCGTCCTTGGTGCAGATGTCGACCACCCGGCCGTACTCCGGCTTCTCGGTGTAATCCATGATCCCGGGGTGCTCACGGAACTGTCGGCGCACCTCGTAGACCACCGAACCGGCCGACCGCGAGACCGCGTTGATCGCCAGCCCCGAGAAGAGGAAGACGACCGCGGCGCCCAGGATCAGCCCGACCAGGTTGTTGGGCTGCGAGATGTCCAGACTGAGCGTCAGCTCGCCCGCCTTGGCCCCCACATCCACGACGGCCGTGGCGATGGCGTCCCGGTACGAGCCGAAGAGCGCCGACGCGGCGAGTACGGCCGTGGCGATGGCGATGCCCTTCGTGATGGCCTTCGTGGTGTTCCCCACGGCGTCGAGGTCGGTGAGCACCTGCGCGCCCGCGCCCTCGACGTCGCCGGACATCTCGGCGATGCCCTGGGCGTTGTCGGAGACGGGACCGAAGGTGTCCATGGCCACGATGACGCCGACGGTGGTGAGCAGACCGGTGCCCGCCAGGGCCACCGCGAAGAGGGCGAGCATGATCGACGTACCGCCGAGCAGAAACGCCCCGTAGACCGCGAGACCGATCAGCAGCGCCGTGTAGACCGCGGACTCCAGACCGATGGCCACCCCCGCCAGCACGACGGTGGCGGGGCCGGTCAGAGCGGATTTGCCGATGTCCTTGACCGGGCGCCGGCCGGTCTCGGTGAAGTAGCCGGTGAGCTGCTGGATCAGGGCCGCCAGCACGATCCCGATGGCGACCGCGAGCAGGGCGAGCACCCTCGGGTCACCGCTGTGCGTCAGGATCGCCTGGTCCGTGACCCCGTCGAGCTCGGCGTACGAGGACGGCAGGTAGACGAAGGACGCCACGGCCACCAGCGCGAGCGAGATCACCGCGGAGATGAAGAAGCCCCGGTTGATGGCGCTCATCCCGCTGCGGTCGGCGCGGCGCGGGGCGACCGCGAAGATGCCGATCATCGCGGTGATCACCCCGATCGCGGGGACGATCAGCGGGAAGGCCAGCCCGAAGTCCCCGAACGCCGCCGTGCCGAGGATCAGCGCGGCGACGAGCGTCACCGCGTACGACTCGAACAGGTCGGCGGCCATGCCCGCGCAGTCGCCGACGTTGTCGCCCACGTTGTCCGCGATCGTCGCCGCGTTGCGTGGATCGTCCTCGGGGATGCCCTGTTCGACCTTGCCGACCAGGTCGGCGCCGACGTCGGCCGCCTTGGTGAAGATGCCGCCGCCGACTCGCATGAACATGGCGATCAGCGCGGCGCCGAGGCCGAAGCCCTCCAGCACCTTGGGGGCGTCGGCGGCGTAGACGAGGACCACGCAGGAGGCACCGAGCAGACCGAGGCCCACCGTGAACATGCCGACCACGCCACCCGTACGGAATGCGATCTTCATGGCTTTGTGCGAAACGGCCGTGAGATCTTTCTCCGGCTCGCCCTCAGCCGGTGTCGCCTCACGCGCGGCGGCCGCCACCCGCACATTGCTGCGTACGGCCAGACGCATGCCGATGTAACCGGTGGCCGCCGAGAAAAGCGCACCCACCAGGAAGAACAGCGAACGTCCCGCGCGTTGTGACCAGTTGTCGGCCGGCAACAACATCAACAGGAAGAACACCACGACGGCGAATACGCCGAGAGTGCGCAGCTGCCGTGCCAGATAGGCATTCGCGCCTTCCTGTACGGCGGCCGCGATCTCCTTCATCGAATCAGTGCCCTCGCCGGCCGCCAGCACCTGGCGCACCAGCAGCTGGGCAACGAACAGCGCCGCCAGCGCGACGACCGCGATGACGATCACGATGACGCGGTTGTCATCCGTGAGTATCGCGACTGCGAGAGAAGTGGGGTGCTCGGACAGTTGTGGTTGGAAGTGCCCCGCCATTCGTCCTCCTTGACGCTCAGCGTTCAAGATGGACGGATTGTAGGGAGCGGAACCCGATCAAAACAGAGCACGCCACATGCAATTGACCTTGACTTATCGAATGACCTTGGAATGGGTAATGGGATAAGCGCGTTAATTGGTGATCGATAATCCGATGGAAAATAGAAAGACCCTGCTCAGCAGGGCCCTCCTTGAGAATGGATCACCGGCTCCCCGGCCGGCTGCCCGAAAGGGCCGGTGGTAGCGCCGTCAGGGCAGCGCGACGGCCGAGGCCGTCGGCCAGCTCATCCGGATGACGCCACCGTCGTCGCCCGAGGTGACTTCCACATCGTCGACGAGCCCGCTGATGACCGCGAGACCCATCTCGTCCTCGCCCTCGGCATCGCTCTCGTGGGAATCACCCGGCGCCGCGCCGTCGCGGGCTTCGCCGTCGGCGGCACCGCCGGCGGCCGTGACGCCGTCGCCCACCTCGATGGAGAAGGCTTTCTCCTCCTCGTTCAGCACGACTCTCACCGGGGCGGTGATGCCATGGCTGCGGTGCAGCCCGACCGCCCGGCTGCACGCTTCACCGACCGCGAGTCTGACCTCGTCCAACACAGCTTCATCGACGCCTGCCCGGCGAGCCACGGCGGCCGCCACCAGACGGGCCGTTCTGACATGTTCGGGCTGGGCGCTGAAGCGGAGTTCAACGGTGGCCATGCGATCCCCCTCGAACGTACGAGCGTGGAAACTCACGGGCGCGGGCGCCGGGCATCACGCCCGGTGCCTCTGCCCTCTCCTCCGGAAGACGCGGTCGACCTCAGTCGGTGGCCGCTACGGCCTCGTCGACCGTGGTGTGGATCGGGAACACCTTGGTGAGGCCGGTGATCCGGAAGATCTTGAGAATGCGCTCCTGGTTGCAGACCAGACGCAGCGAGCCCTCATGGGCGCGCACACGCTTCAGGCCACCCACGAGCACGCCAAGTCCGGTCGAGTCCAGGAAGTCCACACCCTCCATGTCGACAACCAGGTGGTAGCTGCCGTCGTTCACCAACTCGACCAACTGCTCGCGCAGCTTGGGCGCGGTATACACATCAATCTCGCCACCGACCTCGACGACCGTACGGTCGCCACCAGGGCCGGACACATTGCGAGTCGACAGGGACAGGTCCACGGATCCTCCAGCACCTTGCTATCGAGCGGTCGCCCCTCGGGTCTCCCCGACGGAGCCAGGGGACGTATCGCCAGCCGCGATGGCATTCAATCACTTACCAGCAGTCATGCACGACGCCTTGAGACCATTGTCCGTCACGCCAGTGACACACTCGATGCCGATGGCCAGGAATCACCGCCCCAGTGGACCCCCCGAGAGCGGGGGCAACCGCCCCTCCCCCCGTACGGTCCTGGACCGGCTCGCCACGGGGGCGGGCCGTGCTGCGCGCATCACCCATACGGAGCACCTGCCCCCGCGCACGGGGCGTCATGCCGTCTGGCCCGACCGCATCCGCCCGGAAGTGATCAACGCCATTCAGCGGGCCGGTATCGACCATCCGTGGGCCCACCAGGCGGCCGCCGCCGAGCACGCCCTGGACGGCGAGTCCGTCGTGATCGCCACCGGCACCGCCTCGGGCAAGTCCCTCGCCTATCTCGCCCCCGTACTGACCACCCTCCTCGACGGTTCCGAGGCGCCCAACGGCCGGGGAACCACCGCGCTCTATCTCGCCCCGACGAAGGCGCTCGCCGCCGACCAGCGCCGCGCCGTCAAAGCGCTGGCCGCCCCGCTCGGCAATCGCGTGCGCCCCGCGGTCTATGACGGTGACACCCCCGTCGAGGAGCGGGAGTGGGTCCGGCAGTACGCCAACTACGTGCTGACCAATCCGGACATGCTGCACCGGGGGATACTCCCGTCCCACCCCCGCTGGGCCTCCTTCCTGCGCGCCCTGCGCTATGTCGTCATCGACGAGTGCCACACCTATCGCGGCGTCTTCGGCTCCCATGTGGCGCAGGTACTGCGCCGACTCCGCCGCGTATGCGCCCGCTACGGAGCGAATCCGGTCTTCCTGCTCGCCTCGGCGACGGCCGCGGAACCGGCCCGGTCCGCCGGCCGGCTCACCGGTCTGCCCGTACACGAGGTCGCCGACGACGCCTCACCCCGCGGCGAACTGGTCTTCGCGCTCTGGGAGCCGCCGCTCACCGATCTGCACGGCGAGAAGGGCGCCCCCGTCCGCCGTACCGCCACCGCCGAGACCGCCGACCTCCTCACCGACCTGACCGTCCAGGGCGTCCGTACGGTCGCCTTCGTACGCTCCCGGCGCGGCGCCGAGCTCATCTCCGTCATCGCCCAGGAGCGGCTGGCCGAGGTGGACCGCTCACTGGCCCGCCGGGTCGCCGCCTACCGCGGCGGCTACCTCCCTGAGGAACGGCGCGCCCTGGAGAACGCCCTGCACTCCGGCGAGCTGCTCGGCCTCGCCGCGACCACCGCCCTGGAGCTCGGCATCGACGTCTCGGGCCTGGACGCCGTCGTCATCGCCGGATATCCGGGCACCCGCGCCTCCCTGTGGCAGCAAGCGGGCCGGGCCGGCCGCTCCGGGCAGGGGGCGCTGGCCATCCTGGTCGCGCGGGACGATCCGCTGGACACCTTCCTCGTCCACCACCCCGAGGCGCTGTTCCAGCAGCCGGTCGAGTCCACCGTCCTCGACCCCGACAACCCGTATGTCCTCGCCCCCCACCTGTGCGCGGCGGCCGCGGAGCTCCCACTCACCGAAGCCGATCTGACACTCTTCGGCCCCGCCGTACCCGATCTGCTCCCACAGCTGGAGACCGCGGGGCTGCTGCGGCGCCGCAGCTCCGGCTGGTACTGGACCCGCCGCGAGCGGGCCGCCGACCTCGCCGACATCCGGGGCGAGGGCGGCAGTCCCGTCCAGATCGTCGAGGCGGGGACGGGACGGCTGCTGGGCACGGTCGACGAAGCCGCCTCCCACACCGCCGTCCACGACGGCGCCGTCCACCTCCACCAGGGCCGTACGTACCTGGTGAAGCGGCTCGATCTGGCCGACTCGGTCGCCCTGGTCGAGGAGGCGAACCCGCCGTACTCCACCACCGCACGCGACACCACCGCCGTCTCGGTGCTCGAAACCGACACGGAGATCCCGTGGGGCGAAGGACGCCTCTGCTACGGCTCCGTCGAAGTCACCAATCAGGTCGTCTCCTTTCTGCGCCGCCGGCTCATCACCGGCGAGGTACTGGGCGAGAGCAAACTCGACCTGCCGCCACGGACGCTCCGTACCCGGGCCGTGTGGTGGACGGTCACCGAGGACCAGCTCGACCGGGCCCGTGTCAATCCGGAGCAGCTGGGCGGCGCGCTGCACGCCGCCGAGCACGCCTCGATCGGGATGCTGCCGCTCTTCGCGACCTGCGACCGCTGGGACATCGGCGGAGTGTCCGTGCCCCTCCACCCGGACACGCTGCTGCCGACGGTCTTCGTGTACGACGGCCATCCCGGCGGCGCGGGCTTCGCGGAGCGGGCCTTCCGGACAGCCCGGGAGTGGCTCATGGCCACCCGCGAGGCGATCGCCTCCTGTGAGTGCGACGCCGGCTGTCCGTCCTGCATCCAGTCCCCGAAGTGCGGCAACGGCAACGACCCGCTGCACAAACGAGGCGCCGTACGGCTGCTGACCGAGCTCCTCAGCGCCGCCCCCGACGCGCGGGCGGAAGCGGATTCGGTTGCGGACATGGTCACGGTCGCGGGCGTGGTTGCGGATGCGGACGCGTCCACCGTGGCCTAAGGGCTGTCCGCGAGACCCGGCACGGCACCTGGCGGAGGTACCGGGAGCGGTGGTCCCGCCCGTGCCCTGACCGTCGGGGCGTACGGCCCGAAGACCGCCCGCGCCGTCACGTCCGCGATCTCACCGCTCACCACGCACCGCACCACCTCCGATCCCTGTGCCGCCGCCACCTCGACCGCTCTGCGGCAGGCATCCGCCGACCCGAGGAGCGCGTGGTCCGCCGCGGCGAGGGCCGCCAGATCGGCCGCCCCGCCCGCCCGGTGCCGGGTGACGACCGCCTGACCCATGGCGAGCACCAGGGCGAAGACGGCGCACAGCGCGGTCGCCGCCACCGCCGCCCACACCGTCGCCGACCCCCGGTCCCGGCCTCCGGCCCTGGCCCGGTCCCCGGTCATGGCGCCACTCCGGCCGTGTGCGGGCCTCCAGAGCCGTCTCTCGCGGCCTCTACGGGGTCCGGGGCATCCACGGCGTCCTCCGCCGACGCGACGGCCTCAGCGGTGAGCGTGAGGGCCAGGGCGCCCGGCCCCGGCGTCGGCGCCTCCACCCGCACCCGCCACAGATCGCCTGTACGGCCCAGAGAGACCCTGGCGCCCACCGGGGCTGCCGAGCGGGCGGCGGCCACCGCCGCGGCCCGTGGCTCCGCTCTGGCGGCCGCTCTCGCCCCCGCCCGCGCCGCGTCCACGCACCGGATCTGCGCGGAGGCCGCCATCAGAGCCCAGACCAGGGCCAGGGCGAACACGGCCAGCGCCGGTACCGCCACCGCCGCCTCCGCCGTCACGAACCCCCGATCGCCGCGACGGACCAGGCGTCGGCCGTGGGCCGGGTGCCTACGGACCGTCTCAGAACTGCGCACTGAGAGCCCTCCCGATCAACGACTGCAAGGCACCCGCCACGGGCCCGCTCGTGACCACCTTGTAGAGCACCGCCGCGAGCGCGCAGGCGGCGATCGTCCCCACCGCGTACTCGGACGTGGTCATCCCGGCGTCGTCCCTCGCCCCGCGCGGCCATACCCGCCGCATTCGTCGGAACCTCATCCACATGTCGTCTCCCCGTAGAAACCGCAGAAAGTAGAAGTTGGTCAGAAATTGATCAGTCGGCGTTCAGCAGCCCGCTCGCCAGACCGATGACCACAGGCGCCACCCCCACCGCCAGGAAGGCGGGGAGGAAGCACAGCCCCACCGGGGCTGTGATCAGCACCTGGGCCCGCTGGGCTCTGGCCACCGCCGCACGGGCCCGTTCCGCCCTGAAGCCCTCGGCCAGCCGGGACACCGGCTCGGCGGCCGGCGCCCCGGTCGATCCCGCCCGTTCGAGACAGCGGGCCAGCCCCGCCGCGCCCGGTATCTCCCCGAACCGCCCCCACGCCTCGGCCGGGTCGCCGCCGAGCCGCAGCTCCGCGGCCGTCCGTGCCAGCCGGTCGCCGACGGGTCCGCCCAGCGACTCCCCGACCGCCTCCGCCGCCTCGCGCGGCCCCGCCCCGGCCGCGATGCAGGCGGCCAGCAGATCGGCGGCGAGCGGGAGCTGACGGGCCCCCTCATCGGTACCGGTACGGTCGTCCGGCTTTCTCGTACGCAGCCACCTGCGGACCCCGTAGGCCCCGGCGAGTCCGACCAGCCAGCCGGCCACCCCGCCGACCATGACCCAGCCGAAGATCACCGCGCCGCCCGGCGGACCCCAGCGCCGTGCCCACACCGCAGCCGCCCGGAGCCATGGCCGCCGCCGTCCGTACTCGACCGCCAGCAGGGCCACGAACCGCGCCCGCGCCCGCTGTTCACGCCGCCCGGCCGCCACCGCGAAGGCCAGAGAGCCGATCGCGGCGAGTACCAGGACGGCCACCCACAGCCTGTGGGCGAACTCCCCCGTCACGGCGCCTCCCCGGTCCGTACGACCCGGGCGGCCCACCACAGGCCCGCGCCCTCCAGCAGCCCGCCCACCACCAGACAGCCGAGCCCGGCCGGGGTGTGCAGCAGGACACCCAGCGGATCCGCCCCCAGGGCCCAGCCCAGCGCCAGGCCCACCACGGGAAGCAGCGCCAGTACCACGACTGTCGCCCAGGCACCCGCCAACTGGGCTCGTAACCCTTCCCGTTGTTCCCTCTCCGCCCGCAGCGCGGCGTCCAGACGATCCAGCCCGGCCGCGAGCCCCGCCCCGCCGTCCACAGCCACCCGCCAGCAGGCCGCGAGCCCCACGAGGCCGTCCGCTCCCGGCTCACGCGCCGCCTTCCGCAGGGCGTCGGGTACGTCACCGCCGAACCGCGCGGCCGCCAGCACGGCGCCCTCCGCGCTTCCCAGGCCTCCGGTCGATCCCGCGGCGGCCATCAGGGCCTGGGCGGGCTGCGTACCGGCTCTCAGCTCGCCCGCGGCCGTGCCGCACAGCGCGACGATCCTGTCGGCCAGTCGCTCACGCGCCTTCCTCCGCTCCCTGGCCCGCAGCCACCGCCCCACCAGCGGCACCGCCAGCGCGCCCCCGAACAGCGGCAGTACCGACTCGCCCAGCAGCGCGAGCAGCACCGCGGGCGGCAGGCAGAGCCACCTCCCGCGCAGCCGTCGCGCCCGCTCGCGAGCCCTCGGCAGCCATCGCTCCCACGGCGGCGCCCCAGGCACCACGGCGACGGACGAGCCCGGGGCCGTGAGCAGTTTTCTGGCCCGGCGCAGTCCCCGTTCCTGGCCGACGGCCAGCAGGACCGCTCCCCCGGCGAACAGCGCCGCCGCGAAAGCGGTGACGTACATCGTCAGAGCCGTCACGACGCGCCTCCGATCAGCGCCAGCAACCGTGGCCAGCCTCGGTCGTACGCGAAGCCTCCGGCGCCCCAGCGCAACGCGGGCACCGGCACCACCAGCCCCGCGGGATCCCGCTCCAGCACATGCACCTCGGCGATCCTCCGGCGCCCATCGCGGTCCCGTACGAGATGGATCACGACCGCCAGCGCGGCTGCCAGCTGGCTGTGCAACGCCGCCCGGTCGAGACCGGCCGCCGTTCCCAGCGCCTCCAGACGCGCGGGCACGTCCGCCGCCGTATTCGCGTGTACCGTGCCGCAGCCGCCTTCGTGTCCCGTGTTCAGGGCGGCGAGCAGTTCGGTGACCTCATGGCCTCGGACCTCGCCGACGACCAGCCTGTCCGGCCGCATCCGCAACGCCTGTCTGACCAGATCCCGCAGCGTCACCAGGCCCGCGCCCTCCTGGTTCGCCTGCCGGCCCTCCAGCCGCACCACATGCGGATGATCGGGCCTCAACTCGGCGGAGTCCTCGGCCAGTACGATCCGCTCGCGCTCGCCGACCAGACCGAGCAGGGTGGACAGGAGCGTGGTCTTCCCGAAGTCGAGACAGGAACACCCATGGTGAAGGACACTCAGAACCATGGAGAGCACCAGGGCCAGTACCAAAAAGCAACTACGCGCAGTGATCTACGTCCGCATCTCGCAAGACCGGACCGGCTCCCACCTGGGAGTTGACCGGCAACGCGAGGACTGCGAAGCCCTCGCCGAACGGAACGGCTGGGACGTCGTCGAGACGTACATCGACAACGACCTGTCCGCGTACAGCGGCAAGCCGCGCAAGGACTACCTGCGGATGCTCGCCGACCTCGAAGACGGCACGGCGACCATCGTCATCGCCTGGCACACGGACCGTCTGCACCGCTCCCCGGTCGAGCTGGAGAGGTACATCGATCTCAGCCAGCGCCGCGGCGTCGACACCCACGCAGTTCAGGGCGGCGAACTGGACCTGTCGACATCCTCGGGGCGCATGCTCGCGCGGATGCTCGGCGCCGTCGCCCGACACGAATCGGAGCACAAGGCCGAGCGCGTCGCCCGAGCCCGCCAGCAGAAAGCGAAGGCCGGCCTGTGGTCCGGCGGGATCCGCCCGTTCGGCTGGGGCCTGCCGACCGGCGAGACGCAGAAGAGGACCGTGGCCACGGTCAACGAGGAGACCAGCGAGGAGACCGCCGAAGAGACCGAAGTGCCCGTCCTCGACATGAGCAAGAAGGTTCCCGAAGAGGCTGCGGCGATCGAGCACGGCATCGACTCGATCCTGGCGGGCGGGTCGGTCAGGGGCTACGTGAAGTGGCTCGCGGACAAGGGCCTCATCACAAGCCGGGGAAACCCGTTCGGCGCGATCGAGGCCCGGGACATGCTGATGCGGCCGAGGAACGCCGGGATCGCCGTCTACAGGGGCGAGGAGATCGGCAAGGGCAAGTGGGAGCCTATCGTGGACGAGGCGCGCTTCAGGGGCGTCTGTGCGGTCCTGAAGGACCCGACGCGCCGGACGTCTCCGGGGTCGACTCCGAAGTGGTTCGGGTCGCTGATCTACAAGTGCGGTCAGCCGGGGTGCACCGCGACGACGAAGTGCACCCAGACGGGCGGCGCGAAGACGATGGGTTACCGGTGCACGACCGGGCACGGCGGCGCGCGGAAAGCCGACAAGCTCGACGCGTACATCATCGACCTGATCATCGAGCGGGTGTCACGACCGGATGCCGCTGATCTGCTGGAGCCCGCGCCGGACGGCATGAATGTGGCCGCGTTGCAAGCGGAGAGCGATGAGATCCGGCGCCGCCTCAAGGACAACGCTGCGGCGTTCGGAGCGGGGCAGATCACGTTGCCTGAGTTCACCGAAGCTTCCGGGGTGGCGCAGGCCCAGCTGGAGGGTGTAACGAAGCAGCTGGCCCGCGCGTCGGTGAGGGATCCGCTGGTGGATTTGGTGGGGGCGCCGGATGTTGGGGCGGCGTGGAAGGCGCTGGGGCTGGAGCGGCAGCGTGCAGTGTTGCGGGCTCTGCTGGAGGTGACGATCCTGCCGGCGCGGCCGGGCCGAATGCCGGACGGCGGCTACTTCGACTACGAGGCGATCAAGGTCGAATGGAAGCGATAAGCGGCAGCCCGTCGCATTCCAGGGGGCGCCCGGATTTCGGCTACGCCGAGACTTGGCGTAGCCGAAACAGGGGCTCAACCGGCGTGTACGGCACGGGGGCGGCTGTGCAGGGGCGCCGCACCTTCCCACTTCTGGACCCACAGTCCGTCGCCCACGAGGCGCTCCATATACCTATTCAGCTCTGCGCAGAGCTGGTCCGTGATGACGCCCTTGCGAATCGTCCAGGTGAAGCGTCCACGCTTTTCGAGCGGGAAGCAGTCAACGCCCTCCGGCAGCTCGCCAGTCTGATCGATTCTCCAACTGACGCAGGCCAGGCATGCGCCCGTGGGCGGCTCGTCGGCGCGCATGGGCGAATCGTTGGCCCAGGTTTGAGCCCACCCCTCCATGACCTGGTCACACAGCACGTTCATCGTGTCGCAGAAATGTGACGCGACATGGAACGCTCGTATGTGCACAGTAAGTGCACCCTTATCTTCGGTAATTCGGCAAGCTCGACCTGCCGGAATCTGCACCGATGGCCGTGTTGTGAATCGGACTTTCGGTGCTTCGCCGAGTTTTTCCATCTGTTCCCCCCTGCCAACCGGCGCGGCTATCTACGCGCGCTGCACCGGAGTTGAGCATTCCACCCATAAGCGGGTTTCATCATGCATCGGCCATCGGCATATGACCAGGGGCTACGGAAAAATCACTCACGGTGAGCATCAGGGGTCTTGCTCGTTGCACTGAAGGTCTCAACCAGAGCGTCGATGCGCCGGCGGTCCTCTTCGCTCATCCCCTGGTATCGAAGGACTAGCGCGCGGGCGCGGCGATCTGCACTCCACACGGTAGTGACGCCGAAGAACTGGACGGCGGCAGCCTCCCGGACCAGCTCGTCCGGAACCTGAATACCTGCGGCGATGGCGCGCAGCTGGGGCACGCCAGGCGCGAGTACGGGGCGCCCCGTTTCCAGCCTGTGTAGCCAGCTGCCGCCGACCGTCTCGCCTGATTCGGGGTCAATGCAGCGTTCGCCGAGTTTTTCATAGCTGAGCCCTAGGGCTGCCCTGCGCTCGCGCACGAGATCCCTGAGCGGCACCTCCGCAGGTGGAGTTACCGGGTCACTCGTAGCCATAAGGGTCATCCTGCCACTCCGCATCAGCTCATGAGCCTTGGGGTGTCCATGGCACCAGCGGGTGTGGGGGGCGGGGATCCGCTGGTCACGACTGGCCACCATCCCAGCCGATGGACGAAGTGTCCAACCTATCGGGCGGCGCACGAAAGGGCGCACGGCCCTATTGACCGAAAAATGACACGTCATCGCACCTGGTGGACGCATCGTCCAAGTCATGCAATGCTCGATCCATCCAAGCCGTGCAATGAATCCTTGCGTGAGGTGGACGTGATCAAGCACGACCCGTTGATGTACAAGCTGGTCCGCCCTCGGCTGTTCGCCGATCTGATGCAGCGCACCGGCGACGGCTCGGCCGTCAGCGTCCGGGAGCTGGCTGCCCGGAGCGGCGTCGCCCGGACCACGATCGGCAACTTGCTCACCGGCAAGCAGGACGTCATACCCGACCACAAAGCCGCCGCGATAGTCCGAGAGCTCGGCGTCGACATCCTGGTCATCTTCGCCCCCGTCGGCCGCAGCGTTCGCACCCGGACGGCGGTGTCGGCATGACCGCGCCCGCGCAGGTCCTCGACCTGGCCAGCGCTCCGAATGACCGGCCCGTGCGTGACTCGGACCCGGCCCGGAACGCCGCTTACTGGGCGCGCATCGACCGCCTGGTGGCTGCGGCCCCGCCGCTCTCCGACGACCAGCGCGCCCGGCTCCGGGCGATCTTTCACCAGGCCCCCAACAGCGATGCCGCCGGGGGCGCAACCCCGACGGCATCGAGCGAGCACGTCAACGAAACAGCCGCGAAGCAGATCGGAACGAACTCAATGAGAACTGTACGAGGGGCCACTGACAACGCACACCCCATGGGCGGTGCGGCATGAACTGTGGCGAGCCCTTGTACCTCGATGGCGAGGACTACTCCTCGCGGGACTGCCAGCTGAAGCTGGGGCACTCTGGCGCGCACGAGTACTTCGGCGGGCAGAAGTTCCCCCGGCCCGAGCCGATGGTGCCGGACCCGGACATCGAGGACCTGATCGAGGCCGGGGCCAAGGCTCGCGCCGCGTGGGGCATGGACGAGATGCAGTGGCCGATCGTCATCGAGGTCACCAGCGTCTACGTCGTCAAGGCGCCGGGGGCGACCGAGGACGAGGCCCTGGAGAACTGGAGCGACGAGTGCCCCGACCTTGACGGCGAGCAGGCGATTGACGGCGGATTCGAGATCCGCCGCCTCGCCCACTGGCAGCGCCGCGACACGATCGGCACCGCCCCGTTCGGTCCGCAGATCCAGTGCCCCGGCTGCGGCAAGTTGGCTATGAAGCGCGAGTGGTACCACAACCCGCTGCGAAAGTGCCACGGCCCCATCGAGTGGCACGAGACCCAGGCTCCGACGCTCCGGTGGCGCTACCGCCGCGAGTTCAAGGCCACCCCGGTGGTGACCGCCTGATGACGAGCACTGCGACGGCCCGGGAAACCCCGGGCCGTCCGGCCCGCGCACAGACCGTCGTCGCTGCCCTGACTGTCGATTTCGGGCTCGACCCCGACGGCAAGCGCGTCCGGCCGCCCCGCGCCAAGTACGAGTGCCTGCTCTGCCAGACCCGTGAGGGCCCCGTCCACGGGGACCAGGACGTCACGGAGTTCGCCGCGTCCATCCGCACTGACCACCCCGCCAGATGCACCGCCAGGAGCAGCGCGTGACCGATGCACAGACCCCCAACCTCCGGGCTTCCGCTCGCGAGATGCACGACGCTGGCCTGTGCGTCATCCCCATCAAGGCCGACGGCAGCAAGGCCCCGGCCGTCCGTTCCTGGACCCCGTACAAGGTCACCCGCTCCACCCCTGAGGAACACGACAGCTGGTTCCCTCCGGGCAAGGCCGCCGGTATCGCCGTGGCCTACGGCGCGGTGTCCGGTGGCATCGAGCTGATCGAGTTCGAGGGAACTGCCATCGCTGACGGCCTCCTTGACGAGGTCACGGAGATCATGGACGCGTCCGGGCTCGGCGACGCGTGGCAGTCCATCCTCACCGGCTGGGCCAGTGAATCCCCGTCCGGCGGCCGGCACTACCGGGCCCGCGTCATGGGCGCTCCAGTCCCCGGCAACACCAAGTTGGCCAGTCGCCTTGCCCGCGAGGACGAGTACACCCCGGCGAACAAGCAGCGCCTGGCCGAGAATCCCAACGCCCGCATCGTCCGCGTCCAGATCGAGACGCGCGGTGAAGGCGGGTACGGACTGGTCGAACCGAGCTGCGGCACAGTGCACGCCACCGGCCGCCCTTACCTCCGGCTCGACGGCGGCCCCGGCACCATCCCCACGATCAGCGCCGACGTCATGGACACCATCCATGCGGTGTGCCGCATGGTCGACACGCTGCCCAAACCGGAGATCCCGAAGGCAGCACCCCGCCCAATGGCGCCGCTGCCCGACGGCGGACTGCGCCCCGGCGAGGACTACGAGCGCCGTGCCGACTGGCAGGAACTCCTGCACGGAATCTTCCGGCCCCTCATCACGCGCGGCAGTACGACGTACTGGGGTTGGGCCGATGGGCAGGGGGGTGTGAAGGCGACCACCGGCCGCGACGAGCACGATCGTCTGTACGTCTTCACCACCAGCTCGGAGTTCGCGGCCGAGACGCCGTACAGCAAATTCGGCGCCTACGCGCAGCTGCACCACGGGGGCAACCACAAGGCGGCGGCGGCCGAGCTGCGCCGCCGCGGCTACGGCTCCGAGCCTGCCCGCCGCCGGGTAACCGCCGTGCGCGCTCAGCCCGGTCCCCTCACCGCAGGGTCGGGCGCGCTCGACCCGGCCGCCGAGCCCGAGCCGCCCCACGACCAGGAGCAGCCCGACCTCCGGGTCCTGCCCCCGGTCCGGCCCGACCTCGACATCACGAACGAGGCCGACGCCATCGACGGCGTCTTGGACCTCATGCGCACCGGTCAGCTCCCCGACCTGTACAAGCGGTCCGGCGGACCGTGCTGGGTGCACCACGACGACAGCGGCAGCCCGGAGGTGAAGCAGCTCGGCACCGACAACCTGCGCGCGTACCTCGCCGACCACCTCACCAGCTACACCGTCCGGGTCGACCCCAAGACCGAGATAGAGACCGAGGAGCGGGAACTCCTCATGCCGAAAACCTGCGGAACGATCCTCGGCCGGAAGGACTGGCCGCTCCCGCCGCTGCGCGGCATCGTCACGTCCCCTGTGATCCGCCCCGACGGCTCGCTGCTCCAGTCGCCCGGCTACGACAATGAGACCGGGCTCTACCTTCATCCCCGGGTCGCGTTGCGCCGTCTGCGGGCCGAGGTCAGCGCGGACTCGTTGGCCAAGGCGAAGGACATCGTCCTGCATCAGATGCTGGCCGACTTCCCGTGGGAGAAGCCGTCCGATCGGGCCCACTATCTGGGCGCCCTGCTGACCCCGATCTTGCGCCCGTACTTCCACGGTCCGACACCGATGTTCATCCTGTCGTCAACCTCCGCAGGCTCGGGCAAGTCGCTGCTGAAGGACATCTTCAAGTACGCCTACGGGTCCAGCGATACGCCGTGGCCGGAGAACGACACCGAACTCCGGAAATCGATCACGACGCAGCTCTACACCACCGGCCATCCCGTCATCGTCCTCGACAACTTGCCCAACGGGTACACCGTCAAGTCCCCGGTGCTGTCGGCGCTCCTCACCGCCGAGACCTGGGGTGACCGAGTCCTCGGCGCCAGCGCTTCCGTCAGCATGCCGAACGACAGGCTCTGGATCCTCACCGGCAACGGGCTCCAGACCGGCGGAGACAACGGACGCCGCGCCATGTGGGTGCGCATCAACCCCAACGTGCCCGATCCAGACCAGCGCGACGGCTTCAAGGTCGGTGACCTCCGGCCCTGGCTCCGCGCCAACGCGTCCACGGTCGTCGCTGCCCTCGTCACGATGGTCCGGGCCTGGGTCGCTGCCGGATCTCCTACCGTCCGCACCCGCAAGGGTGACTACTCCGAGTGGGCTTCAATGCTGGCCGGCCTTCTCGACTTCCTCGGCGTGCCCGGGTGGATGGCAGACCGCGCCGACGCCATGCGGCAGGACAGCGAGACCGCCGAGTGGGCCGCCTTCCTCATCGCCTGGCGCGAGAGGTTCGGCGACGAGATCATCACCGCCGGATCCGCAGGCAGCACCCTCGCCGAGCACGTGCCCCGCCACCCGAAGACCGGCGAACTGCCCAGCGCGAACGTCCTGGGCGGCTGGCTGAAGGCCCGCGACGGCAGGTTCTTCGGCGACCTCCGCATCATCCGCGTCTGGGACTCCCACCGATGCTCGAACCGATGGCGGGTCGAGCAACACCAGCGGACCGGGCAGTGACAACCCCGCGTGATGCAGGGACCGCAGGGACCTTGCAGGGACCCGGGCAGGGAGCCGAGAGGCTCCCTGCACCGCCCCTGACCTGCATGACCGCAGGGAGGCAGGGACTTGCAGGGACTTGGCCCCGCCCCTATTACACCGCGCGCATCACACACACATCGCGCAACACACATGCATCTGCATGTGATGCAACGTCCTCCGACTCTCCCACTGCGCAGACATACGGATATCTCCCTGCAAGTCCCTGCGTCCCTGCAAAACGGCAGATCAGAGCGCTACCGAATCGCTCCGCAGGTCCCTGCACAGCCCCCGGCGAGTCCCTGCACTCCCTGCAAAACCCCAGCACCCACGACGAGGTGACAACTCCCGTGCTCCAGACCTTCGCTCCACGCCCCTACCAGACCACCGCAATCCAGGCCCTGGCCACCGGCTGGACCGGCCCGAACAACCGCCTGGCCGTCGTACTGCCGACAGGCGCGGGCAAAACCGTGGTGTTCGCGAACCTCATCGCCGAGATGCGCGCCCAACTCGGCCGGAAGCGCGCCCTGGTCATCGCACACAGGGAAGAGCTGATCGAGCAGGCCGCAGCGAAGATCCGCGCAGTCTGCCCCGATCTCCGCGTCGGCATCGTCAAGGCCGAGCGCAACCACCACCGCTTCATGGACGTGGTCGTGGCCAGCGTCCAGACCTTGGCCGTGAAGCGCCGCCGAGAGGCCATCCAGGACATCGGCATGGTGATCGTGGACGAGTGCCACCACGCCGCGAGCGCCAGCTACCGCGCGGTCCTGGACCACTTCGGCGCCTGGCGCGGCGTACCGGTCGCCGGATTCACCGCGACGATGACGCGCGGGGACGGCGGCCTGGCCGACATCTGGCAGGACGTCGTCTTCACCCTCGACATCTTGGAGATGATCGGAGACGGCTACCTGTGCGACGTGCGCGGTAAGCGCGTTGTCGTTGACGGCCTCAACCT
Source organism: Streptomyces sp. NPDC102274 (assembly GCF_044766385.1). NCBI lineage: Bacteria > Bacillati > Actinomycetota > Actinomycetes > Kitasatosporales > Streptomycetaceae > Streptomyces > Streptomyces sp. NPDC102274. The sequence continues at coordinate 250,899 of NZ_JBIWLW010000002.1, read as the reverse complement.
GGACGCGGTCAAGACCCGGGCTGGAGACCTACAGGACAGTCAACTGGGCCAGGCCCTCGATGACTCCGGCGCGGCCGGGACGATCGCCGCGGCGTACACCGAGCACGCCGCCGACCGGCCCGGGGTGGTCTTCACCCCCACGGTGGCCACCGCCCAGTCCATGGCGGACGCTTTCAAGGCCGCCGGGGTCACGGCCGCCGCTGTGTGGGGCGACATGCCGCGCGTCGATCGCGTCCAGGCGCTGCGGGACTACGAGAGCGGCGCCGTCCAGGTGCTGGCCAACTGCATGGTGCTGACCGAGGGGTTCGACGCCCCGTGGACGTCATGCGTCGTCGTGGCCCGGCCCACCAAGTCCCCTGGGCTGTACTGCCAGATGGTCGGCCGCGGCCTCCGGCTCCACGAGGGAAAGCGGGACGCCCTGGTCCTCGACGTCATGGGCGCGTCCACCCGCCACAAGCTGGCCTCCATCATCGACCTCACCGCGCAGGAGATCGGCGACGTGGCCGAGGAACGGTCGCTACGAGAGGTGGCCGAGACGGCGAAGGCCGAGACCGCCCGGCAACTGGCAGTGCGGCAGCTGGAGTTCGAAGAGGTCAACGTCTTCAGCGGGTCGGGGACTCGCTGGCTCCGGACGGAGGCCGGCACCTGGTTCATCCCGCTGAAGCACGACCTGTTCCTCTTCCTGGTACGCGACCCGGGCGGCCGGACGTACCGGGTAAGGCGCTGGGACGCGCGGCACGGGGTGAGGCCGCCGGCCCCGGACCCGGCGATGCCTCTGTCCGAGGTCATGGCCTGGGCAGAGAAGGCCGCCCGCGCGCTCGCCCCGGCCGCGTTCGTCGCCAAGGGTGCGCGCTGGCGCGACGGAAAGCCGTCGGGCAAGCAACTGGCCTACTGCCGCCACCAGCGGATCCCGGTGCCGCGCGGCAGCACGGCGGGTGACGTCTCCGACCTTCAGGCCGTGCACAGCGTCAGCGCGGTGCTGTGCGGCCTCAACTCGGCGGCCCTGGCCGCCTGACCCATCAGCACGCTACGAAAGGACCGACAGATGCCCACCGAGATGCCCAACCAGGACAGGTTGGCAGACCTGATCCGCGAGACCCTCGATGCGTACTTCGCGGAGGTTGACCACGCCGAGGCCGAGACGGACGACATGGCTTGGTCCATCGTGCGCCGCATTGAGCGCGAGGTGGCCTCATGAGCGAGCCGAGGTACACCGCCAGCACCATCACCGATGCAGCCCTGGAAATGCTGTACGCCCGCGTGACCAGGGCCGAGGTCACCATCGAGCGGATGAAGCGCACCAACCGCATGGTCAACGGTGGTGCCCGACGAGATCGAGAGCGGGCCGAGCAGGCCGAGGCCGCCATTGAGCGGCTCGACGCCGAACGTGCCGCTCTCCTCGCGGAACTCGGCGGCCGTGACGATGAGGCTCGCGAGCGGTGGATCGAGAAGCAGCTCGACGAGACCGGCCTCAAGTCCATGGACTTCCGCACCGGCATGGCGATGGACATAGAGCCCGCCCGGGACATGGTCGCCCAATGGGTCGGCGCAGCCCGCGCGATGCTCGGCGACGCCCCGAACTACACCGAGACGCCTGTTGAGATGGTCGTCAAGGTCGGCGAGTCGCCGGAGCGGTACGCATTCACCCTTCAGCGCGTCGGGAAGGTCACGCCGCACCAGGCCCGGCAGCGCGCGGAAGGGGGGCTCGCCACGGTCCTGCGGATTGTCACCGAATACGTCATCGAGTCGAACGTCGTCGGCGGCCTGGACGCCAACGACCTCGGTGACCGGCTGTCGTCCGCCGGCTTCCCGCTGCCCGACGAGACCGAGGAGCACTGATGGCCCTGCCATCCGGACGCGGCCCCCTCATTGCCTACCGCTCCACCACCGGCACGTACACCGCCATTGACACCGAGGCCGTCACCGACGACCGCGAACGCGCCGTCTGCCGGGCACTCCTCACCCACGCGCTCAAGCTCCTCGACGAACAGGACAAGGCGCCCAAGCCCCCTATCGGATTCGCCTGAACCGCCACCCGCCCAGTACCGCCCCTGTTCAGCCCCAAGGAGTCCGATCGTGAACACCTGCCTGCTGTGCGAGCAGCCCGACGACACCGGCAGCTACCTGTGCCCCGGCTGCACCAAGGCAACCAGGGTCCGGCTGGAGTTGCTGCCCGCCCTGTACGAGGGCCTTGCCCCGTTCCTCACCCCGGCTGCGGCCGGCAGTCAGCCGCGCGGCTCGAAGCCTGCCCACGCTCCGCTGCCGGTGGCCGTGGACATCCTCGACCTGCGCGGCCCCGGCGGCATGGTCGGCGTGGTGGAGAACTGGGTGGGCGTCATCCACCAGGCGCGCGCTTACTCGGGTCCGGTGCGGCACAGCGGACTGTCCATCGAGGCGCGGCTGAAGTCCGCGGTTGCCGAGCTGCTGAACCACCTGCCATGGGTGGCCGTGTCCTGGCCGGACGCCGGGGTGTTCGCCGCCGACATTCGGGAGCTGACGAGGTCAGTGTCCTCGATCGTGGATCCCCAGGGGCTCGTTGACCGGGGCACGCGCATGGGGGCCTGCGTGGCCCAGATCGACGGCGGCGCGGCGTGCGGGGCGGTGCTGCGGCTGTTCAGGGGCGAGAAGGCGGTGACGTGCCGGTGGTGCGGCACGGTCTATCCGCCGGTCACGTGGACCTCGTTGAAGCAGTGGCAGGACGAGGACGAGAAGACCACGGCCAACGACCCGCAGCAGGTAGTGAGTTGATGGCCGCGCGCCCTGGACTATCACACCCCAGGTGTGATAACTTCCTCTCGATGGACACGAAGCCCTGGCGGGAACGGGTCCGCGAGGAAGACAAGCTGCTGGAACAGCTCGCCTCCCTCGTATCCGAATCCGCCGCACGCAGGGCGGCAGCCCTCGCCGAGGGCGTCGCGGAACTCGGCAGCGTCTACGCCGTGGCGAACGACATCGGCAAGAGCTGGACCGCCGTAGACAAGTCGATCAAGAAGCACGGCAAGAAGAAGAGGCCCGCTGGAACGGGCCCCGACACAACCGCATAACGCAGAACGGGAGCCAGACGGCAGCTCCCTCCGGTGGCTGGAACCACCAGAGGAGCCCGGGCGCCGCCTGACTCCCTGACCGAAGAACCCCCTGAGCAAGCAGGAGGACTCGGCTATGGCCGATCATTTCCCGCGCCCCAGTGCGCCCGCAAGTTTCCCGCCCGACCGGCGTCTGATCGCCGTTGGCATCATCCGCCGCCACGACGGCTGCACCCTCACCGTGCGCGCCACCGAGGCCGGCGTCACCGGCTCGATCCGCCCGGCGGGTGCCCGGTGAACGAGACCCACACCCAGCCCAGCGACGACGCCCGCGCCGTCCTGCTCAAGCTGGCCGGCCGCCTCTCCTCCGTCCGGCCGACGCACGCCATGCAGGACTCCATGCGGCTCGCCATGGTCCTCACCTGGACCAGCGAACTGCACGGCTACATGAGCGACGCCGCCGAGGACCTGGAGCGCGAAGTGCTCCGGTACGCCCCGGCTGTCGACCGCGACACCACGCGCGGCGAGTACGCGCTCATCCTGCGCAAGGCCGCCGGCGGTGAGGGCCAGTGAGTGACGCCCAGCTTCCCGAGCCGGTCGCCGAGCTCCTCGCCGCGATCGCCGACAGCCTCGACCTCCCGCTGCCCTCCCTCGACCCGGCGGACGAGGTGGCTCACGCGGGGCTGCTGAGCGATCGGGCCGCCCGCGTCCGCAACGCCGCCCTGCTGATCCTCGAAGACGGCCACCCCATCGGCCGGGCCGCCCAGTGGATCCGCGAAGAGGCCGACGCCCGCCCGGTCACCTACACCCCGTGGAAGCGCCCCGAAACCGGGGAGGCGGCACCGTGCTGACGCTGTCCGTCACCCGCTCGCGCATTACCGCGGTTCTCCACCAGGCCGCCGATCTCCTCAACGAGGAAGGCTGGGACCCCCGCCGCAATCCGGTCATCTTCGCCATCGACCGCGCGGCCGGCTTCACCACACCCGGCATCGACCTGGCCGCCGAAGAGACCACGCTGCGCGCGTGGGACGCGCTCGTCGTCCACCTCGGTGAGCAGCTGGTCGTGCCGTGGGAGAACGAGCCGGGACGCACCCAGGACGAGGTCCTGGCCGCGCTCCGCACCGCCGCCGAGGAGCTGACCCGATGAGCACTCCGCCGCTGCCCGGCAAGGGCCTCTCCGTCAAGGTCGACGCCGAGCTGTATGACGACCTGGCCGTCATGATGAGCGCCGGTATGACCACCACCGCCGACGGTAATACCGAAGGTATGACCGCCTCCATGGCCGTCAAGCACGCGGTATCACTCATCGCCGGTGCCTACCGCAACGCGTGGGCGGCCGGGGTCTACCCGCCGGGTGTCGAACCGCAGGTGATCGCCTGCCAGGTCGCCCCGTATGACCCCGGTACGACCGCCGAGACGCAGCGTCATACCCCGCCCCTGGCCGGTCATACCCCGGCCCCGCCGCAGGGGTAATCCCGCGCCACTCGGCCCCGGGTGGGGCCGCCCCGGGCGTGCCGGTCATACCGCGCGCCGCCTCGGCGCCCCACCCGTCATACCCGCATTCGGGAGCACCCGTGATCACGTACCACGCGCTCGGCTACTACGGCCTGCCCGCGCTCCTCGCCGCAGCCCTCCTCCTGCGCGTCCTGCCACGCGGCTCCCACGCCCGCCGCCTGGTCGCCCGCGCCGCCCTCGCACTCCTCCTGCTGACCGCCGCCATCGTCGGCCTCTCGTACTAAGGGACCACCGTGAAGACCAGCCTCATCGCCGCCATCGACACCGCCAGCACCCACACCATGGCCGCGCAGCCCGCCGCAGTCGGCGCCGGCGGATCCGTGCCCATCTCCGTGCTCCTGATCATCGTGCTCGGTCTGTGGGCCTGGAACATGCACAAGCACGGCAAGGACACCAAGAAGCTCCACCTCCTGCCCGGTTTCGTCTGCCTCGGTCTCGGCCTGTGCCTCTCCGGCACCACCATCGGCACCACCATCGGGACGCTCTTCGGCAGCGTCGGCCAGATGCTGAGCACTCTCATCGGCAACGCCTGACCATGACCGACACCGAGGCCGACACCCTCGAACTGCCGCCCGTCCCCACCTTCGGGAACGGGCGGCCCCGGGTCGCCGCGCAGCGCGTCCACCCCCGACGGCTCGGCCGGGGCCACCTCGCCCTGTACGCCCGCCTCCGCGCCTGGACCATCGCCGAGAACCACCCCGCCCGCGGTAAGACCGTCGCCGCTCGCTCCGGCGGCCTGGCCTTCGGCGCGCTCATGGTCTGGCGTACCGCGAACGAGGAGCCCCGGCTCCTGGCCGTCGCCGCCGGCGCCTACGCGATCCAGGCGTGGCGCGCCGGCCGCCCCGTACCGCGCGTACCGCCTGTACCGCCCACCGAGGATGAGCTGAAACGCCGCGTACTCCTCGGCGTCCAGCACCTCATCGGCGACCGGCCCGCCGTGTTCCTCGCCGACGTATACGCCGCCTTCCTCACCCGGCCCGCCGCCGCGCACATGGACGCCGCCCGCCTCCGGGCAGTCCTCGTCCACTGCGGCATCACCATCCACAAGAGCGTCCGCATCGGCGACCAGACCGGCCGCAGCGGCATCAAGGCCGCCGACATCACCACCCTCCTCTCCCCCAAGAGAGAAGAGACCCCCGATTCCGACGTAGACGCAGGTCACACCCCACTAGAAGGGGCTGTAGAGCCCGCGTAGACCGCCCGTAGAACGGGCTGTAGACCACCCGGAGACCCTCGTGAGACGCCCCATCCATGCCGTCATCACCCTCGCCGCCGAACTGACGTACTGCCAGATCTGTGGCTGGTGGTACCCGCCGCACGCACATTGACCAATCCGCCCCCTCGCCCACCCCTTACCGACCACACTGACAACCGACCAAAGGAGGCATACGTCATGGGACGAGCCAAGCCCAGCAAACCCCGCCGCGAGAGGCCCGCCAGCGAGACGCACGAACCGGGCATGCCGCTCCCGAACTGGCCCAGCAGTCACGTGAGCGCACAGCTCACTGGCGACGACCAGGACGAGTGCGTCAAGGTCACGATCCACGGCGTGGACCACTACCTACACGCCACCACCGCCCATGAACTCCATACGGCGCTCGGCGAACGGCTCGACCAGTTCAACGGCGTCACCCGCGCTGCCGGACTCCCTGGCGTGAGGGAGTAGCAGGACTCGAAGTTCACAGGCCGGGGCCCCGTCGCGCACCCCGCGCGGCGGGGCCTTCCTGCGGGATCATGGAGCCATGAACGCCCCACTCCTCGTGGACCCCTACGCCGCATCAGCCGCTACCGGCATCAAACCTGGCACCATCCGCCAACGGCTCCGCCGCGGCACGCTCACCCACCACGGATACGACCGGGCAGGCCGCGTCCTCGTCGACCTGAACGAACTCCAGCCCCACGCCCCGCTCAAGTCCGCTTGACCAGCACGATCACCGGGTGTAACACTCAAGGGGCGTTCGGCGTGCCCACATACCGCAGAGAACGCCCAGGCTCCGAACCGGCAACGGACGGGGCCTTAGCCATGTCAGCGACACTTCACATGACGGTCAGGCCGCCCTTGGGCACGCCGGTAGTGGGCAGACCGTCCTCGAACCTGCGAGCGTGGGCAACAGACGTCGCACATCCATCACACAGTTCCAGTGCTCCGATTCCCACGACGCGGTTCAGATACATGGCCTCGTTCGGGCAAAGATCCGTGACGGCGTTTCGGTGCAAGCAGTCTAAGCCGTCTGACGCCCCGGGACAGTTGCAGGACCGATTCGACATGAGGCCGAGACTCGCATGTCACAGACGGCGTGAGAAGAGGCGCCATGCCCCGACGCGCTGCCCGACGCCCGGATGCCCCACGCTCACCACCGCCGGCCGCTGCACACTCGTGCCAGGCGCCAGGGCCGCCCGCATGTCACGACATCGTCACCATGTCTCCACCCTGACCGCACATCCCGCATGATGGCCCCTCACACACCAGTCCTTGGGGGGACCATGCGCACCCGTACAGCCATCGCCGCGGCGCTCCTGCTCGCCAGCCTTACCGCATGCGGCGCCACATCCGCGCCCGACAAGCCCATCGCTGATGACGCGCCCGCCACAGAGCCCGCAACGGAAACACCGGCCACAAAGCCCGAGGCGGAAACGCCGGCCGAGACCGCGAGCGAGACAGCTACGCTCCCTGACCTCACCGGCCAGACTCTCCAGGCCGCCCAGGACGCAGCTCAAGCGGCAGGGTTCTACGTGCTCACCTCAAGCGACGCCCTGGGAACCGGCCGTATGCAAGTGCTGGACCGCAATTGGACCGTCTGCTCGCAGACTCCAGCGGCCGGAGAGCACCCCGCGGACACGTCGATCGACTTCGGGACCGTGAAACTCGAAGAGACCTGCCCGTAGCCTCGACCGCTCACCGGCCCGGCCAGCGCACCCCGCGTGGCCGGGCCTTCGCATGCCCGGAGGTAACCATGCCCCGCCGTGCCATGCAGGCCTGCCCCACACCCGGCTGCCCCGCCCTCACCGTCACCGGCCGCTGCACCGCCTGTCTCGCCAAGGCCAGCCGCCGGCGCCCCAGCCCCACCGCCAAGGGCTACAACACGCGATGGCAGCGCACCCGCCGCGCCTACCTCCAAGCCCACCCCTACTGCGAATGCGACGACTGCGTGGCCCAGCCCGTGCTGCTGCGCCCTATCGCGACCGAGGTCAACCACCTCGACGGACTCGGACCACTCGGACCCCGCGGCCACGACTGGACCAACCTCCAGGCCATGACCAAGGCCCACCACAGCAGGCACACCGCCCGCGAACAGCCCGGCGGCTGGAACGACCGAGAAGTCTGATCAAGGTCGATCCGATCTGAATCCAATCTGAAATCTCAAAGATCCAGATCACTTTTAGTGACATAGCCCTGGGGGATGCCCCCTCCTGACCTGGGGTCCCCGAACGCCGGGGAGGGCTCCGGAAGGTTCGTCAGGTTCAGAAGGTCCCCGCCGCTCACGCAATGTGACGGTATTCGTCGTCGAGCAACGCGGCCGAGGGAGTGATTCGTATGCCCCGAGGGGGAGCCCGTCCTGTGTCTGGCCCGGCGCCGGATCCGAACGCGTTGAGGCGTGATCGCAAGTCCGATCAGGCTGGGTGGCGCACGCTGCCCGCCGAGGGCCGCGCGGACGATGCGCCGGAGTGGCCGCTGATCGAGCCGTCCGAGCGGGAAAGCGAGCTGTGGGCGGATCTGTGGCGCAAGCCGCAGGCCGTGGTGTGGGAGGAGCTGGGCCAGGCGCTGGAGGTCGCGCTGTTCGTGCGCACGCTGGCCGAGGCCGAGCAGGGCGACGCGCGGGTGGACATCAAGAAGATGGTGCGGCAGTACCTCGACAGCTTGGGACTCAGCGTCCAGGGCATGCTCCGGCACCGGTGGAAGATCGCCGCCGCCGAGTCTGTCCCGGCGGATGCTGCGGCTGTTCCGGTGGTGCGTCGTCCGTCGGCGCGTGACCGGCTGAAGGTTGTGCCCCGTGGCGAAGGCCCCTGACCTCGCCTTCGTCGTCGACTTCCCCACTCTGTGGGTCGTCCCGGACTGGATCGAGGCGCACTGTCCGATCCCTGACGGCTTCCGTGCGGGCGAGGACATGGAGCTGTACCCGTGGCAGTTGTGGTGCACGGTCAACCATTACCGGGTCAAGCCGACGGCGCGCGTCGGGCAGCTGGCGCCCGCGTTCCACAACCGCCGCTCGCAGATCGTCGCTCCGCAGAAGACGGGCAAGGGGCCGTGGTCGGCGACGATCGTGCTCAACGAAGCATGTGGCCCGGCAGTGTTCGACGGCTGGGCCAGGGGCGGGGAGCGCTACCGGTGTTCGGATCACGGCTGTGACTGCGGCTGGTGGTACGAGTATCAGGTGGGCGAGCCGATGGGCACGCCGTGGCCGACGCCGGAGATGCAGCTGCTGGCCACGTCCGAGGACCAGGTCGCCAACGTCTACCGGCCCTTGCAGAGCATGGTGAAGCGCGGTCCGCTCTCCGGTCAGCTGCGGGTGGGCGAGGAGTTCACGCGCATTGGCGAGCAGGGCCGTATCGACGTCGTGACGTCCTCGGCCCTGTCGAGGCTGGGCAACCCGATCATCTTCGCCATGCAGGACGAGACCGGCCTGTACACCACGGCGAACAAGCTGCGGCGGGTCGCGGAGACGCAGCGCCGTGGCACGGCCGGTATGGGCGGCCGGTCGATGGAGACGACGAACGGGTGGGATCCGAGCGAGAACAGCGTGGCGCAGACGACGTCCGAGGCGAAGGCCAAGGACATCTTTCGGTATCACCCGCAGGCTCCGAAGTCGCTGTCTTACAGGGATAAGCGGCAGCGCCGGAAGATCCACGCCATCGTCTACGCCGGGTCTGCGCATGTGGACCTGGACGCGATCGAGGCCGAGGCCGCCGAGATCATGGAGAAGGACGAGGCGCAGGCTGAACGCTTCTTCGGCAACCGGGCCGTGTCGGGTAGCGGGTCATGGCTGGACGTTGCCCTGTGGGATGCCCGCGCGGTGAAGAAGCCGCGAGTGGTCAAGGCGGGTACGCGGGTGGTGCTGGGCTTTGACGGCTCGGATATCGACGACCACACGGCGATCAGGCTGGAGACGCTGGACGGCCACCAGTTCACCCCCAGGTATGGGCCGGACAGGCTGCCGACCGTGTGGAACCCGGCGGACTACGAGGGCCAGGTCCCGCGGCTTGAGGTGAAGGCCGCGATGGACGAGGTGATGCGGACCTTCGATGTGGTCCGCGGCTACTTCGATCCGCCGTACTGGGACACCGAGGTCGACGAGTGGGCCGAGAAGTACGGGGAGAGGGTCGTCATCCGCTGGTACACGCGGCGGGTGGTGCAGATGCACGCGGCGTGTGAGCGGCTGAAGACCGATGTGGTCAAGAAGGACAGCACCTTCACTCACGACGGGTGCCCGATCACGTCGGATCAGGTGGCGAACGCCCGCTCGGCTGCCAGGCCTGGTGACCGGTACGTGCTCCGTAAGGCGTCGGTGGCGCAGAAGATCGATGCCTGTGTGACCAGCATCCTCGCCCACGAGGCGGCTGGTGACGCTCGGGCGGCCGGCCTCGCGGCGGAGACAGGGAACTACTACTACGGCGCGTGAAAGGGGGGCCTCATGCCCGTTTCCGAGGAGCAGGCACGCTCTCTGGTGGAGGTTCTGGAGCGGGAGCTCACGGCCCGCAACCCGAGCATCGAGACGTTCCAGGCGTTTTACCGGGGCAGGCAGCCCCTGGCGTACTCCTCGGAGGAGTTCCGGAAGCTTCACGGCGACCGGTACAAGGACTTCGCCGACAACTGGACGCAGGTGGTGGCGGATTCTCCGGTGGAGCGTCTGACGGTCACGGGGGTCAAGCCCTATGGCCTGGACCAGGCGGACGCCGAGTCGTGGCGCGTGTGGCAGACCAACGGCCTGGACGCGGACAGCCAGCTGGGGTTCCTCGGCGCCGTCACCGCGGCCCGTTCCTTCGTCCTGGTGTGGGGGAATCCTGACGACGAACAGAACCCGGTGGTGACGTTCGAGGACGCCACGTCGTGCATCGTCGTGTACGAGCCGGGGAGCCGCAGGCGCCGGCGGGCCGCTCTGCGCAGGTGGCAGGACGGCGACACGTACATGGCCATCCTCTACTTGCCCGATCAGCTGTGGAAGTTCGAGCGGCCGGTGGAGCGTCAGCAGAAGTCGACGGACATGGAGGCCGCCGACACGGTGATCGACGGCTGGACGCCGCGCGAGATGAAAGCCGAGCCGAACCCGCAGACCAACCCGATGGGTGTGGTGCCGGTGGTGGAGCTCCCGAACCGGCCCGGCCTGGTGACCGAGCCCATCTCGGACGTGGCCGGGGTGGTGGCCATGCAGAACGCGGTGAACCTGCTGTGGGCTCACCTGTTCACCGCCTCGGACGCCGCGGCTCTGCCGCAGCGCGTGCTGCTGGGCACCGAGGTCCCGAAGATCCCGATCCTCAACAGGGATGGCGAGGTTGTCGGCAGCAAGCCGATGGACCTGGAGAAGCTGACGACTGACCGGGTCGCGGTCTTCACCGGCGAAAACGCCAAGATCGGCGAGTGGACGGCCGCGAACCTGGCCGCCTTCACCGACGTGATCGAGAAAGCGGTCGGGCACATAGCGGCGCAGACCCGCACCCCGCAGCACTACCTGGTCGGCAGCTTCTCGAACCTGTCGGCTGACGCGCTGCTCGCCGCGGAAACCGGGCTGGTGAAGCGTGTGGAGGAAAAGCAGCTCTGGTACGGGCAGGCCCTGCGCGAGGCGTTCGCCCTGATCGCCCTGGCCCAGGGCAACGATGCCAAGGCGACCGCTCTTCGGGCCGGTCAGATGCTGTGGGCGGACGCCGAATCCCGGTCTCAGGCCCAGCAGGCCGACGCCCTGGTGAAGCTGAAGACCATCGGCTTCCCCTTCGAGTTCCTCGCCCTGCGCTACGGACTGACGCCGGCCGAGGTCGCCGACGTGGTGGCGATGAAGGCGCGGGAAGCCCAGCTCGATCCGCTGGGCGCCGCCACCGCCCTCATGGCCCGCCAGCCGGACGCCCCCGGCTCTGGTGCGGTGTGAGCCCGTCCCCGGCCGCCGTGGAGCACCAGCAGCAGCGTGCGGTCATCTCCGCGGCAACAGCCCGTGCCGCGGTGCGGCTGTGGCAGCAGACCGACCCGGACGACCTTCAACGCTCCTGGCGCCTCCTGCTGCCCCGCGTCGTAGCGCTGGTGACTGCCGGGCAGCTGGGCGCCGCCCGGCAGTCGCAGCCGTACCTGGACGAGTTGCTGCGGGGCGTGGACAGCGAGGGCCGGATACGGCCCGAGGCGCTGGCCGGAGTGGCGGCGGACGGCCGGGATCTGCTGGAACTGCTCCTCTACCCGCTGTGGGTGACCCTGTCAGGGATCAGCCGCGGCGTGAGCACCGCCGCGTCGATCGCTTCGGGTGCCGCGTTCCTGGACCTGCTGGCCCGCACGCTGGTGGCGGACATGGGCAGGGCCGCCGACCTGGTCGGCATGATTGTCCGCCCGGCCGTCACGTCGTATGTGCGGGTGGTGGAGATGCCCGCGTGCGCACGGTGCATCCTGCTGGCCGGAGTCGAGTACGGGCTCAGCACCGGCTTTCAGCGCCATCCCCGGTGCGACTGCGGGATGGAGCCTGTCACCCGTACCCACCGGCCGGAGCCGACCAGCGCCAAGACCATGTTCGGGCAGCTGAGTCCCGCGCGGCAGCTCACGACGTTCGGGGCCGCCGCGGTCAAGGCGATCGAGGCCGGGGCCGATATCGCGCAGGTCGTCAACGCCCGGCGCGGCATGTCCACGGCGACCGCCTACGGGCGCGCGGTCCAGGCCACGACCGAGGGCATGACCCGCCGCGGTATCGCCGGAGCCCGCCGCCGCGGAGCCCGCTCCCCGCGCCTCATGCCGGAGGAGATTTTCCGCCTGGCCTCGGACCGTGAGCAGGCTGTCCGCATGCTGCGGCAGCACGCCTACATCGTCTGACGTCCCCGCCCGCGCGCAACGCGCGGGCCCATACCCCGCAATGGGAGATCACATGTACTTCAGCACCCTGCCCCGCCACGCCCGCACGGACGCGCCCGGCTGGTCCCACCCCTACGGCACCGGCCCGTTCTCGCCCGTGTTCTACGCCGACGGGGACCCCGACCCGGACGCCGACCCCGCCCCGGACGCCGATCCGGATACGGACCCGGACGCCGATCCGGACGCGGACCCGGACGGTGCCGAGGATCTCGGCGACAAGGGCAAGAAGGCCCTGGACGCCATGAAGGCCAAGCTGAAGACGGAACGCGAGCGCCGTCGCACCGCCGAGGCCAAGTTGCAGGACAAGCCCGCCGGCACGGGCAACACGGACGAGATCCAGGCCAAGGCGGACGCGGCGGCAACCGCCCGCGCCAACGCCCGGATCGTGCGCTCCGAGGTCCGTGCGGCGGCGGCCGGGAAGCTGGCCGACCCCAAGGACGCCCTGAAGTTCCTCGACCTCGATCAGTTCGAGGTCGACGAGGACGGCCAGGTCGACGAGGACGAGGTCGCCGACGCGATCACCGACCTCGTGAAGAACAAGCCCTACCTGGCCGCGCAAAGCGGCAAGCGGTTCCAAGGAACCGCGGACTCCGGCGCCCGCAAGGGGAGCGGCCGGCCATCCCAGCTCACCCGCGACGACCTGAAGCGGATGAGCCCCGAGCAGATCGTCAAGGCCAAGGCCGACGGCCGCCTCGACGACGCGCTCGGCATCACCCGGTAACCCTCTGACGAGCCTAGGAGGCTCCCATGGCTGTTGACACCTTCCTTCCCGAGGTGTGGAACGCCGAACTGCTGGTGTCCCTCAAGAAGCGGTACGTCTTCGGCCAGGCCGACGTCATCAACCGCGACTACGAGGGCGACATCGCGCAGTTCGGTGACACCGTCCACATCGGTACCCTCACGGCGCCGACGATCTCGACCTACACGAAGAACTCGACCACCATCAACCCGCAGACGCTGACCACCACGGACCAGACGCTGCTGATCGACCAGGCGAAGTACTTCGCGTTCGAGGTCGACGACGTCGACGCGCGCCAGGCCCGCGACTCCGGGCAGCTCCTGTCCAAGGCCGCGACCGAAGCGGCCGACGGTCTGACCGACGTCGCTGACCTGTTCCTGGCCACGCTGATGACCACGAACGCGGGCAACGTCATCATTCCAGGCGCCGCCGCTACGCCTGACGCCGCATACAAGATCGTGCTGGGGCTGCGGCTACGGCTCGACAAGGCGAAGGTCCCGGCCGATGGCCGCTTCCTGATCGTCTCCCCGGACTTCTACGCCCTGCTCTTGCAGGATGCGCGGTTCATCGACGCATCGCAGTACGGATCCACCGCGCCGATCATGAACGGCGAGGTCGGCCGCATCGCGGGCTCCCGGGTGATGGTGTCCCTGAACCTGCCCGCCGGTACCGCCGGGACTGCGCCCGCCGTGTCGAACTTCGTCATCGCCGGGCACCGGATCGCGACCACGTATGCCGACCAGATCAACAAGACCGAGGCGTACCGGCCGGAGAGCTCGTTCTCCGACGCGGTCAAGGGCCTGCACCTGTACGGCTCGCGGGTGGTGCGCCCGGAGGCGCTCGCGGTCATGGACGTCGACGTCACCTCCGGCGTCTGAGAAGGGAACTGAAAACCATGGCTGAGATCAGCGTGAACATCGTGAACAACAGCGGCCAGACCGTTGGCCTGCGCGTAGAGGAGGGCGGCGAGACCCACGAGTACCTCAAGACCCTCGTCCGCCGGGAGGACCTGAAGTCCGTGACCAAAGTCGCTGACCGTAAGGCTCCCGCCAAGCAGACCGGCGGGACGAAGCCGTCCGCCGATCCCAAGTCCCCACCCGCCGACAAGTAACGGGAGGTCACCGTGGCACTTGACCCGTTGGCGACGGTGGCCGATCTGACCGCCCGCGGCCTGACCGTCGAATCCGGCGAGACGGCGATCGTCGCCGTCTACCTGGACGTGGCGTCGGCCGCCGTCCGGGAAGCGGCGGGCTGCCCGATCCTTCAGATGGTTTCCACCGTGGCGCTGGACGGCGAGGCGGACCAGCGGCTGCGGCTGCCCGGCCCGCCCGTCACGAATGTCGCGTCGGTCGTTCTGGACGGAGTCCCGGTCACTGACTGGCGGCTGCGCTCCGGGGCGCTGTGGCGTGCTGCCGGCTGGTCGACCAGCTGCGCGCCGTCCGAGGTGGACGTCACCTACACCCACGGCCTGCCTACCGTGCCGGCGGACATCGTGGACCTGGTGTGCCGGATCGCGGCCGCGGCGCTGGTCTCCTACCGGGCCGAGGACGGCGGTACCGGTCTCGCCGCCGGCGACATCCGCGCCGAGCGGATCGGGGACTACTCGGTCACCTACGGCGACGGCGGGCAGATCACGGAGATGGAGCTGCCGGACTACCTGCGCGAGCGCCTGGCCGCCCGTTTCGGTGGCGGCGCCTACGTGGTGAGAACACGGTGAGCCGCATCGGCCGGTACCTCAACCGCACGGTGGAGGTGTGGCGGGTGGTTCTCGCCGACGACGGCGGCGGCGGCCAGGACCAGATGTGGGTGCACGAGTCGACGCAGCACGGACGCCGGTCTCAGCCCACCGCCCGTGAGCGCCAGGCCGCCGACCAGGCGGAGGCCCGCCTCGATTACACGTGGTACTTCGATACCCGGGCGGATGTGCGCCGCGGCGACGAACTGCGCGAGCCCGGCATGGTCCACGCGGTGTTCGCGGTGTTCGAGCCGTCCGGGCCCGGCACCTATCTGCGGGCGGACTGCACCACCCGCCAGCCCACCAACACGAATTGAGGCACCTCCATGGCACTTCTGGCCGCACAGCAGCTGCCCCTGTCCGGGCTCCAGGCCACCTACGCCAGTGCCGCCGTCGGCGGCGACCTGGCGCCGGTCGGCGAGAAGCTCGTTCTGCACGTCCGCAACGGATCCGGGTCCACCGTGACCGTCACCGCGGCGACCCCCGGCACGGTCGGCGATCTCGCCGTGGCCGACGCGATCCAGGCGGTTCCCGCCGCCGGGTCGGTGTTCATCCCTTTGAAGTCGGTGTTCCGCGATCCGATGACCGGCCGGGCGTCCATCACCTACAGCGCCGTCACCACCGTCACCGTCGCCGTCCTCCAACTGCCCTGAGAGGAGTCCGCCATGGCCCGAGGCAGAAGCCGCCTGGACGGCCTGACCGAGGCCCTGCGCGCGGTCGGGCGTGTGCCCGAGGCTATGCGCGCGGCCCGTACCGAGACGCTCAACGAGTGGGCGGGCACCGTGCAGGACGGTGCTGAGGAGCGTGCGCCCCGGCGGACCGGTGACCTGTGGGCCGCCCTTGACCAGAAGGTGGAAGAGCGTTGGGGCCGCGCCGAGGTCGGCGTGTGGGACCAAGCCCAGCTCGAATACGCCCTGTATGTGGAGAGGGGCACGTCCTCGATGGCCGAGCAGCCGTATCTGCTGCCCGCGTTCGAGGCGGCCCGCCCGCAGGTGACCCGCACCTACCGGGTCGCGTTCCGCCGGCACATGGGGGGCGGGTGACGACCGCCCTGTGGCCGCTCCAGCAGGCCGTCATCACCGCGCTGCGCACCGACACGGCTCTGTCCGGGCTGGTGACCGGCGTGTTCGACAACGTGCCCGAAACCCAGGCCCGCCCGTATGTCACCTACGGCACCGCGACCGAAGCCGCAGATGACGCGCACAACCAGCGCGGCCTGACCTCGAACATGACGCTGCACGTCTGGTCGGAACACCTCGGCTTCAAGGAGGCGGCGGGCATCCTCGCCGCCCTCGACCAGGTCCTGGACCGCCGCCCCCTGACGGTGGCCGGATTCCGGGATGTGTCCATCGCCCACCAGCAGCACCAGCAGCTGCGGGATCCCGACCCGGAGATCCGGCACATCGCCGTGACCTACCGGGTGTGGCTGACCAAGGAATAGGAGAACGGATATGGCTGGTCTTGACGCGTTCGGCACGCAGCTGAAGCGCTCGGACATGGCGACGACGCCGGTTTTCGCGGCGATCGCCAACGTCACCAACATCACCCCGCCAGGACTGGAGCGGGAGACGCTGGACGTCACCTCGCACGGCTCGCCGGACGCGTACCGCGAATTCGCCGGCGGTCTGAAGGACGGCGGGGAAGTCTCGATCGACGTCAACTATGACCCGCGCGTCCATGACGCCCTGGTCGCCGACTTCGCGGACTCCGAGCCGCGCGACTACAAGATCGTATGGCCCAAGACGCTCGGCGAGTGGGAGTTCACCGCCCTCCTGACCGGCTTCGAGGCCGAGGCCCCGCACGACGAAAAGCTCGCCGCGTCCCTCACCTTCAAGGTGTCGGGCAAGCCCGTCATCACCCCGGGAACCTGAGATGACCGAATACCTGTCAGCAGAGCAGATCCTCACCGCAGACGACCTCGCCATCGAGGACGTCCCCGTGCCCGAGTGGGGCGGCACCGTGCGAGTGAAGGGCATGTCCGGCAAGGAGCGCGACCGCTTCGAGGCCGGTTTCGTCGGCGCCGACATGAAGCAAGCGGCCAAGGACAAGGCGCTGGAGAACTACCGGGCTCGGATCGCAGCAGCGTGCCTCGTGGACGCCAAGGGCGACCGGATGTTCCGGTCCGCCGCCGAGGTCGCCCGGCTCTCCGAGAAGAGCGCGGAAGCCCTGCAACGGGTCGTTGACGTCGCCAACCGCCTGTCCGGGCTGACCGAGGACGACGTCGAAGAGCTGACGGGAAACTGAGGGCCCGGCCAGAGCGGCAGTTCTACTTCCGCCTGGCCGGGCACCTCGGATACACCGTCGAAGAGCTTCTTGACCGGATCTCCTCGCGCGAGCTCACCGAATGGCAAGCCTTTGAACGCCTGACGGGCCCCTTCGGCGGTCACCGCAGCGACGTACAGATGGCAGTTCTGGCCTCGGTCGTCGCGAACTCCCAGCGATCCAAGGGCCGCATGTCCACGCCCAGCGACTTCCTGCCCAAGTGGGACGGCACGCGCCACGTGATGACCCCTGAAGAGATGTTCGCCGCAGCGATGCAAGCCAACGTCGCCATGGGCGGAACAGCGCACATCCGAACCGACAACTGAACAGAGAAGGGGGGTTCCCATGGCCACCCTCGCTTCGATGACGGTGCGGCTGGGCATCGACACCGACCAGCTGCGCGCGGGCGCGGACCGCGCGCGGGGCATTCTGTCCGGCCTGGGCAAAGCAGCGGCCGGTCTCGGCGTCGGCGTGCCGGCCGCCGCGGCAGTGGCGGCCGCTGTCGGCGGGATCGCCGCCGCGGCAGTGTCCGCCGGAGCGGCCGTGAAAGCGTTCCAGATGGCTGCCGGGCCACAGATGGAGGCCGTCAAGAACGTTGCCGAACTCGCCGCGGCCGCCGAGGAAGCCGCAGCCCAGGGCGGGGAGAAAGCCGCAGCAGCACAGAAGGCATACGCCGACAGTCTCGCCCAGCTTCCGCCGGCGACACAGGCCACAGCGAAAGCCCTGATCGGCCTGAAGAACGACCAGCAGGCGTGGTCCGACAGCCTGGCCAGCAGCACCATGCCCGTCTACACCAAGGGCATCGAACTGCTCCGCAAGCTCCTGCCGCTGCTGACCCCCCTGGTGAAGTCGGCGGCCGGCGCGGTCAGCGGCTTCATCGACGACATCGCCAAGGGCGCGGAGGGCGGCGGCCTTAAGCGCTTCGCCGACAGTCTCGCGGCGTTCGCGGGCAAGAACCTGCGCTCGTTCCTCAACTCGCTGAAGAACGTGGGCGTGGGGATCGCCGGGATCATCCGAGCGTTCCTGCCCATGTCGACGCAGATGTCGGGCGGGATCGAGCAGATGACGGCGAAGTTCGCCGAATGGGGCAAGTCTCTGGCGGGTTCCGGCGGGTTCGAGAAGTTCGTGGCACTGGCCAAGCAAGGAGCGGAAACCCTCGGAGGGCTCGCCGCGGCCGGGCTGAAACTGCTGGTGGCCCTCGGCCCGCTGATCGGGATCACCACGACACTCGCCCTCCAGCTGGCGACGATCGTCAACAACATTCCCACCCCGGTGCTGTCCGCGCTGGCCGTGGCCATCGGCACGGTGGTGGCCGCGATGAAGCTGTGGGCGCTGGCGCAGACCGTCGTGGCGGTCCGCAACAGGATCTGGACGGCCACTCAGTGGCAGCTCAACGCGTCCATGCTCGCCAACCCGATCTTCCTGATCATCGTGGCGGTCATCGCGCTCATCGCGATCATCGTGTTGATCGCGACCAAGACGACCTGGTTCCAGACCGCGTGGCAGTACACGTGGAACTTCATCAAGACCGTCTCCCTGGCCGTGTGGAACTGGCTGAAGTCGGCGTTCAAGGCCACCCTCGCCTTCCTGGTCGCCGTCTGGACCACCGTCTCCGGCGCGCTGACCACGGCGTGGAACGCGGTGTGGAACGCGATCAAGTCTGTCGCCCTCGCCGTCTGGCAGGGCATCAAGTCCGCGATCAGCACCGCGATCAACAGCGTCAGAGCGACCGTCGAGCGGGTCCTGAACGCCATCAAAGCCGTCTGGAACACGGTCTGGAACTGGATCCGCGGGTTCATTCAGCGCCAGATCAACACCGTCAGGGCGATCATCACCGGTCTGTCCGCGATACCCGGGCTGGTGGCCGGCTATTTCCAGCGGATGAGAGACAGCGTGGCGCAGCGGGTGGTCAGCCTGATCGCGTTCGTCCGGAGCATCCCCGGCAAGGTGAAATCGGCCCTCGGCAACCTCGGCTCACTGCTGCTCGGCGCCGGGCGGAGCATCGTCCAGGGCCTGATCAACGGCGTCACCGGCATGATCGGCGCACTGAGGTCCAAGTTCTCCTCGATCACGAACATGATCCCCGACTGGAAGGGGCCCATGACCGTGGACATGAAGCTCCTGACGCCGTCCGGCGAGGCCCTGATGAGCGGCCTCATGGCCGGAGTCGACAAGACCGTCCCGGCCCTGCGCAGCCAGCTCCAAGGCATCACCTCCGACATCCCCGGCAACGTGAACGTCGGTGTCCGCACAGCAGGGGCGGCATCCGCGAAAGCGAACAGCAACGCGCGGCTCGTGGTCACCGTCGACGGCTCCGGCCAGGACGCCTTCAAATCCTGGGTCCGCTCAATGATCCAGGCCGACGCGGGCGGCAACGCCCAACGGTTCTTCGGAGGCTCTGCCGCATGACCGATATCCGCACTGAGTTCCAGCTCGGCGGGCAGTGGGTCAACGTCTCCGACGACGTGCGCACCTCCACCGACCTCACGATCACGCACGGGCGCGCGGACTACGCAGGCGAGTCCGACCCCTGTAGAGCGGCCCTGACCCTCAACAACCGGCACGGCCACTACAGCCACGACAACCCGCTCAGCCCCTGGTACGGGCTGCTGGGCCGCAACACGCCCGTGCGGATCTCGGTCCCCCAGACACAGACCTATCTGGCCCTGGACGGCACCGAGGCCGCCACCGCCTCCACGCCGCACGCCACGGCGCACGCCATCACGGGGGACATCGATGTCCGGATCGAGGCCACCGTCACGGACTGGTGGACCACCCGCGTACAGATGCTGATCGGCAAGTGGGACTCGGCCACCGACCAGCGCGCTTGGATGTTCCAGCTGGAAAACGGTCTGGTCCGATTCCTGTTCAGCCCGAACGGGGTCAACAACCTCTCCGCGACCTGGGAAGCTCCCGCCCTCCCGGCGCGGGCGGCACTGCGGGTCACCCTGGACGTGGACAACGGGGCGGGGGGTTGGACTGCCCGCGGCTACTGGTCCGAGACGCTCGACGGCCCGTGGACGCCGCTCGGCGACGAGGGCGTGGCCGCAGGCGCTACCGGCATCTTCGCCGCTTCCGCGCCGCTGGTGATCGCGCCCACGACCGCGACCATCACCCCTCCGTGGCTGCCCATGGCCGGGCAGGTGCACCGCGCGGAGGTCCGGGCCGGCATCGACGGTCCCGTGGCGGCAACGCCTGACTTCCGGGCCCTCACGCCGGGCGCCAGCTCCTTCACCGACGGCGCGGGCCTGCCCTGGACCGTCACCGCCCCGGCCGCCGTCTCCAACCGCAACTACCGCTTCTACGGCGAGATCGCCGCGCTTCCCACCGAGTGGGATCCGAGCGGATCCGACCAGTGGGTCACTCTCACCGCGAACGGGCCCAAACGCCGCTACCAGCAGGGGAAACAGGCGCTCCAGTCCGCGCTTCGGCGCAGCGTCGTGCGCGAGTCACACATGCTCGCCTACTGGCCCATGGAAGAGGGCGCGGCCGCCACGCAGGGCTACAGCCCAGTCCCCGGTGTCTCCCCGATGACGGTCAGCAATGTGCGATGGGCCGCCAACAGCACGCTGGCCGCGTCGAACGCGCTGCCGGAGCTGGCGTCCGCGGACAACGGCGCGGACCTGCCCACGGTCAAGGCCCGCATCCCCGCGCCCCGCAGCCCGATCACGGGCTGGCAGGCCCGCATGCTCTACAAGCTGGACACGGTGAACACCACCTTCTACAGCCTCTTCCATGTGCTCTCCACCGGCACGGCCGCCCGGTGGGTTGTCCAGCTGCGCAACGACACCTCGCGGCTCCTCGTCCAGGACGCGGACGGCAACACCCTCCTGGACCGGCTGATCACCACCGGCGCCGAGAAGTATCAGCGGTGGCTGTCCGTCCACCTCATGGTCTGGCAGGACGGCGCCAACGTCTCCTGCCAGCTCGGATGGCACGACGTCACCGGCGAGTCCGAGGGGTCCGGGATCTACAGCTTCCCCGGGACTCTCGGGCGCCCCACCCTGTGGACCTCCCCGCCGTCCGGGTACGCCGCCGCCCTGGACGGTATGGCCATCGGTCACATCGGCGTATTCGGATCCCGTCTGATCGACAACGTGTACGCCGGCTCGTGGGCCGCCTACACCGGCGAGAGTGCGGCCACCCGCATGCAGCGCCTGGCCGCCGAGGAGGCCCGGCCGCTCGCACTGGACGCGCCCCTGGGGCGCAGCGAGCCGGTGGGCCCGCAGACGGCCGACACGTGGCTGTCCCTCATCGAGACGGCCGCGGCAGCCGACGGAGGGATCCTCTACGAGGACCGCGGCGCGCCGACGCTGCGCTACCGCGACCGCCAGACCATGTACGGGCAGGCACCCGTACTGACCCTCCACTACACGGCCCCGGGCCATGTGATGCCCGGCATCCGGCCCGTGGACGACGACCAGGCCACCCGCAACAACGTCACCGTCACCCGGGCCGGCGGGTCCTCCGCCATGTCCGTACAGGAGACAGGCCCGCTCAACGTCCAGGACCCCGGGACCAACGCGGACGCGGTCGGAGAGTACGACCAGGCCGTCACCCTCTCCCTGCACGAGGACGGTCAGACCCAGCCCATCGCGGACTGGAAACGCGCCCACGGCACCTACCCCGGCAGCCGCTTCCCCACCGTCACCTTCAACCTGCGCCGCGCCCCCGAACTGGTGGAGCCCTTCCTCCGGCTGACCCCGGGCGACCGCGCGGACATCCTGAACATGCCCATCGGCAAAGGCGGGCCCGAGCCAGTGCGGCAACTCGTCCAGGGCTGGACGGAAACCCTCGGCCCCTACCGCTGGGAAGTCACCCTCAACTGCACCCCCGCCATGCCCTGGTCCGTCGCGCAGTGGGGCGACGGCTCGGATACGGCCGGCACCGAATCCCGCTGGGGGACGGACGGATCCGTCCTGGCCACCGCCCTGACCGCCTCGGCCACCACCGCCACGGTGCGCACCACGCAAGGTGCTCTGTGGACCACCGCGCCCGCTGATCTCCCGCTGGATATCACCGTGGGAGGAGAGCGAATGACCGTCACCACGGTGACTGGACTGGTACAAGACCAGTTCGCCCGCACCATCCCGAGCGGCTGGGGCACCGCGGACTCCGGCCAGACCTGGACGAACAGCGGCGGCACCGCCTCCGACTACTCGGTACAGGGGGAATGAGCAATGGCTGACACATACCCCTCATACGCCGCGCTGGCCGCCGCCGAGGCCGAAGGGGTCGACTACACGCGAACCTCCCTCACACCGGCCGGGGCGACCTGGGCCAGCATCGCGATCCACGGTGGGTCGATCGAGCCCGGCTCCGGGGAAGTGGCCCGCGCGGTCGCCGACGGCCGCATGGCGTTCTTCGAGTTCGCGGGCATCAAGAACAGCGGGAACGGGGATCTGCACCTGACGAGCACGGTGTACGACGAACCGATGGGCATCGCTCTGGTGGCAGCTGCTCGGCGCTGCCTCTCCTTCCACGGCTACACCGGTACCACTGGCGTCGCCGAGACCGCGATCGGCGGACTGGATCCGGCCCTGGTGGCCCGGGTCACCGCTTCTCTGGAGACCCGGGGATTCGTCGTCATCAGCGCTCCGTCAGAGATCAGCGGCACCAATCCGCTGAACATCTGCAACAAGACGACCACGTCGGCGGGCGTGCAGCTGGAGATGAGCCGGGCCCAGCGCGCCGCTTTCTTCCCGAACGGTGACTTGTCCCGGGCGATGAGGGAGTCCGGGCAGCGGACAGCAGCATTCTGGGACTACGCGGAGGCCCTGCGGTCCGCCTACACCGGCCTCGGCACCGTCGCGCAGACCAGCATCAACGTGAGCCGCTACACCCTGATCCCGGCCCCCTCGCCCGACATCGATCTGACCGCCACCGTCGCCACCGACCGCATCGTCACCGGGGGCAGTCACTTCGTGGCGCTGGTCGGCCGATACCAGGACACCAGCAACAGCTACCTGGCGAGGTTGGAGTTCACTACCGCCTCGGCCGTCGCGCTCACCCTCCGGCGGCGCCTGGCAGGCACGGAAACCCTCCTGGGCGGCGGCACCGTCCCGGGACTCACCCACGAGCCGAACCGCCGCTTCGCCATCCGTCTCCAGATCACCGGAAGCGCCCTGCGCGCGAAAACGTGGCTGGCCTCCGGGCGCGAGCCCGCGGCCTGGACTGTCGCAGTCACCGACACATCACTGACCACGGCCGGACAGATCGGCACACGCAGCATCCTCTCCACCGCCAACACCAACGCGCTGCCCGTCCTCGCGACATGGGGCGACGTCAGCGCCCCCATCCCCCAGCGGTTCACCCTCGCGCGCGCCGTCAACGGCATCGTCAAACCACACCCGTCCGGGGCCCCGGTAGCCCTGGCCGACCCCGACGTCTGGGGCCTGTAGAACGAAAGGGGCCACCATGCCCGATCTGGTACCAGCAGGCGCGCGCGTCCGCGTCGGCGACATCAACGCCCGCGCCCCGTACACGGTCGCCTACGAATCCATCACCACGACCACGGCGGCCATCACGAGCACCACGCCGACAGCCGCCATCACCACCGACCCTCTGACGTTCCGGAACGGCCGCGCGTACCGCGTTTCCTACCGGGGCGGCATGAGCTCGAACAACCTCGGGCAACAGGGGTCCGTCCTCGTCACCCGAGGCACCGCCACCGGCCCCGCCATCCTCAACAGCCAGCGCATCCAATGCGCGGACGGACAGGCAGGAACCGTGGGCTTCTACTTTGAGAACGTCGTCGTGAACAACACCGGCCTCGACGTCGTGACCGCCTTGGTCGGCACCTACCAGATGGTCTACCAAACAGCCGGCACCAACACCGGCACGGTCGCCGTCTTCGGATCGTCCGCGACCCCTGCCTATCTCGAAGTAGTGGACATCGGCCCTGCCGCCGACTACCCCAACGCCACGCCCCTGTAACACCACCCACCCCGAGCCCCGAGCCACCAGGCCGGGGCCTTTTTCATGCCCTGGGAGGGCACATGGCCGTACCGCTCACCGCCGACCGGCTGCTCACAGTCCTCAGGAACGAAGGTCTGCGCGTCGTTGAGCACCGGAGCTGGCGCACGCACAACCGCAACCACAAGGGCCCCTGGGGGCCGATGCACGGGGTGATGATCCACCACACCGTCACCTCGGGCACAGAGGGTTCGGTGGAGCTCTGCTACAACGGCCATTCGAGCCTGCCGGGCCCGCTGTGCCACGGAGTGATCGCCAAGGACGGCACGGTCTACCTGGTCGGCAACGGCCGCGCCAATCACGCCGGCTCCGGTGACGATGATGTCCTGCGCGCGGTCATCACCGAGTCGGCGCTGCCTGCCGACAACGAGGCCAGCACCGACGGCAACCGGCACTTCTATGGTTTCGAGTGCGAAAACCTCGGCGACGGCAAAGACCCTTGGCCTGCCGCGCAGTTGGAGGCGATCGAGAAGGTGTCGGCGGCGATCTGCCGGGCGCACGGCTGGACGCAGCGTTCGGTGATCGGTCACAAGGAGTGGCAGCCGGGCAAGATCGACCCGCTCGGCTTCACCATGGACTCGATGCGCGCTCGGATCGGCGAGCGGCTCGCCGCGGCGAAGCCGAAGCCCCCGAAGCCGCCGACTTACGAGCCGTTCCCCGGGGCTGGGTTCTTCGCGGCCGGGCGCCGGAGCGCGGTCATCACGGCCATGGGCAAGCGGCTCGTAGCCGAAGGGTGCGGCCGGTACAAGGTCGGGCCGAGCCCCGACTGGTCCGAGGCGGACCGGCAGTCGTATGCCGCCTTCCAGCGCAAGCTCGGCTACGCGGGCAGCGACGCCGACGGCATCCCCGGCAAGACGAGCTGGGACCGGCTCAAGGTCCCCAACGTCTGATGAGCCAGGACCGGGGCACCCCGCCTACCGACTGGCCCGGCTTGGAAATGGACGGCCTGACCAAGCTGAACGACGACATCTACTTCGGCTGGCTCGCGGGCGGGGCCAACCCGATGTTCTGGCACTGGTGCGCCGCGCTCGCCGACGTGCCCGAGGACCGCACGGTGCACGGGCCCTGGGTCGCCGCCGGGACCAGCGCGCACACCCTCGTATCCCGCGAGCCACTGCACCTCGAACCATCCCTGCTGTGGGCCTGCTGCGGCCTGCACGGCTTCGTGCGCAACGGCCAGTGGACCCATGCCTGACCTCACAGAAACGGATCACCTCATGACCGTCAACCTCCCGGCCGCGTACTGGCTCGGTCTCCTCGCCAGCGTGGTACTGCCCGTCCTCGTCGGCCTCGTCACCACGCGCGTCGTCAACGCCGGCGTGAAGGCCGTGCTCCTGCTCGGGCTCAGCACCGCCAACGGCTTCGTCATCGAGTTCGCCGACCGGGGCCCGGGGTACAGCGTCGGCACAGCGGCCGTGCTCGCGCTCGTCTCCTTCACCCTCGGTGTCCTCATGCACTTCGGGCTGTACAAGCCGACCGGTATCGCGGGCCGCGTCCAGGACGTCGGCGCCAAGCCCCTCGCCCGAGGGGTGTGATGGGCGCCCCGCCCGATCCGGGCGTGTACATCAGCCCGGCCCAGACCTATCAGGAGGTGAGAGGTCTGGCTGAAGCGGTCGGCCGCATCGAGACCAAAATTGACGGCATCCTCGACGACACCAAGGACATCCGTGGCGACCTCCAGGACCACGAGGTCCGGCTCCGAGCCCTGGAACGCGCCCGCTGGCCCCTGCCCACCATCGGCATCCTCGCCGGAGTCGCTGGCACCGCAACCGGGATCCTCGCCCTCCTACGCTGACGCTCACCACTGCGCCCCCTGACTGGCCCTCACGGGCTGGACAGGGGGCGCAGTTGTGCGTTCTGGCACACATGAAATCGGCCTCGCCCCATACCCTGACAGTGTCGAGCTGTTCAGAGAGGGGCAAGGCCATGCCTGTTGATGCTACCCCCGACCCGTCCGACCCCATTGCGTTCGGGCAGAGATTGCTGATCCTTCGCGAGAAACGCGGCATGAGCCGACCGGTTCTTTCCGGTCTGCTGGGCATGTCCGCGTCGTGGCTGAAGCAAGTCGAAAAGGGTCAGATCCAGATGCCTAAGTTGCCAATGATCCTGCGTATCGCCGAGCTGCTGCGCGTGCGCGATCTGTCGGACCTCACTGGTGACCAGTCCCTGAGTACCGACCTGTTCATCGGCCCAGGACATCCGCGACTCGGCGCCGTACAAGCTGCTGTGAATGACTTCATGCTCACTACCAGCCAGCAAGCGCCGCCGACCGCTCACGTGAGGGCGAGGCTGGCGCGCGCATGGGCTGCACGGCACCACGCCCCGAATCACCGCGAGGTCGTCGGTGAACTCCTCCCGGACCTGATCCGAGATGCCCAACTCGCTGCCCGCCAGGCCGACTCCGCCGCCGACCGGCGGACTGCGCAGGCCGCCTTGTCAGAGGTGTACAGCCTCAGCCAGTTCTTCGTGGCCTACCAGCCTGACAGCGCACTGCTGTGGCGCGTCGCCGAGCGCGGCATGGTCTCCGCGCAGGAGAGCGAGGACCCCCATGCCATCGGCGTGGCGGCCTGGCTCGCTGCGCAGGCTCACCGAGACACCGGGCCAAGCCATTTCGACGCCGCCGACGCGATCACCCTTGAGGCGCTCCGCTACCTGACCCCACTCCTATCAGATGCAGACGACGCGGTTCGCGCGATCACCGGAGCCCTCCAGTTTGAGGCCGGTTACACCGCAGCGCGACGAGGCGAAGAGGGCGCGGCCTGGGGGTGGTGGGACCAGGCGGACAGGACGTCCAAGAGTCTGTCGCCCAGCTACTACCACCCCGTCACATCATTTTCGCGGGCCATCATGGGCGCCCACGCCGTCACCGTGGCGGTAGAACTCCGCTCCGGTGGCGAGAGCGTCCGTCAGGCCGTGGACTCCGACGCAGCCCCCATCCCATCCCGGCCCCGGTTGGCCAGGCACCGGATCGAGGAAGCGCGCGCTTACCAGCTGGACGGGCAGCCCGAAGTAGCTCTGTCCACCCTGGAGCGGGCGCACAAGGCTGCGCCAGAGACGATCAAATACAACGGGTACGCGAAGCGGATCATCTTGGAGGAGGTCGAATCCAAGACCCCCGCGCGTCGTCAGGCCGCGGCACGCCTTGCTGTGGAGCTGGGGCTCCTTGCGGCATGAAATCGAACGTGTGACCTAGGGGCTGGAATCCTGCCCCTTCTCCCGCCGTGGCCTCCATACGGTCCCTCCATGACGAAGACCGCAGCCGGGCCGGTCGCCGTAGGGCCGCCGCCGCTCGCGTTCATCTATGACCGCCACGCCACCTCGCACCGCGCTCCCATGGACTTACGGCTCGACGGATGCCGAAACTGGGCAGCGTTACACGGCTGGGAGATCGCGGGAATCTGGCTCGACCTCGGCGACAACGCGCTGATCGAGGACGACCGGCCGCAGTTCGACGGGCTGTGCAGGGCGATGGAGCTGTATGCGGGCACCCGTGAGGTTCTCTGCCTCGTCCACACCTGGGAGCGCCTCACCCGCACCGGCGCCCTCCCTGAGTACCTGCGCCGGGTAGCGGCGGCCGGCGGGTACACGGCCACGTGCCAGGGCGACGACGACCGCCAGGCGCTGGCCGCCGAGCGCCCGGCCGCGCATGCCGGATCCAGGGAACAGTCATGAGGCCCCCGGCGGGGAGCCCCGCATGTGCCTCCGGGGGGACCACCGACATCCCCGTCATTCCGCCGGAGGTTCAGGCGCCGTATGACGAGATCCTCGACCACGTCGCGCAGTGCGGCGAGTGCAGCGCCCTCCGCGACTGCCCGACCGGCACCCGTCTGCGGCAGGCCGCACGGGAGGCACGGTGACGAAGTGCCCCGGCGGCGGCCACGACTTCCCGGTAGAGGACGAGGACGGCGCCCGCTGCGAACCGCACGGCTTCACGTTGCTGTGGAACGGGCCGCTCATCACGGAAAACGACCTCCCGTCGGAGCCCGGCGCCCTCGCCCCGTGCGGGCCGTGCATGGCGGCCCGCATGTTCGACCTCCGCTCTCCGCACCGGTGCATGGGCCGGAGCGTCGCACGCGCCTTGGTCACGGGGATGGCGCTGGCGGAGCCCCAGCCGTGCCCTTGCGACTGCCAGGAGAGCACCCCATGACCAGCTGGGCCGCAAACCTCGGGGACTGCTTCCGATGCGACCGCGGCGCAATCCAGGTCACCCACGTCGGAGAGAGCATCGACCCCGACGGCGCTGAGACCCCGCTGTTCGCCTGCCGGGCGTGTACCGAGCGACTGACCGCCATGCACCAGCGCGCGCACGAGACACCCGTCCGCCGCTATGTGCCCGCCCCAACCCCCTGAACCGCTCCGGCTGGCGGGAGCCCCCCGCCCCACCGGCCGGAGCGCTAGACCCCACCCCGGGCACCTTCCTAGGCAGTCGGCACCCGGGGTGGGACAGCAAGTGCAGTGCACCATCCCACGAAGGGACGTACAGCACATGAGCACAGCAGTCATCGTGACCGACCAGCAGACGAAGGCCCGAGACCCGCAGGCCCTCCTCAACGAAGTCGCGCCTCACATCACGGAACTGACCGTCAACGTCTTCGACAGCGGCATGAGCCTGTGGGATCGCGAGGTCGCCTTGCTCCTTCGCGACCACACCATGGTCCGCGACATGGCCGAGCGGATCCTCGGCAACGCGGTCATGTACGTCATAGGGTCCATCGAGAACCCTGACGTGCACCTCGGGGTCGGCAAGCTCGTCGACATCGGCGTGCACCAGCTGATCCTCGACACCCCCGTGTGGTGGGGTCTCTGCCGTCTGTACAACGGCGGCCGCTTCAAGCACCACGCCCCGTTCATCGAGCGCCGCGGCGACGGCCTGTGCCTGCGTACCGGCGAGTTCCTCCGCTCTGAAGGCTGGCCCATCGACGAGGAGCTGTGGGCCATCGACGGGGCGAACTGTTCGCCCTGCGACGACAAGGTTCCCGACAGTCACTAACCGCCTACTCTGGCCCCTGCCCGCCCTCACCGGCGGGTGGGGGTCGTTGCCCGTCCGCACCCACGAAGGAACGCCCGTGCCAGCACTGCACGACATCGCCGCCGAGACCGAGCTGTGGGACGCCTACGCCCAGTCCGTCTTCGAGGCTGACGCCGAACCGGTTTTTCACTGGACCCAGTACGCCGGCCACGGCCCTGGCACCGAACTGCTCGGCGACCCGGACACCGCGCTGGAGATCGGGTGTGGAACCGGGCGTGCGCTGGCCTGCCTCGCACGGCAGGGGGTGAAGGGCACAGGGGTGGATCTGTCGCCCGTCATGGTCGGGAAGATCACGGAGCGGTGGGCCGAGACCGGCGCCCAGTTCGTCCACTCCGAGGTCCTCGACTTCCTGCGCGAGAACAAGCACACGTATGACGCCGTGTACTCGATCTTCGGCGCAGTCTGGTTCACGCCGCCGCACCTTCTCTTCCCCCTCGTGGCCGAGCGGCTCGCCCCGGGCGGCCGGTTCGTCTTCTCCCAGCCGCCAGCCATTCCGGGCGCCTACGGTCCACAGGGCATGTACAAGGGCGGGTTCGCCGGGAAGGCTATGTTCACCTACCGGTACAGCTACAAGCCGCAGGTCTGGGAGCGACTGCTCTTGCGAGCGGGGTTCCGCAGGGCCGAGGCCCGCGTCTTGGACGCCCCGGAACCTGGGCACATCGGCACGCTGCTCGTCCGCGCGCACGCCTGAGCCCACCCCCTGGCAGAGCCCCTACTGCTTGTGCGTCTCAGCGGCCAGGGCTCTGCCATGTCCGCTTTGCCCGCCAACCTTGGATTCAAAGGCGAGCGGGCCTGGCCTCTCGCCCCGACCGACATGGCGCGCAAAGCCGCAGGTCACAGGGCCGGAAGACCGCGATGGTCCTCCAGCTCCCGGGTGCCGCCGAGGTCTGCCAGATAGGGGTGTTCCATAGCATTATTCGGGTTCCCCGTGCCCGTGCCACCACTGATCAGGAACGACAGCCGGCACTCGATCAGGGCCCGCAACACCCGCTCCCCGCCCGGCGGTACCGTCCCCGCCGCGGTCAACTCCGCCAGCGAGAAGGCCTTGGGCCGCACCACCCGCAGCGACAGACAGGTCGAGCCGACCGCCACCGGCGGCAGCACCGCGTGCATCCGTGTCCCGTCGGGCAGTCGCGCGTCCACCCAGGGTCTGGCGTCATCGAGCCGACGCCCGGCCACGGCGGCGAGCCGCTGCGCCAGTCTCCGTACGGAGGCGGCGTCGGCGAACGTCACGGCCGTCAGCTCAAGACCGCCGCCCCGGTCCACCCACACCTGGTCGGGCGCGGAGACAAGCACGTCCGTCACCGAGGGGTCGTCGAGAAGAGGCTCCAGAGGGCCCGTCCCCACCAGCTCGCACCGCAACTCCGCCGCGGCCCCGAGCACTTCCGTATCGCCCAGCAACCGCCCCTGGGCCCGCAGCGCCGCCGCCACCCTGGCCGGTGTCGGGTCCGCCCCGCTCTCCGCGAGCCGCTGCCGTACGGCGTCCAGCAGCCCATACGCCGCCGCGCCGCCGCCCGTTCCAGCCGTCGCGCCGCCGCTCATGACGCCACGCTCCCGTCCCCGGCCCCGGCCAGCGCCCGCTCCCAGAAGGCGGTACAGAAAGCGGCGAGCGGTCCTCGCACCCGGGATCCCGGCGGCGCTCCGCCGTCCTGGGACTCCGACAGACCGGGCTCCAGGGGCAGTTCGCCCACCAGGGGCAGCCGGAGCGCGTCGGCGATCCACTGCTCGTCCAGACCGGCGGCATACGGACCCCGGACCACCACCCGCAGATCCCTGAGGACCATGCCCGCCAGCGAGGCCACCCGGCCGGCCGCCGCGACGGCCCGCAGTTCGGCGGGCACCACCAGCAGCCCCAGATCCAGCTGAGCCAGGGCCTCCGCCACGGCTTCGTCGACACGCCGGGGAAGATCCACGACCACGACCCCGCCGCGCCTGCGTGCGGCCGCGAGCACCGACCGCATGGCCTCCGGCTGAATCATCACCGAATCGCCGCGGTCCCAGCTCAGCACCCGCAGTTCATGGAGCCGGGGCAGCGACTCCTCCAGCGCGCCGCCCGCGACACGCCCCTTGGAAGCGGCGAAATCCGGCCATCTTCTGCCCTCCGCCTGCTCGCCGCCGAGCACCACATCAAGGCCGCCGCCGAGCGGATCGGCGTCGATGAGCATCGTGCGCCGACCGGCACGCGCCGCGGTGACGGCCAGAGCGCACGCCAGCGTCGAAGCGCCGGCGCCGCCCCGCCCGCCGATCACGCCGACGGTGAGCGCGGGCCGACCGACTCCTTCGGCGGCGTCCGCGATCCGGTCGACGAGCCAGCTTTCGGCGTCGGGCAGCCTCAGTACGCAGTCCGCGCCGATCTCCACCGCTCGCCGCCACACACCCGGGTCGTCCTGGTCCCGCCCGACGAGCATCACGTCCCGCCTGCGGGTGGCGCCACGGCAGCGCGCCGCCGCGTCATCGCCGACGAGAACCATCGGCGCGTCCTCCCAACACCCCTTCCGCTCCGGCACCGAATGATGGACCTGAGGCTCGGCGCCGGCCGCGGCACAGAGCCTCAGCAGATCGTCGAGCAACTCCACATCCTCAGTCAGGATCAGCGGTCCCGCCCCGCTGCTCCCGCCGATCCGCGAACGATCGGATGTCATGGATCCAGCCACGATCCCCGCCCCCTATCTCTTCTTCGATCCGGCTATCCGCGAGCGCTTCTCTCCGCGATCTCGCAGTGATCCGGTATCCGTGATTCCGGCTTCCGCGAACTTCGCGGCAGGAATCACCGTGCAGTGCAACAAGAAATCGTGTGGATCTTGCTCGAAAACTGTGGACAACTCACCAGTTGTGAATATCCCGGTAGCTCATACCGGTGACTTCCGGAGAGCAGCGCATTGGCTACACACGGTGACGGGCATGCTCGCGGAGGCGCCATCGCACGCAGAGCTTCAAGAAGGGGGACGAGTGACTTCGAAGAGCCAAAAAAGCGTCCGGACATGCGACGACCCCCGCCGGGGGGGAGAGCGGGGGTCGTCCCCACGGCCGACTCGGGGGGGGAGGAGCCGGACCGGGTTAGCACGGTCGCGAACGATCCGTGACTTCCATGGTGTACCCGAGAGCCTTCTCAGGCAAACCCACGCGCCGCAGCTTAGGCCGAATGGTGGGCGCATATGCTCGGCCTCGTGGAAAACCACTCCTTGCCGCGTACAGCAGCCTTCTTTGACCTGGACAAGACGGTCATTGCGAAGTCATCGACGTTGACCTTCAGCAAGTCCTTCTACCAAGGCGGCCTGATCAACCGCCGCGCCGTACTGCGCACCGCATACGCGCAGTTCGTCTTCCTCGCCGGAGGCGCCGATCACGACCAGATGGAGCGGATGCGGGAGTATCTCTCCGCGCTCTGCAAGGGCTGGAACGTCCAGCAGGTCAAAGAGATCGTCGCCGAGACGCTGCACGATCTCATCGACCCGATCATCTACGACGAGGCGGCGTCCCTCATCGAAGACCATCACATCGCCGGCCGCGATGTGGTGATCGTGTCCACCTCCGGCGCGGAGGTCGTCGAGCCCATCGGCGATCTGCTCGGCGCCGACCGGGTGGTGGCCACCCGGATGGTCGTCGGCGCCGACGGCTGCTTCACAGGCGAGGTGGAGTACTACGCGTACGGGCCGACCAAGGCCGAGGCGATCAAGGCGCTCGCCGCGTCGGAGGGGTACGACCTCTCCCGCTGCTACGCGTACAGCGATTCCGTCACCGACGTACCCATGCTCCAGTCGGTGGGGCACCCGTACGCGGTCAACCCGGACCGCGCACTGCGCCGGGAGGCGACGGCGCGCGACTGGCCGATTCTCGTCTTCAACCGGCCCGTGCGCCTCAAGCAGCGCCTGCCCGCCTTCTCCATGCCACCCCGGCCGACACTGGTCGCGGCAGCCGCGGTGGGCGCGGCCGCGGTGACGGCCGGGCTGGTCTGGTACGCCAGCAGACGACGGCAGTCGACCCTCGCCTGATGCCATCCAGCTCCACGGTCGCCCAACCGACCAAGGCACGCAACTCATGACCGTTTTGTCATTGTTTGAACCTAAAAGTAAAGAAGTCCAGTCAGGGGTTTCGCATCCTTGTGGACAGGAGTAGAAAGGAGTCAACGGCCCGCGAGACCAAGGACATCCGAGAGGATTACCCGTTTACGCACCAGGCCCCACGGACCGAGCATGGAAACTGAGCACCCACGCGACGTCGACCCGTCGAATACGGGCCAGCCGCACCAGGTGACGGGCGAAGTACCCGACCTGATGGGCAACACAATGAGGACGCTTGGTAACTCGGTGGACATGCCAGCGGCGGTGCCAACGAGGCGCCGCCGCAACCCTGTTCAGGCCACTTTCGCTCGGGCCACTTTCACGTGGGCGCCTCGGCTCAGGCCGCGCCCCGCTGAAGCGCTTCGCATACGGCGGTGGACTCCCGTACACCCAGTTGGATCGCCCGCCCGCAGTGGGTGATCCACGCAGCCATACCCTCCTGGGTGCCCGACAGATAGCCGTCAAAGGCGGTGGCGTACGCCGCGCGCCCCAGCTCCGCGTGGCCCACCTCCGCCGGGCAGACCGACTTGGGATCAAGACCGCTGCCGATCAGCACCACCCGCTCGGCCGCCCGCGCCACCAGGCCGTTGTACGAGCCGAAGGGGCGCAGCGCCAGTAGCTCGCCGTGCACCACGGCCGCCGTCACCAGGGCCGGCGCCCTGCTCGGCGTGATCACCAGCCGCGACAGCCCCTCCAGCCGTCCGGCCACCTCGTCCGCCTCCGGCAGCGGGGTGTTGGCCAGCGGTTCCGGAACATCGCCCCCGGGCGCCTCCACGACCGGCTCGCCCGCCAGCCGGGGCCGCCCCACGGTCTCGTCCGTGACACCCGCGCCCCCCGCGGCCACCAGATGCAGCCTGGCGAGCACCCGCAGCGGTGACTGCCCCCAGACGGAGAGGAGTTGACCTGCCTCGGCGTTCAACCGGAGCGCCGCGCCGACCGTACGGGCCTCGGCCTCCGAACCGAAGTCGCTGCGCCGGCGCACTTCTTCGAGCGCCCAGTCAGCACCGGACAGCGCCGCGGAGCCGCGCGCCGCGCGCAGGGCCGCCTCCGAAGTGACCTCATTGCTTCGGCGGCGCATCACGCGGTGGCTGTAGACACGGTCGACCGCCTTACGTACGGAATCCACCGCGCCGGAAACCCCGGGCAAGGAGGCCAGCGCGAGCAGGGGGTCCTCCGGCCGGGGCGGGAAAGAAGCGTCAGAGGCAGTCGTACTCATAAGTAGGGAGGCTACGCGCCCGCGTCGCATGCCCCACCTTGGAGTGATCTTCCGCACTCAAGCCGCTCACCTTGAGCGAGATTGCCACTACCCTAGGTGAACATGAAGATCGCTTTCGTGGGCAAGGGCGGCAGCGGCAAGACCACGCTGTCCTCGCTCTTCATCCGTCATCTGACCGCCAACGAGGCCACCGTCGTCGCGGTGGACGCCGACATCAACCAGCATCTCGGGGCCGCGCTCGGCCTCGACGAGTCAGAAGCCGCCGCGCTGCCCGCGATGGGTGCGCATCTCCCGCTGATCAAGGAATATCTGCGGGGCAGCAATCCGCGGATCCCGTCGGCCGAGGCGATGATCAAGACAACACCACCGGGTGAGGGGTCGCGACTGCTCCGGGTCGGCGAGAACAACCCGGTGTACGACGCGTGCGCCCGTACCGTCCAGTTGGACGACGGCGAGATTCGGCTGATGGCCACCGGCCCCTTCACCGAGTCCGATCTCGGGGTGAGTTGCTACCACTCCAAGGTCGGTGCGGTCGAGTTGTGTCTCAACCATCTGGTCGACGGCCCGGACGAGTACGTGGTGGTCGACATGACGGCGGGCTCGGACTCGTTCGCGTCCGGGATGTTCACCCGGTTCGACATGACGTTCCTGGTGGCGGAGCCGACGCGTAAGGGCGTGTCCGTATACCGCCAGTACAAGGAGTACGCGCGGGACTTCGGCGTCTCGCTGAAGGTCATCGGCAACAAGGTCCAGGGGCAGGACGATCTGGACTTCCTGCGCGAGGAGGTCGGCGACGACCTGCTCATCACCGTGGGCCACTCCGACTGGGTCCGGGCGATGGAGAAGGGCCGACCGATCCGCTTCGAACTCCTGGAGGCGGACAACCGCTGCGCGCTCCAGACGCTCCAGGACGCGGCGGAGGATTCGTACGAGCACCGCGACTGGGAGCGGTACACACGGCAGATGGTCCACTTCCACCTCAGGAACGCGGAGAGCTGGGGCAACGCGAAGACGGGCGTCGACCTTGCCGCGCAGGTCGACCCCGCCTTCGTCCTCGGCGAAACACCCGCCGTACCCCAGCCTTCCTGAACCGAAACGCCGAAGCCCCCGTCCTCCGTCCCGCCGTCGGCGCCGTCAGTGCTCTTCGGAGTGGTCGGCCGGACGGGCGGCCGGGGACGGGCTCTTGGGTACGGGGGCGGCCGCGAGCGCCGTCCAGCCGCCCTTGGGCGCCTTGCCGACGCGCAGGCTGCGGAATTTCTCCAGGGTCTGCGGGTCCTGCGCGTCCAGCCAGTCGGTGAGGTGGCGGAACGTCACGCACTGCACGTCCTTCTGGACACAGACCGTCTTGATCGTTTCCTCGACGGCGGTCATGTACGTACCGCCGTTCCAGGACTCGAAGTGGTTGCCGATGATCAGCGGCGCGCGGTTCCCTTTATAGACGCGGTCGAAGGCCTCCAGCAGGCCGTCACGCATCTGATTGCCCCAGTAGGCGTGCTGCGAAGGATCGCCGCTGACCGTCCCTGACTGGTTGAACATGAAGTTGTAGTCCATCGAGAGCGTCTCGATATCGCTCCCCGGCATCGGGACCAGCTGGAGCGGAATGTCCCAGAGACCGTCCGTCTTCTTCGGCCAGATCTGTTTGCTGATGCCGCTGGAGTCGTAGCGGAATCCCATCGTCTTCGCCGCTCGCATCATGTTCTTCTGCCCTTCCAGACAGGGCGTGCGGGCGCCGATCACTTCCTTGTCGTAGTCGAAGGGGAGCGGCGCCTCGTCTTTCAGACCCGCGTTGGTCCTCCAGTTCTTCACAAAGGACTTGGCCTGGTTCATCTCGCTCTTCCACTCGTCGACGGACCAGGTGCCGACGCCGCCCTCGTCGCCGCAGAAGTGGCCGTTGAAGTGGGTACCGATCTCATTGCCGTCATGCCAGGCGCCGCGTAGTTCCCGCAGGGTGTCCTTGATCCCCTGGGCGTCATTGAAACCGATGTCCGAAGTGCCGCGACCGTGCTGCGGCGGGTTGTACAGGTCGGCCTTCTCCTCCGGAAGCAGATAGACGCCGCTCAGGAAGTACGTCATCTTCGCTTTGTACTTCTTGGCCACCCCGCGGAAGTGGGAGAAGAGCTTCTGGCTGTCCTCGCCCGCGCCGTCCCAGGAGAACACCACGAACTGGGGTGGTTTCTGGCCCGGCTTCAGCCGCCCCGGCTTCGGCATGTGCGGCTGAGCGCCGGTGAACGCGGTCGAGCCGTCACCGATGAGATGCGGGGCGGCTCCGGGCGCCCTCTCGGCGCCGGAAGCACCCTTCGGGGCCACCTTGTCGGTTCCCGGCGATCCGGAACACCCCGCGAGTGCGACGGCGAGCGCCATGACGGTGGCGCCGAAGCCGATTCTCTTAGTGGCGGCCAGCATCCGCCCACCCTCTTCCTTCAGGTTTCAGTACCGAAGTGCCGAGCGGCGACTGCCGGCACGGCGCCGAGCGCCGCCAACGTCGCACTGAGACCGATGAGAAGAAGAAACGACAAGCCGTACAAGATCACTAATCACCCTCCCGGGTGAATTATTGCCCCATTTGCCCGGAAAGTAATGCCAGAATCTTTACTCTCCATTACGATCTGTTTACCGAGTGTTGAGAAAACACGTCCCGCCACTGCACGCCGTGACTCACGGCCGCGCCCCCACATACCGCGACCGCGCCGCCCGGAGGAGACGGGAAATATGACCGCCGCCATCCCCACCCGTACCGCCCCCACCGAGCCCGCGTCCCCGTTGGGGCGCGTCTCACGCTTCCGACGACCGCAAAGACCTCCGCGCGACCACCGCGAAGACCGCAACGACGACCGTGGCGGCCGCGGGGAACGCGAAGGGGGCGGGTTCCGAATCGCCGGAGCCGACGTATCCGCGTCGATCTCCGTCTTCCTGATCGCGCTGCCGCTCTCCCTGGGCATCGCTCTCGCCACCGGCGCACCGCTCCAGGCGGGCCTGGTGGCCGCCGCGGTCGGCGGTCTGGTCGTCGGCCGGCTGGGCGGAGCCCCGCTCCAGGTCAGCGGCCCCGCCGCCGGGCTCACTGTCGTCACCGCCGATCTGATCCAGCAGTTCGGCTGGCGCGTCACCTGCGCCATCACCATCTGCGCCGGGCTCGCCCAACTCGGCCTCGCGGCGCTGCGGGTGGCCCGCTCGGCACTCGCCGTCAGCCCGGCGATCGTGCACGGCATGCTCGCCGGCATCGGGGTCACGATCGCGCTCGCCCAGCTCCATATCGTGCTCGGCGGTACGCCGCAGAGCTCCGCCGTCGACAATGTGCGCGGTCTGCCCGCCCAGTTGGCCAATCTGCATCCGGGCGCGCTCTCCGTAAG
Source organism: Streptomyces sp. NPDC102274 (assembly GCF_044766385.1). Taxonomy (NCBI): domain Bacteria; kingdom Bacillati; phylum Actinomycetota; class Actinomycetes; order Kitasatosporales; family Streptomycetaceae; genus Streptomyces; species Streptomyces sp. NPDC102274. Next base: position 212,962 of record NZ_JBIWLW010000002.1, on the reverse strand, counting down.
CCTTCTGACCATCGCCGTACTGCTCGCCTGGCCACGGATTCCGGGGCGTACGGGCCGGATCGTTCGCAAGATCCCGGGCACGCTCGCCGCGGTGGCGATCGCAACAACCCTGGCCGCGCTCGCCGGAGTCAGTCTGGAGCGCGTCGATCTGCCCTCCTGGAGCAGCCATGCCCTGCCCGCGCTGCCCGAAGGGCCGGTGCTCGGACTGCTCGCGGCCGTTCTCACCGTCACTCTGGTCGGCAGCGTCGAATCGCTGCTGTCCGCGGTCGCCGTGGACAAGCTGACGGCGGCGCGCAAGAAGCGGGACGTCCATGTCCCGCGTGCCCGGCTGGACCGGGAGCTGGCCGGACAAGGGGCGGGGAATGTCGTCTCGGGCGCGCTCGGCGGCCTGCCCATCACAGGGGTCGCCGTACGCAGCGCCGCCAATGTGGCGGCGGGCGCGGTGAGCCGGCACTCGACCATGCTGCACGGGCTGTGGGTCACCATCGCGGCCCTGCTGCTGGTGCCCGTGCTGGATCTGATCCCGCTGGCGGCCCTGGCCGCGCTGGTGATGGTCGTCGGGGTCCAGATGGTGAACCTCGTCCATCTGCGCAGCGTGCAGCGGAATCGCGAAATGCTGGTGTACGTGGTGACGCTGGCCGCCGTGGTGCTCACCGGCGTGCTGGAAGGCGTGGTGATCGGGATCGCCGTGGCGGTCGCGGTGGCGCTGCACCGGCTCACCAGGACCCGGATCACGGTCGAGGTGCAGGACGGGATCCACCGTGTACGAGCGCGGGGCCAGTTGACATTCCTCGCCGTGCCGCGGCTCAGCCGGGTGCTGCACCAGGTGCCCTGGGACACGGACTGCGTGGTCGAGCTGGACGGCTCCTTCATGGACCACGCGGCGTTCGAGGCCCTGCACGACTGGCAGATGGCTCATATCGCCCATGGCCGTACGGCCGAGTTCACCGGGCGGGCGGGCGGCCGGATCGCCGAGCCGGCCACGGAGTCGCCCACCTGCTGCCGGCCCTGGACGCCATGGCGCAACCACCAGTGCGAAGAGCACTCCCACGGGCAGCTGAAGGCTTCGCAGCGCACAGAACATTCGCAGCGCACGGAGCAGACGCACGACGCCCCGTCCACAACCGACCAACCCGCAGCCGACCAGCCCGGCGCCACCTGGTCAGGAGCGAATACGACCGCCATGTGCCGCACGCTGTCCGCGGGCGCGGCGCGTTCACCCGGTGTCCGTCAACTGGCCAACGGGATCAGCTCCTTCCAGCGCAATACGGCGCCGCTGGTACGCGGTGAGCTGGCCCGGCTGGCGCGCGAGGGGCAGCGGCCCTCCCAGCTCTTCCTCACCTGCGCCGACTCCCGGCTGGTCACGAGCATGATCACGTCAAGTGGTCCGGGCGATCTGTTCACCGTGAGGAACGTGGGGAATCTGGTCCCGCTGCCCGGGGCGGACTGCGCGGACGATTCGGTGGCCGCGGCGATCGAGTACGCGGTGGATGTGCTGCGCGTCGAGTCCATTACCGTATGCGGGCATTCGGGATGCGGGGCGATGCAGGCCCTGCTGAACACCCCCGCCGGCACGGACGGGGCCGGGACCCCGCTACGGCGCTGGTTGCGCCATGGGCTGCCCAGCCTGGAGCGGATGCGAAGCCGTGAGCACTCCTGGGCCAGGATCTGCGGAAGGCTGCCCGCCGACGCGGTCGAGCAGCTCTGTCTGACCAATGTCGTCCAGCAGTTGGAGCATCTGCGGGCCCATGAGTCGGTGGCCCGCCGACTGGCCGAAGGCACGTTGGAGTTGCACGGGATGTACTTCCATGTCGGCGAGGCCCAGGCCTATCTGCTGGCGGACGGGGTCGGGGCCCGAGGCGACTACGGCGGCGAAGAGGTGTTCAACCGGGTGGCCCCGACCACGCTGGAGGAGTCGCGCGCCTGAACCGACCTCGTATCACATCCGTGAGAGTGTGTGGCCCCTTTCCCCACCACCCCGGGGAGGAGGGCCACTTCTCAGTCGGGCGTGGGACAGCGGATCCGGGACCGGTGTCCGAGACATGGATGCGACCCCCATCACACAGGTCTAAACCAATTTCGGAAGCCCCTTGTCACCTCGGCGTCCGCCTGATGAGCTAGGCCCGGGATATAGATAAATAGGACGCCCTGGGAAAGGGAGATGTCGTGAGCAACGAAAGCCTGGCCAACCTGCTCAAGGAGGACCGGCGGTTCGCACCGCCGCCCGAGCTGGCCGCGCACGCCAATGTGACGGCGGAGGCGTACGAGCAGGCCGAGGCGGACAGGCTTGGCTTCTGGGCCGAGCAGGCGAGGCGGCTCACCTGGGTCACCGAGCCGACCGAGACACTGGACTGGTCGAAGCCGCCGTTCGCGAAGTGGTTCGCGGACGGCGAGCTGAATGTCGCCTACAACTGCGTCGATCGCCATGTGGCGGCCGGTCACGGAGACCGCGTGGCCATCCACTTCGAGGGTGAACCGGGCGACAGCCGCGCGATCACCTACACGGAGCTGAAGGACGAGGTGTCGCGGGCCGCCAACGCTCTCACCGAGCTGGGGGTGCGGGCGGGCGACCGGGTCGCCGTGTATCTGCCGATGATCCCCGAGGCCGCGGTCGCCATGCTGGCCTGCGCCCGGATCGGGGCCGCGCACTCCGTGGTCTTCGGCGGCTTCTCGGCCGACGCCGTCGCCTCCCGTATCCAGGACGCCGACGCCAAGCTGGTGATCACCTCCGACGGTGGTTACCGCCGTGGCAAGCCGAGCGCCCTCAAGCCGGCCATCGACGAGGCCGTGGCCAAGTGCCCGCAGGTCGAGCATGTGCTGGTGGTCCGCCGTACCGGCCAGGACACCGCCTTCGACGACTCCCGTGATGTGTGGTGGCACGACATCGTCGGGCGCCAGTCCCCCGAGCACACCCCCGAGGCGTTCCCCGCGGAGCACCCGCTCTTCATCCTCTACACCTCGGGCACGACGGGTAAGCCCAAGGGCATCCTGCACACCTCGGGCGGCTATCTCACCCAGGCGGCCTACACCCACCACGCCGTCTTCGACCTCAAGCCCGAGACGGACGTGTACTGGTGCACGGCCGACATCGGGTGGGTGACCGGCCACTCGTACATCGTGTACGGGCCGCTGGCCAACGGCGCGACGCAGGTGATGTACGAGGGCACCCCCGACACCCCGCACCAGGGGCGGTTCTGGGAGATCGTGCAGAAGTACGGGGTGACGATCCTCTACACCGCGCCGACCGCGATCCGTACGTTCATGAAGTGGGGCGACGACATCCCCGCGAAGTTCGATCTGACCTCCCTGCGGGTGCTTGGCTCGGTCGGCGAGCCGATCAACCCCGAGGCGTGGATCTGGTACCGCGAGCACATCGGCGCGGGCAAGACCCCGATCGTGGACACCTGGTGGCAGACCGAGACCGGCGCCATGATGATCTCCCCGCTTCCCGGCGTGACGGAGACCAAGCCGGGCTCCGCCCAGCGCGCCCTGCCCGGCATCTCGGCGACCGTCGTGGACGACGAGGCCCGCGAGGTGCCCGACGGGGGCGGCGGCTATCTCGTCCTCACCGAGCCCTGGCCGTCGATGCTGCGCACCATCTGGGGCGACGACCAGCGGTTCATCGACACCTACTGGTCCCGCTTCGAGGGCAAGTACTTCGCCGGGGACGGCGCGAAGAAGGACGACGACGGCGACATCTGGCTGCTGGGGCGGGTGGACGACGTCATGCTCGTCTCCGGCCACAACATCTCGACGACGGAGGTGGAATCCGCCCTCGTCTCGCACCCCAAGGTCGCCGAGGCCGCCGTGGTCGGTGCCGCGGACGAGACGACCGGCCAGGCCATCGTCGCCTTCGTGATCCTGCGGGGCACGGCCGTCGTCGACGACGGGCTCGTGGCCGAGCTGCGCAACCATGTCGGCACCACGCTCGGTCCGATCGCGAAGCCCAAGCGGATCCTCCCCGTCGCGGAGCTGCCCAAGACCCGCTCCGGCAAGATCATGCGGCGCCTGCTGCGGGATGTCGCGGAGAACCGTCAGCTCGGCGATGTCACGACACTCACCGACTCGTCGGTCATGGACCTCATCCAGACCCAGCTGCCCAGCGCGACCAGCGAGGACTGAGCGGGCTGGTACGTACATAACGCAAGCGGCGGGGCGTCCGGCATCCGATGCCGGACGCCCCGTTTTGTGCTGCCGTCTCCGCTCCCCTGCGCCCCGTTCATCGCGTACAGGTAAAGTAGGCAGCGCGTAAATAACACAACAAGATTTTCAAGGTGCGCCGGGAAGTCTGGTCGGCATGCGATGCGTCATGTCCACAGATCGACCGAAGGATTACCCCGTGCCTGTATCCGCGCCCACCCCCACCGGCCGTAAGTTTCTGGGACGCCTGCCGCTGCCCGAACGGAACTTTCTCGCGGAGGCACTGCGCACGGAGACCGTCGGCGGTGTCCTTCTGCTCGTCGCCGCCATCGTCGCCCTCCTCTGGGCGAACACCTCGCTGAGCCACAGCTACGAGGCCGTGAGCGACCTCCACCTGGGACCCTCGGCGCTCGGCCTCGACCTCTCCGTACAGCACTGGGCGGCCGACGGTCTGCTCGCCATCTTCTTCTTCGTCGCCGGCATCGAGCTGAAGCGCGAACTGGTGGCCGGGGAGCTGCGCGATCCCAGGGCAGCCGCGCTCCCCGTGATCGCCGCGCTCTCCGGAATGATCATGCCCGCCCTGGTCTATGTGCTGGTCAACAAGACCGGTGGCGGGTCTCTGAGCGGCTGGGCCGTGCCCGTCGCCACCGATATCGCCTTCGCGCTCGCCGTCCTCGCGGTCCTCGGCACCTCGCTGCCCTCGGCGCTGCGCGCCTTCCTCCTCACCCTCGCGGTCGTCGACGATCTCTTCGCCATCCTGATCATCGCCGTCTTCTTCACCAGCGATCTGAACCTCGCGGCGTTCGGCGGCGCGGTCGCCGGACTCGTCGTCTTCTGGCTGCTGCTACGCAAGGGCGTACGCGGGTGGTACGTGTATATCCCGCTGGCGCTGGTCATTTGGGGCCTGATGTACAACAGCGGCGTCCACGCCACGATCGCCGGTGTCGCGATGGGTCTGATGCTGCGCTGCACCAGGCACGAGGGCGAGGAGCACTCCCCCGGCGAACACATCGAGCATGTGGTGCGCCCCATCTCGGCCGGTCTGGCCGTACCGCTGTTCGCGCTCTTCTCCGCGGGCGTCTCCATATCCGGCGGTGCGCTCGGCAGGGTCTTCACACAGCCGGAGACCCTCGGCGTCGTACTGGGTCTGGTCGTCGGCAAGGCGGTCGGCGTCTTCGGCGGCACCTGGCTGGCAGCGCGCTTCACCAAGGCCGAGCTGAACGAGGACCTGGCCTGGCCCGATGTCTTCGCGCTCGCGTCGCTCGCCGGGATCGGCTTCACCGTCTCGCTGCTCATCGGCGAGCTGGCCTTCTCGACGGACCCCGCGCTCACCGACGAGGTGAAGGCAGCGGTGCTGACCGGTTCGGTCATCGCCGCCGTCCTCTCCGGGGTGCTGCTCAAGCTGCGGGTCCGCAAGTACCGTGCGCTGTACGAGGAGGAGGAGCGGGACGATGACCGGGACGGCATACCGGACATCTACGAACAGGACGATCCGGCCTACCACTTGCGCATGGCCGAGCTGTACGAGACGAAGGCCGCCGAGCACCGTCGGCTGGCGGAACACGCGGGGGCAGCGCGCGGGGACGGCGACGGTCCGGCATGATCGGACAACGGATTCGTAGCCGAGCGGTCCGTAGCCGAGAAGAGCGAGAAGAGGGAGTCACCGATGAGCGACCCCGGCAAGCACGTCGCCGATGCCGTCCGGACCGGCACCGTGATCGAAGCAGCCGCGGGCGACCGCAGCATTGGCCAGTTGGTCGCCTCGGCCTCCGCCGAGGTGTCCGCGCTGGTGCACGATGAGATCGCCCTGGCCAAGGCCGAGATCCGACAGGACGTCAAGCGCGGTGTGACGGGCGGAGCCGCCATCGCGATCGCGGCGGTGTTCGCCCTGTTCTCCCTGCCGGTGCTGAGCTTCGCGGCCGCCTACGGGATCCACAACCTGGGGCTCGGGCTCGCCTGGTCGTTCCTGATCGTGGGCGGAGCGTTTCTGATCCTCGCGGCGCTGCTCGCCGGGCTCGCCGTACTGAAGTTCAAGAAGGTGAAGCCGCCAGAGAAGTCCATCGCCTCGGCGAAGGAGACAGCGGCCGTGCTGCAGAACGTGAAGCCGCATCCCCGCCAGGTCCGGGAAGTCACCAAGTCTGTGGCACGCTCGTCTGCATGACCGCCCCTGAATCCGGCCCCGGCAAGACCTCCGGCATGGCGCCTGGCGCGTCCTCCGGTGGGACCTCAGGAGCGACGCCGGCCTCTGCCGTCCGTCTTGATGGTCCCTGGACCCATCGCGATGTGGCTGCCAATGGTGCGCGCTTCCATATCGCCGAGATGGGCGAGGGGCCGCTGGTGTTGCTGCTCCATGGTTTCCCGCAGTTCTGGTGGACTTGGCGCCATCAGCTGACCGCGCTGGCGGACGCCGGGTATCGCGCGGTGGCCATGGATCTGCGGGGGGTGGGCGGCAGCGACCGTACGCCCCGCGGTTACGACCCCGCCAATCTGGCGCTCGACATCACCGGCGTGGTGCGCTCCCTAGGTGAGCCCGACGCGGCGCTCGTCGGCCATGATCTGGGCGGCTATCTCGCCTGGACAGCGGCCGTGATGCGGCCCAAGCTGGTGCGCCGGCTCGCGGTGTCCTCGATCCCGCACCCGCGCCGCTGGCGCTCGGCGATGCTCTCCGACTTCTCGCAGAGCCGTGCCGGATCGTATATCTGGGGTTTCCAGCGACCGTGGATCCCGGAGCGTCAGCTCGTGGCCGAGGACGCGGCGCTGGTGGGGCAGCTGATCCGGGACTGGTCCGGCCCCCGGCCGCCCGACGACGAGTCGATCGAGATCTACCGGCGCGCGATGACCATCCCGTCGACGGCGCACTGCTCGATCGAGCCGTACCGCTGGATGGTGCGGTCGATGGCGCGGCCCGACGGCATCCAGTTCAACCGGCGGATGAAGCGCCCGGTGCGGGTGCCGACGCTCCAACTGCACGGGTCGCTCGACCCGGCGATGAGGACGCGTAGCACCGCTGGGTCGGCGGAGTATGTGGAAGCGCCCTACCGCTGGCGACTGTTCGACGGTCTGGGGCACTTCCCGCACGAGGAGGACCCCACCGCGTTCTCCGCGGAACTCATCAACTGGCTCAAGGACCCCGAGCCGGACCGCTGAACAGGACTGTCGGCGGGGGCTCCTCGGGGCGGCGGCTCACGCGGGGGCGGCGGCTCCGGCTCACACGGGACGGTGAAGAGCGACGCGCCGCCCGTCCCGGTTGTCACCCTTTGAATGCTTGTCCTATGAACAGCCAAATGCCTCGCGCATAGGCCAATTGGCCCTCTCCCGGGCGGTTACCGACCATGGGCCAGGGGCACAGGTCGAAGTATGGGCTGGACGCACGACTACGGTGACGCAGCACGCAACCGCCGCTCGGCCTCTGTGCCGATCACCCACAGAAGGGGCGGCCCCGACGAACAGGGCCATGATCCCCGGCTCGGTATTTCCCTGATCCTCCGCCGCAGAGCGCGCTGGGTCTCGGCCCGGCTGCGTCATCAGCGTTCCTGAGGGCGCGTCACAGAGTCCGTCGGGCCCGCCCGGCCCCCTGAGGACGCCCGCCAGGCCCTAGAGGGCGCATTCCTGCGTGCCGACCTGCTGGTTGGCGTTCCGGCCGAGCGTGATGTCGTCGCGGATCTCGTCCGCCGTCAGCGCGTAGCCGGTCTCGGGGTCGTCGAGCGACCTGGCGAAGATCACTCCGTACACCTTGCCCTCGGTGGTCAGGAGCGGGCCTCCGGAGTTGCCCTGGCGTACGGTCGCGAAGAGTGAGTAGACATCGCGCCGGACCTCGCCGTGGCGGTAGATGTCCGGGCCGTTGGCATCGATACGGCCGCGGACGCGCGCGGAGCGTACGTCGTACGAGCCGTTCTCCGGGAAGCCCGCGACGATCGCGCTGTCCCCGCTCGCCGCGTCCTTGTCGGTGAACTGGAGCGGCTCGGCGGGGAGGTTCGGCACGTCGAGTACGGCGATGTCGCGCTGCCAGTCGTAGAGGACGACCTTGGCGTCGTACAGCCGACCCTCACCGCCTATCTGGACGGTGGGCTCCTCCACGCCGCCGACCACATGCGCGTTGGTCATCACCCGGCGGTCGGCGAAGACGAAGCCGGAGCCTTCGAGGACCTTGCCGCAGTTGGGTGCCGTACCGACGACCTTGACGATCGACTGCTGGGCGCGAGCCGCCACCGGGCTGCCCGCGAGTGCCGGATCCGGGGCCTGGACCTCGGTGATGGGCTCATTGGCGAACGGGCTGAAGACCTGCGGGAACCCGTTCTGGGCGAGGACCGACGAGAAGTCCGTGAACCAGTTGGACGCCTGGGCGGGCATCACGCGGGAGACCCCGAGCAGCACCTTCGAGCTGCGGACCTCCTTGCCGAGCGTCGGCAGTGAGGTCCCGGCGAGGGCGGAGCCGATCAGCCAGGCCACCAGCAGCATGGCCACGACATTGACCAGCGCCCCGCCGCCGGCGTCCAGGGCGCGGGCCGGCGACCACGTGATGTAGCGGCGCAGCTTGTTGCCGAGATGGGTGGTGAAGGCCTGGCCGACCGAGGCGCAGACGATCACTATGACGATCGCGACGACGGCGGCCGTGGTGGAGACCTCGGAGTCCGCGGTCATCTCGGCCCAGACCACGGGCAGGAGATAGACCGCCACGAGACCGCCGCCGAGGAAGCCGATCACGGACAGGATGCCCACCACGAAACCCTGGCGGTAGCCGACGACCGCGAACCACACGGCGGCGAGCAGCAGCAGGATGTCCAGCACGTTCACCGTCAATAGCCTCGCTTGCCTCGCGGATACGTCTCCGGTCGCCCCACCGGGGCGGCGGGTGTCCCCGCCCGGCGGCCGGTACGGGGGCTCCGGCGGCCCTGGCGACCGGTGGCGGAGCCGCCACGGTCATGGACCTCCGAAGGGCGGAGCATGGGGGTCAGCCTGTCATGCACGCCAGTCCAGCGGGACCTGCTTCGAGCGGTCCCACGGCTGCTCCCAGCCCGCGAAATACAGGATCCGGTCGATCACTCCGGCCGTAAAGCCCCAGACCAGGGCAGATGCGACAAGAAAGGCAGGGCCGCGGTGGCCGCTGGGGTGGCGGGCGGTCGCGCGGTTGGCCGGGTCCGTGAGATCCGCCACGGGGACGGTGAAGACCCGGGCGGTCTCGCCGGGGTCGACGACGCCGACGGGGGTGGGGCTGCGCCACCAGCCCAGCACGGGGGTCACGACGAACTCGCTCACCGGGATGTAGAGCTTGGGCAGCACGCCGAAGAGCTGGACCCCGGACGGGTCGAGACCGGTCTCCTCCTCGGCTTCGCGCAGCGCCGCCCGCAACGGTCCCGTGGTGGCCGGATCGCCGTCCTCGGGGTCGAGGGAACCGCCGGGGAAGGCAGGCTGTCCAGGATGCGAGCGCAGGCTGCTGGCGCGCTCCATGAGCAGCAGTTCGGGGCCGCGGGCGCCCTCGCCGAAGAGGATCAGGACGGCGGACTGCCGGCCGCCACCGCTCTCCGGCGGCAGAAAGCGGCTGAGCTCCTCCGGCGCGACGGTCCGCGAGGCGCGCACGACGGGCGTCAGCCAGTCGGGCAGCCCGTCGGTGGTGACGGCGACCCCGGCCGTCGCCGGATCGCCGTAGCTCTCGTCGCCTCCGTAGCTCTCGTCGCCTCCGTAGCCCTCCTCGGCTCGGTAGCTCTCTTGAGCTCCGCAGCTCTCTTTAGCTCGCGTCATAGGCACCCCTGTCGTACAACGCCTGCCGTCGGCCTGATCGTTCCGCCCACGTCCGGCTCCACTCGTTCGTGTCCGCTGGTCCGGCACTCGTACTGGTCGGTCGGTGTCGTGCTTCATACGGCCTTCGTAGGGCCTTCGTGGAGCCTTCGTACGGCCTTCATACGGCGCGGACCGCTCCGCTACTCAGTGCGCGCCGGGGCCGGTTTGCCCGGGTAGTCGGCGGGCGGGCTCAGACGCTGGCCCGGGTAGCCGCCCATCTCGTACTTCAGCAGCTTGCGTGCCTTCTCCGGGTCCGTCTCGCCCTCTCCGTACGAGGGGCAGAGATGCGCGATCGGACAGGCGCCGCAGGCCGGCTTGCGGGAGTGGCAGATACGGCGGCCATGGAAGATCACGCGGTGCGAGAGCATCGTCCACTCGCTCTTGGGGAAGATGGCGGCGATCTCCGCCTCGACCTTCTCCGGGTCCTCCTGCTCCGTCCACTTCCAGCGGCGGACCAGCCGGCCGAAGTGGGTGTCGACCGTGAGGCCGGGGACGCCGAAGGCATTGCCGAGAACGACGTTCGCCGTCTTGCGGCCCACACCGGGCAGCGACACCAGATCGTCCAGCCCACCCGGGACCTCGCCGTCGAACCGGTCGCACAGCGCGGTGGACAGTCCGATGAGCGACCTCGCCTTGGCCCGGAAGAAGCCCGTCGGACGGATGGCCTCCTCCAGCTCCTCCGGCACGGCCGCGGCCATGTCCTCGGGGGTCGGGTACTTCGCGAAGACCGCTGGCGTCGTCTGGTTGACCCGCAGGTCGGTCGTCTGGGCGGACAGGACCGTCGCCACCAGCAGCTCGAACGGGTTCCGGAAATCCAGCTCGGGATGGGCGTACGGATAGACCTCGGCCAGCTCGCGGTTTATCCGGCGGGCCCGGCGCACCATCGCCAGATGCGATTCCGGTCTGGCCGCGGGCTTGGCCGCAGGCTCGGGGGCCGACTTGGCTGCGGACTTGACCACAGGCTTGGCGGCGGATTTGGCGGCGGCCGCGATTTTGGCCGCGGCCGTGGACTTGGCCTCAGCTTTGGCCGCCGACCTGGCCGCTGACTTGGTTGGGGCCTTGGCCGGCTTGGCCGTTGACCCTTTTGCGGCTTTTTCCCGTTTCACTGAAGGCTGTTCGCCCACAGCGGAATTCTGCTCCGCGGACACTCTTCCAGCCCCCTTGGCCTGCGCTGTCACCGGCGAGTTGGACACTCGGCCAGCGTAAAGCCCCGCACTGACATCCGCCCCGGCGACGGCCGATCACTACCCGAATCGGCACCCAGGGCACGGTTGGGCACGCGCGTACGTCAAACTTGTGACTGATCGCACGGTTTCGAACAACCGGAATCCGGTATCGGGCCCAAGCAGCCCGCGGATGCCAAGCCACCCGAGAACAAGCGGCACGTACGGCATCATGGGGACCACGGTCCCGGAGCAGGTAGGGACCACAGTTCCCTGAGCAGGTCGACAAGGAGAGAACACGTGGACGACGTTCTGCGGCGTGCCCCGCTCTTCGCGGCGCTCGATGACGAGCAGGCGGCGGAGCTCCGCGCCTCGATGAGTGAAGCGACGCTCGCGCGCGGTGACGCGCTCTTCCACGAGGGCGACCCGGGCGACCGCCTCTATGTGGTCACCGAGGGCAAGGTCAAGCTCCACCGCACCTCCCCCGACGGCCGGGAGAACATGCTGGCCGTACTCGGCCCCGGCGAACTGATCGGCGAGCTGTCCCTCTTCGACCCCGGCCCGCGCACCGCCACCGCGAGCGCGCTCACGGAGGTCAAGCTCCTCGGGCTCGGCCATGGCGACCTCCAGCCGTGGCTGAACGCCCGCCCGGAAGTGGCCACGGCCCTGCTGCGCGCGGTCGCGCGACGACTGCGCAAGACGAACGACCAGATGTCCGACCTGGTCTTCTCCGACGTCCCGGGCCGCGTGGCCCGTGCGCTCCTCGATCTGTCGCGCCGCTTCGGCGTCCAGTCGGAGGAAGGCATCCATGTCGTCCACGACCTGACCCAGGAAGAACTGGCCCAGTTGGTCGGCGCCTCCCGCGAGACGGTCAACAAGGCGCTCGCCGACTTCGCGCAGCGTGGTTGGCTCCGCCTTGAGGCACGCGCGGTGATCCTGCTGGACGTGGAGCGCCTCGCGAAGCGCTCGCGCTGACACCACGCCGCACTTCCCGAAGGGCTCCGCCTCTTGGCGGGGCTCTTCGTCGCTTGAGCCCTTGGCCGCTTGAGCCCTTTATCGCTTGAGCCCTTGGTCCCTCAGACGAGACCGTCATCCCTCAGACGAGGCCGTCAGATGAGGCCGTCAGATGAGGCCGTGCTCGCGCAGATACTCCAGCTGCGCCCTTACGGACAGTTCGGCCGCGGGCCACAGGGACCTGTCCACCCCCGCGTACACATGCGCCACCACCTCGGCGGGCGTACGGTGCCCGTTCTCCACGGCCGTCTCGACCTGGGCGAGCCGGTTCGCGCGATGGGCGAGATAGAACTCCACCGCGCCCTGGGCGTCGTCCAGGACCGGCCCATGGCCCGGCAGGACCGTATGGACCCCGTCGTCGACCGTGAGCGAGCGCAGTCGGCGGAGCGAGTCGAGGTAGTCGCCGAGCCTGCCGTCCGGGTGGGCGACGAGCGTCGTCCCCCGGCCGAGGATGGTGTCGCCGGTGAGCACCGCGCGGTCGGCGGGCAGATGGAAGGAGAGCGAGTCCGCGGTGTGGCCCGGGGTGGGGACCACCCGCAGCTCAAGACCGCCGGTGGTGATGACGTTCCCGGCCGCGAGCCCCTCGTCCCCGAGCCGCAGGGCCGGGTCCAGGGCACGGACCGAGGTACGGGTGAGCGCGGCGAAGCGTGCCGCGCCGGCCGCGTGGTCCGGGTGGCCATGGGTGAGCAGGGTCAGCGCGATCCGCTTCCCGGCCTTCTCCGCGACGTCGATGACCGCTTTGAGATGGAGTTCGTCGAGCGGGCCCGGGTCGATGACGACCGCCGACGCCGAGTCCGGCTCCGAGACGATCCAGGTGTTGGTGCCGTCGAGGGTCATCGGGGAGGCGTTCGGGGCGAGGACATTGATGGCGCGGTCCGTGGCGGGGCCGGAGAGCACCCCGCCGCGCGGCTGGCCCGGGAGGGCGGCGGCGTCGGTCATCGGGAACCTCCGGACGGACTCTGGCCCTGCCCCCGGCTCGGGCTCGGACTCGGACTCGGACTCTGATTCTCCTTCTGCTTCTCCTTCTGCTCGCTCGAACGCGGTTCCACGCGCTTGGTGAACTCCTCGTGGCCGGGCCAGCTGAGCACCAGCTCCTCGCCCTCCAGCCGGGCCGTGGCCAGCACCGGTGTCAGATCGCGGCCGTCGGAACCGGCAAGCGCTTCGGCGGTCGTACCGTACGACTGGAGCTGACGTAGCGTCGCGACGGTCGGCGGCATCATCAGCAGCTCGCCCCTGTCGTACGCCTCCGTCGCCTCGGCCGGTCGGATCCACACCGTACGGTCGGCCTCCGTAGAGGCGTTCCTGGTCCGCTGGCCCGGTGGCAGCGCGGCCACGAAGAACCAGGTGTCGTAGCGGCGCGGTTCGAACTCGGGGGTGATCCAGCGGGCCCACGCGCCGAGCAGGTCGCTGCGCAGCACGAGACCGCGCCGGTTGAGGAAGCTCGCGAACGACAGCTCGTGCCTCGCGAGGGCGTCGTGGTCAGCCTCCCAGTCGTCGCCCGTGGTGTCGCCGACGACGGTCCCCGCGGTCTCCCCGGCGAGCAGGACACCGGCCTCCTCGTAGGTCTCGCGGACCGCGGCGCACACGATGGCCTGCGCGGACGCGGGATCGACGCCGAGTCGGCGCGCCCATATGTCACGGCCGGGACCGGCCCAGCCAACGGTCCCGTCGTCGTCCCGGGGATCGACTCCGCCGCCGGGGTACGCGTACGCGCCCGCGGCGAACGCCATGGAGGCGCGGCGCCGCAGCATATGGACGGAGGGGCCGCCGTGGCCGGCGGGATCGTCGCGCAGGAGCATCACGGTCGCGGCACGCCGGGGAGTCATGGCGGTGATCTCACCGGCGGCGAGGGCACGGATCCGAACGGGCCATTCCGGCGGGTACCACTGACCATTGGGCATGGCCGGATGCTATGCGCTGGCGCGGGGATGTTCGAGAGGCGCTGGAGGGCATGTGTTGCGCCACCACGTACAGCACGATCCCACCCGGTGCGCCTCACATACACGCACCAGGCAGGATCTCCGGCCACGCACCAGGCGCGGGACGCGCGCCCAGAAGCCACCGGCCCGTGACCAGAAGCCACCTGGCCGTACCCAAAACCTACGGGCCCGCGCTGAGTCGTCGCTAAACCCACGGGCCCGCGCTCAGCCGTCGCTCGGCCCGCGCTCAGCCGCCACCCGGCCCGTGACCGGAAGGCACCGTCCGCGCTCAGGCCTCGGTCAGCTCCACCAGGATCTCGACCTCGACCGGCGCGTCCAGCGGCAGCACCGCCACGCCGACGGCGCTGCGCGCGTGCACGCCCTTGTCGCCGAGGACCTGGCCGAGCAGTTCGCTCGCGCCGTTGAGAACACCCGGCTGGCCGGTGAAGTCCGCGGCCGAGGCGACGAAGCCCGTGACCTTCACCACGCGCGCGATGCGGTCCAGATCGCCGATGACGGACTTCACGGCGGCCAGGGCGTTCAGCGCGCAGGTGGCCGCCAGTTCCTTGGCCTCTTCCGCGGTGACCTCGGCGCCGACCTTGCCGGTGACCGGAAGCTTGCCCTCCACCATCGGGAGCTGGCCCGAGGTGTAGACGTACGCACCGGACCGTACGGCCGGCTGATAGGCCGCCAGCGGAGGTACGACCCCGGGCAGCCTCAGCCCGAGCTCGGCGAGGGTGGCCTCGACGGCTCCGCTCATGCGGCTTTCTCCCGCTTCAGATAGGCAACCAGTTGCTCCGGGTTGTTCGGCCCGGGAACGACCTGGACGAGCTCCCAGCCGTCCTCGCCCCAGGTGTCCAGAATCTGCTTGGTCGCGTGCACGAGAAGGGGCACGGTCGCGTATTCCCACTTGGTCATGGAGGCGACTGTAGTCGTACCGCGTGGCGGCCTCGTGCGTAGCCCGCGGCCCGACTGGTTAGGCTCGAATACGTGAGCAGGCTCCAAGTCGTCAGCGGCAAGGGCGGTACCGGTAAGACGACGGTCGCCGCCGCCCTCGCGCTCGCCCTCGCCACCGAGGGGAAGCGCACGCTCCTCGTCGAGGTCGAGGGCAGACAGGGCATCGCACAGCTCTTCGAGACGGAGGCCCTTCCGTACGAGGAGCGGAAGATCGCCGTCGCGTCGGGCGGCGGCGAGGTGTTCGCGCTGGCCATCGACGCCGAGCGCGCACTCCTCGACTATCTCCAGATGTTCTACAAGCTCGGCAGCGCGGGCCGGGCGCTCAAGAAGATCGGCGCGATCGACTTCGCGACGACGATCGCGCCGGGGGTCAGGGACGTACTGCTGACCGGCAAGGCGTGCGAGGCGGTTCGCAGGCGCGACAAGAGGGGACGTTTCGTCTACGACTACGTCGTGATGGACGCCCCGCCCACCGGCCGCATCACCCGCTTCCTCAATGTGAACGACGAGGTGGCCGGGCTGGCGAAGATCGGCCCGATACACAATCAGGCGCAGGCCGTGATGCGGGTCCTGAAGTCGCCCGAGACGGCTGTGCATCTGGTGACGCTGCTGGAGGAGATGCCGGTCCAGGAGACCGCGGACGGCATCGCCGAGTTGCGGAGCGCGGAGCTGCGGGTCGGCAAGGTGATCGTGAACATGGTCCGGCCGCATCTCCTTGACGAGGCCGCCGTACGCGCCGCGGCCGGCGATCGCCGCAAGGAGGTCGCCAAGGCGCTCGCGGCCGCCGGTGTGCCCGCGCCGACGAAGCTTGTCGGGCCGCTGCTCGACCAGGCCGCGGAGCACGCGCAGCGCGTGGAGCTGGAGCGCGAGCAGCGGGCGGTCCTGACCAAGCTGGGGCTGCCCGCGTACGAACTCCCCCTGGTCGGCGAGGGAATGGATCTCGCCGGTCTCTACCAACTCGCGGGGGAGCTACGGCAACTCGGGGAGGTCTTCGCATGACCCTGGACTCTGCGGCTGCCCCACTCGAAATCGATTCGCTGCTCGACGACCCGGCCACCCGCATCGTCGTGTGCTGCGGCTCGGGCGGCGTCGGCAAGACAACAACCGCGGCGGCTCTCGGCGTACGCGCGGCCGAGCGCGGCCGGAAGGTGGTCGTCCTGACCATCGATCCGGCGCGTCGGCTGGCCCAGTCGATGGGGATCGACTCGCTCGACAACACGCCGCGGCAGGTGAAGGGCGTCGAGGGCCCCGGCGAACTGCACGCCATGATGCTCGACATGAAGCGGACCTTCGACGAGATCGTCGAGGCGCACGCGGACCCGGAGCGGGCCCGCGCCATTCTGGAGAACCCCTTCTACCAGTCCCTGTCGGCCGGCTTCGCGGGCACGCAGGAGTACATGGCGATGGAGAAGCTGGGGCAGTTGCGGGCCCGCGACGACTGGGACCTGATCATCGTCGACACGCCGCCGTCGCGCTCCGCGCTGGACTTCCTGGACGCGCCGAAGCGGCTCGGTTCCTTTCTCGACGGGAAGTTCATCAGACTGCTGATGACCCCGGCCAAGATGGGCGGCCGGGCGGGGATGAAGTTTCTGAATGTCGGTATGTCGATGATGACCGGCACGCTGGGAAAGCTGCTCGGCGGCCAATTCCTGCGCGATGTGCAGACCTTCATCACCGCGATGGACACGATGTTCGGCGGGTTCCGTACGCGCGCGGACGCGACATACCGGCTGCTTCAGGCGCCGGGTACGGCGTTTCTGGTGGTCGCGGCGCCGGAGCGGGACGCCTTGCGGGAGGCGGCGTACTTCGTGGAACGGCTGGCGGCCGAGGAGATGCCGCTGGCCGGGCTGGTGCTCAACCGTGTCCACGGCAGCGGCGCGGCGCGACTGTCGGCGGAGCGGGCGCGGGCCGCGGCGGAAATTCTTGAAGACGGCCGCATTGTGGATCAGGGGACCGGGAATGCTCAGAGTCGTGGCAGTGCAGCCCCGGACGGCTCTTCTCCCGAAGCCTCCGAGACGCACGAGCCCCTCGAAGCCGCCGTATCTGCCGTAACCGCTGACTCTGTCGTACCCGCATCACCGCACGTATCCCACGAATCCGACGTATCCACCATTCCCGCCGCCTCGGCCGCCCCCGAATCGGTCGCGTCTGTCACAACTGTGGAACAGCTGACGGCGGGCCTGCTGCGCCTTCATGCCGAACGGATGCAGGTGCTCGCGCGTGAAGAGCGCACGCGCGATCGCTTCACCGCGCTGCACCCCGAGGTGGCGGTGGCGGAGGTCCCCGCCCTGCCCGGCGACGTTCACGACCTTGCCGGGCTCAGGGCCATCGCGGACCGCCTCGCGGCGGGTGGTACGACAACGGGTGGCACGACGAGCTGAGCACCGTATGCCGAGCCGAGCACCGTACGTCGGGCCGAGCGACCGTACGCCGAGCTGAGCCCCCGGACGTCGAGCGACGGTGATCGGGTGAGGACGGCACCGGGAGAGGACTGCACGACGACGCAGCGCGCGGCGCCACGTACCCCTTACCGGCGACCGCTTCCACCGAGCGCTTCCACCGACCGCTTCGACATGACATGCCCGACACGCCGCGTTCAACACGCCGTGCCCAGCACCCCCCGGCTCGACACGCCATGTCCAGCACCTCCCGCTCGCCCCGTCGTGTCCGGCGCACCGCGTTCGACACGCCGCCACATCCGATGTGACATGCCCGAAGCGCTGCCCGCCTCACCGCCGAGTCATGGCGCCCTGAGCAGGGGCAGCAGGAGCGAGAGCGGTTACCCCACAGGTTGGGAGAGCGGTTACCCCACTTGCCCCACCGGTCACCCCACCGCCGCGTACGTCTCGTACGTCTCGTCATCCTCCAAGCCCACGGGCAGCAGGCCCGCGCTGCGCTCGTACTCCGTGCGCGCGGTCTCTAGCAGCCGGCGCCACGAGGTGACGGTCGGTCGCCTGCGCAGCAGTGCGCGGCGCTCCCGTTCGGTCATTCCGCCCCACACGCCGAATTCGACGCGATTGTCCAGCGCGTCGGCCAGGCATTCGGTCCGCACCGGGCATCCGGTGCACACAGCCTTGGCTCTGTTCTGCGCCGCACCCTGCACGAACAGTTCATCTGGATCGGTAGTGCGGCAAGCTGCCTGCGCACTCCAGTCGGTTACCCAGCCCATGCTGGCGCCGTCCTCTCCCGAATCGAGGCTCCCCCACGGCGGCAGCGGCATATTCACCGTTGCCAGTTGAGGACGTTACGGAAGGCGGGCACAGCGCAACACCCCCTTCGGGCCCAATCTTGAATGGCCCGAACGGACTATGCGTACGCGGCAGATCACCCAGGGGAGTGAGCCGAGGGCATAACCGGCACATCCGACAGAGTCGGGTATTTCGCTGGGGTCACAGCGGGCATCTCATGCCGGATACGGAGGATTCGGGCGTCAATATTCCGCGTTTCGGGTTCACGGAAAGTTCACACCGGGTGCTTGATACGCAACCGCACTGCTGTGACAGTTGGGGACAGCTTAGGCCAGAGCCTTGACGCGTGTCCGGCGATTGAGAACGTAGGCTGCCCTCATGCCAAAGAAGCGCTCGGGCGGGGGTCTGACCGGGACCCAGCAGGCCGCCAAGTTCCTCGGTGTCAGCGTGCTCGCGGGAGCGGTGCTCGCGGGAATCGCCCTGCCGGCCTTCGGGGCGTTGGGACTCGCCGCCAAGGGGACGGTCGAGGGATTCGACGAGATCCCCGCCAACCTCAAGACGCCGCCGCTGAGTCAGCGGACCACGATCCTGGACTCCCAGGGCGGCCCCATCGCCACGGTCTACTCCCGTGACCGCACCGTCGTCCCGCTCACGGACATCTCCCCGTACATGCAGAAGGCGATCGTCGCGATCGAGGACTCGCGCTTCTACGAGCACGGGGCCATCGACCTGAAGGGCGTTCTGCGCGCGGTCAACCGCAACGCGCAGTCGGGCGGCGTCGCCCAGGGCGCCTCGACGCTGACCCAGCAGTATGTGAAGAACGTCTTCGTCGAGGAGGCCGGCGACGACCCGGACAAGGTCGCGCAGGCCACCCAGCAGACCCTGGGCCGCAAGATCCAGGAGCTGAAGTACGCGATCCAGGTCGAGGAGGAGCTGGGCAAGAAGAAGATCCTTGAGAACTATCTGAACATCACCTTCTTCGGGCAGCAGGCCTACGGCATCGAGGCTGCCGCCCAGCGCTACTTCTCCAAGCCGGCCAAGGACCTCAAGCTCGAAGAGGCGGCGATGCTGGCGGGCATCGTCCAGTCGCCGAGCCGGTACGACCCGGTCAATGACGAGGAGGAGGCCACCAAGCGGCGCAACACCGTGCTGCAGCGGATGGCCGACGTCCGCGACATCTCCCAGGCGGAGGCCGACCGTGCCAAGGCCACGCCGATCACGCTGAAGGTGAGCCGTCCCGCGAACGGTTGCATCACCGCCGTCGCCGGTGCGGGCTTCTTCTGTGACTACGTACGCGAGGTCTTCCTGACCGACCCCGTCTTCGGCAAGGACCGCAAGGAGCGGGCCAAGGTCTGGAACCAGGGCGGTCTGACGATCCGTACGACGCTCGACCCGAAGGCCCAGAACTCGGTACAGACGTCGATAAAGGACCACGTCAACCAGAGCGACAAGGTCGCCGCGGCGGTGACCCTGGTCGAGCCGGGCACCGGCAAGATCCTCGGCATGGGGCAGTCCAAGCCCTACGGCTTCGGGAAGAACGAGACCCAGATCAACTTCTCGGTCGACAAGGGGATGGGCGGCTCGAACTACGGCTTCCCGACCGGTTCGACCTTCAAGCCGTTCCTCGCGACGGCGGCCATCGAGCGCGGTGTCCCGCCGACACAGTCGTATCCGGCGCCGTACCAGATGCCGTACCCGGATTCGATCCAGACGTGCAGCGGCAAGCCGTGGGTCAACACGGAAGGCGACACGGCCGAGAACGAGAACGAGTCTGAGGTCGGGCCGTACGCGCTGAAGGACGCGATGGCCAAGTCCGTCAATACGTACTTCGTCCAGATGATAGAGCAAATCGGACTCTGTCCCGTGACGGAGACGATCGCCAAGCTGGGCGTGGTCCAGGGCGACGGCAAGAAGCTCCCGGAGTCACCGTCGGCCCTCACCCTGGGCTCGCAGGGCATCTCGCCGCTGCGGATGGCGAGCGCGTACGCGGCCTTCGCGAACCGCGGCACGTACTGCACCCCCATCGCCATCGAGTCGATCAAGACGGCGACGGGCAAGAGCCTCAAGGTGCCGGAGTCGGGCTGCTCCCAGGCCATGTCGGAGAAGACCGCCGACACGATCAACACCCTGCTGAAGGGCGTGGTCGACTCCGGTACGGGTGAGGAGGCCGGACTGACGAGCCGCGACAACGCCGGTAAGACGGGTACGACGGACGCCCGTAAGAACGCGTGGTTCGTCGGGTACACCCCGAACATGTCCGGCGCGGTCTGGGTCGGCAGCCCGTCCCAGCAGGTCGAGATGGAGGCCATCACGATCGGGGGCGAGTACCACGACAAGGTCTTCGGTGGTCAGGTCCCGGGTCCGATCTGGAAGGACGCGGTGTCCGGCGCGCTGGAGGGCAAGCCCGCCCCCGGCTTCGTGACGGTCGACATCCCGGACGCGCCGAAGGGCCGGGACACCGAGAAGCCGGGCGGGGACAACCAGGGCCGGGGCCAGGGCAACGGCGGCCGGGGCGACAACAAGCCGGGCGACGACGGTACGAATCCGTTCCCGGGCATCTCGATCCCGCCGGACCTGATCGGCGGAGGCCAGTCCCAGGGCAATGGGAACGGCGGGAACGGCAACGGCGGCGGAGGCTTCCCGTAAACCGCGGTAACCGAATGAGGAAGGGGCGCTCCATCCGACGGGATGGGGCGCCCCTTCCTCATTCCTCTACCGCTCTACCGCTCTACCGCTGCTGCTCTACCGCTTTTCTCCACTGCTTTCTCCGCTGCCGGCCGGGGACAACGGGACAGCCCTTAGCCCGCGAGCGAGCGCTTCACGAGGGCGGCCACCCGGCCTCCCTCGGCGCGGCCGGCGACCTTCGGGTTCACGATCTTCATCACGGCGCCCATGGCACGCGGGCCCTCGGCTCCGGCGCCCTTGGCCTCCTCGACGGCCTGCGCGACGATCGTGGCCAGCTCCTCGTCGGTCAGCTGCTTGGGCAGATACGCGTCAAGGAGCACGCCCTCCGCCTTCTCCCGCTCGGCCTGCTCCGCGCGGCCGCCCTGGGCGAAGGCCTCCGCGGCCTCACGGCGCTTCTTCGCCTCCTTGGCGATCACTTTCTGCACCTCGTCGTCGGAGAGCTCGCGCGCGGACGTGCCCGAGACCTCCTCCTTGGTGATCGCGGAGAGGGTCAGCCGCAGCGTGGCGGAGCGGAGCTCGTCACGCGCCCTGATGGCCTCGGTGAGGTCTTCCTTCAGCTTGGACTTAAGGCTGGTCATAAGGGCAAGTGTGGCAGGTGCCGAGCCGTACCCGCCCACGGATTTCGCGCCCGTACGGCGTCTGCGACGATGGGCGCATGCGCGCACGCTACGGGGTCCCCCTGAAAATCACCGCAGGCATCGCGGCAGTCGGCGCGGCCGGCCTCGCCTACGCCGCGGGCATCGAAACCCGCTCGTTCCGATTGCGCCGGTTCTCGGTGCCCGTGCTGCCGCGCGGGATGCGTGACCTGCGGGTTCTCCAGGTCTCCGACATCCATATGGTGAGTGGACAGAGGAAGAAGCAGCGCTGGCTCCAGTCGCTGGCCGGGCTGCGCCCCGATTTCGTGGTCAACACCGGCGACAACCTCTCGGACCCGGAGGGCGTACCGGAGGTGCTTGACGCGCTGGGCCCGCTGATGGAGTTCCCGGGTGTCTATGTCTTCGGCTCGAACGACTACTACGGCCCGAAGCTCCGCAATCCGGCCCGCTATCTCTTCGAGAAGGCCCAGGGCCGCCACGGTCTGAACGGGAACGCCCCGGCCGTGCACGCGGTGCACAACCCGTGGGAGCCGATGCGCGACGCCTTCGACGCGGCGGGCTGGGTGGGCCTGACCAACACCCGGGGCCGGCTGAAGATCGACGGCCACGAGATCGCCTTCACGGGCGTCGACGACCCTCACATCAAGCGGGACAGGTACGAGCGGGTCGCGGGCGGCCCCGAGGCGGACGCCGACCTCTCGATCGGCGTGGTGCACGCCCCGTACCTGCGCTCCCTGGACTCCTTCACCGCCGACGGCTACCCGCTGATCCTGGCTGGCCACACGCACGGCGGCCAGCTCTGCATCCCCTTCTACGGAGCGCTGGTCACCAACTGCGACCTGGACACGGACCGCGTCAAGGGCCTCTCCACCCACCGCTCCGGCGGCCACACCGCCTACCTCCACGTCTCGGCGGGCTGCGGCACCAACCGCTACACCCCGGTCCGCTTCGCCTGCCCCCCGGAAGCCACGCTCCTGACCCTGACGCCCCGCCCCTGACCGACCGAGACGCGGCCCACTCCCGGCCCGTGGGGCCCCGAAACCGGATTTCGTCTCCGGCCAGCGGTGGGCTAAAGTAATCGATGTCGCCGCGACACGGGCGACATCGGGGTGTAGCGCAGCTTGGCAGCGCGCTTCGTTCGGGACGAAGAGGTCGTGGGTTCAAATCCCGCCACCCCGACAGCTGAAACACCAGATCAGGGGCCTGATCCGCGAGAGCGGATCAGGCCCCTGAGTGGTTTCTGGGACCGTCTTGGGAGCCGTTGGGGAACCGATCTCGGAATCCGGCTTCCGGCTGCGGGCGGCCGCTGGGCAGAACACCTGAGCTGAGTCGAATCCTGCCGCTACCGTCATCCCAAGCGATCATCGGGTTCTCTGGACTGCCAGTAGGCGGCATTGTCCCGCCCGTTCGTGACGATCTCCAGGCCCCGGATCTCACCGTTCGCGGGATTGGCCATGGCCTTTTTGTAGCACACGAGTTCCTTCTCGTCACCGCCGTACATGGCATCGACGACGGGGTCCCACGCGATCTCTCCCCTGTTGTTCAGCTTGACGGGCTTGGCCAGTGTGTCTTCGACGCGGTCGAGGGAGCGGTCG
Source organism: Streptomyces sp. NPDC102274 (assembly GCF_044766385.1). Lineage (NCBI taxonomy): Bacteria > Bacillati > Actinomycetota > Actinomycetes > Kitasatosporales > Streptomycetaceae > Streptomyces > Streptomyces sp. NPDC102274. The sequence continues at coordinate 189,927 of NZ_JBIWLW010000002.1, read as the reverse complement.
CTCCCGCCACCGGGAGCGTACTGATCGTGCCACGCCGTCTCGCCCACCACTTCGGGCAGTTCCTGGCCGAGCCCCAGATAGTTCTCCGGACAGTCCGCACCCGGGTCGCCCATACCCGACGTCAGATCAACCTGCTCACCGATGATGGACGCGACGACGCGGCTCTCCTGCACCATGAACTCGCGCGCGTTGCGCATCAGCCCCCTGCCGGACTCACCCAGCACGTACGAGCTGAATCCCATGTGATTGAGCGTGGTGGACGCCGCGGACTTGTACACCTTCGCGAAGTCGCGACCCGCGTCGTCGTCTCCCGCCATCCCCTTCTGTCGATCCAGCTCATGGGAGAGCGCGATCATGGTGTCGCGGGCACCTCGCATGACGTCAGTCGCCAGACCCATGGTGCTACGGATCATGCCCTCGGCTATCAACTTCAGATGAGGCGCCAGCCCATCACTCATGCCTATCCCCTCCCGTTCGCCGGCTTTGCGAGCTCGAACCCTCCCCGGCCACCCCGCCGTTCTATCTCACGGTCCAGTCGTGTGTGCGAGGGGTTCAAGACGTGGCTCAGAGCATTGGCTGAGTTTGCTGGGGTTCAGTGCGGACGTCGGCCGGGCGCGCCGGCGCCCCCGACAAGTCGAATCCGGGGTGCCTCGTGCCCCGCTTCCCGGCGATCTCCGTTCGGCGACGTCCTTGGGAGCCATCCGGGAGCCGATCCGCTCCCGAAAGTCCCTCGCCACCACGCCAGAACGATCGGAACCAACATCCTGACCAGCACAAACACCAGCAATGCTCGTAGTAATCTTGTCCGGGCCTCATTCGGGACGAAGGATTCCTGGGATCGCCCTCGGCTCTCGCAGGAGGACCTGGACCGCGCGTTCAAGGCCGCGCCGGCACGGGCGGATCAGCGCTGGGAGGAGATCTGGGGTGACCACTTCTGGGAGGACCTGGGCGAACGGGACTCCTAGCGGGCCGAGGACCACGCCGGTGCACAGCGGGAAGCGATCAAGGACCGGGCCAGCCGGGGAGGGGCCCACATCATGGAACTCATCGACTACATCGGTGACACGCTGTGGCACGCTGTGGCCCGACCTCGTGGCGGCGGTGGATGCCGGCGCCCGCGAGCGTGCGGTCCAGTGCTGGCAGCCGCGTGCGCTGTCGCACGGGAAGCCGAGCCTCCCTACAAGCTGTACGAGGTCAACCTGTCGGTCCAGTAAGGGTCGTCGTCGGCCTCGCTCGGTGCCATGGGCGAGCTTCTGGTCGGCTTCGAGACATGGTTGACGTCGCCGAGGACCGAGTGAAAGGCGCAGGTCTCGCCTGCCTCCACTTGCGTGCTGAAGCGTGGACGATCGGGGGGGCAGTGTCGTCACTTCCGCATACTCGGGGAGCATTTCGAGCTATGTCCCAACGACAGTCGAATGCTCCACGTAGCCTCGCAAGCATGGAGGCACCCTCACCGGACACACCGCCGGAACCCGGCCACGACGAGGCGCGCAGGCGGCTGGACGCGTACGCGTACCTCAGCGCGCCGGAGCGGCTGGAGCACATCGCGATCATGCGGGTCTTCTGTGGAACGCTCCTGGCTGACCTGGCTGTCCCGGAGGTCATGGCGAAGCTGCGTGAGTCCGGCGGACCAGGGGCGGGGCTCGACGCCGACACCCTCACGGCCCGGCTCGAACAGTTGGAGCGGTGGGGCAACCTGCTGCGCGGCAGCCACACCGTGAAAGCGTCCAGCATCACCGAGTACCAGCGTTCCCGTGCGCGCTATCAGCTGTCGAGGCTGGGCGAGCGGATCCAGCGGGACGCCGACGGGGTGCTGGCCGAGGCCGATGCCGCCCGCGAGGTGAGCAACGAACTGCTGGCCCTGGTCGAGCGCGGGCTCCGGGAGCTGGCCGAGCTGGTGTCCGAGCCGGGCGGCATCGCGCCGCAGGACGGGCTGGAGCGGGTCAGCACGTTGTTCGTGCAGTTCGCCGAGTTCGCGGACTCCATCCGGGACTTCTACGCCTACCTCGGCCAGGTGCTCGCCCGGTACGACCTGGACAGCGCCGAGTACCAGGGCTTCAAGGAACTGCTCCTGGACTACGTAGAGGCGATCACGGAGGACGTGGCCTTCCGCGCACCCCGGATCTCGGCGGCACTGGACACGCTGTGGCCGCACCTTCCGGCCCTGCTGGACCGGCTGGATGCCCACGCCCAGGGCCTCGCCGGGCTCTCCCCGCACGGCGAAGGCCGATCGGAGACCCGGGTGCAGCGCAGCCGGGGGCGCGAGCTCGCGGACTGGGAGGGGCTGCGCGGCTGGTTCAGCGACACCGACGGTCAGGGCAGCCAGGTCGATCAGCTGCGCGACGCCACCCTGCGGGCGCTCCAGTCGCTGCTGGCCAACGCCAAGCGGATACTGCGCTCGGCCACCGGGGAGATGTCGCGCCGCCGGGACCTGCTGCGGTTGGCCCGGTGGTTCGACGAAGCAGCGCCGCAGGACGCGCACGACATCGCCGTCGCCGCCTTCGGACTGTACGGGGCCCGCCATCTCGGTATCCCGCCTGCCACCGACGAAGTGGTGCCCGCCTACACCAGTTGGTGGACCGGTCCGATGGTCGAAGTCCCGGTCGCGCTGCGCGAGAGGGGCAGCCGCGCGCAGCGGGGCCGGACAGCGTCGGTGGAAGACCACTCCGCGCAGAAGGAGCGGCTACGGGAGTCCGCGCGTCAGCGGGCGGCGGCCAGGAAAGCGGCGGCGGACGAGCTGCGCAGCGCGTCGGGCCGTTTCGATGACGTACGGCTCACCTCAGCAGCGCTCAGCCTGCTCCTGGAGCTGCTGGCCACGGCGCTCGGGAACGCGCAGCTCAAGCGGCGCGCCGGTACGTACGGGGAAGTGACGACGACGGGGTTCGGCCTGGACGCGGCGTGGAGCGAGGACGCCGATCTGGGCATCCGACTCACCGTGCACCGTACGGCGGGCACTCGGACGCTCGTCCACTCGGCCGACGGGGACCTGCTCCTGGACGACCTGGAGCTGGTCATCGGCCGGACCTCCGCCACGGCCGACGGCGAGGCGGAGGTGAGCGCGTCATGACCCTCCCCTCAGCCCACGACGTGGCCCTGGCAGCCGAACGCCGCACCGCCGCCCGGCTGTTGCTCGCCCATCCGCTGGTCACATCGGACGGCCCGCACGCCGACCTCTTCCCGCTGGTCCGCAGGCACGCCGACTGGCTGGGCAAGCGGTTCCAGCAGGTGCTCGGCTATCGCCTCCTGGTCGACAGCTCCTACGCCCGGCTGTTCAAGGCCGGGCTGGGAGCACGGGCGGGACACCGGCTTCTCCGGTCCACCGGTACTCCCTTCACCCCGCACACGTACGCCTGCCTCGCGCTGGCTCTGTCGGTGCTGGTGACCGCACCCGAGCAGATGCTGCTGTCACAGCTGGTCGCCGATATCCGGGCCGCGGCGGCCGACGCGAACGTCGAACTGGAGGAGACGGGCCGGGCGGCCGGGAAACGGACCCTGGTCGCGGCTCTGCGCCAGCTGGTCGAGTGGGGCGTTCTCGTCGAGACGGAGGGCCAGGTGGCCGCCATCGCCCAGGAAGCCGGCGGGGAAGCTTTGATCACGGTGGATCGCGAGCTCGCCCGCGTCGTCGTCGCCGGACCGCTCGCCCAGTCCCGGGACGGCGCCGATCTGGTCCGGCGGGCAGCGGACCCGGGCTTCGGCGGACCTCGTACCTACGTGCGGCGGATGCTCGTTGAAACACCCGTCGTCCACCTCGACGAACTGACCGACGCCGAACGCGACTGGCTTCGCACCCGCCAGCGCCGGGAAGCCCAGGCGTTCCTCGAACTCCTCGGCCTGGAGACGGAGATCCGGGCCGAGGGAGTGGCGCTGGTCGACCCCGAGGAAGAGCTGACCGATCTCCACCTTCCCGGCACAGGGACCGTCGCCCAGGCCGCACTGCTGCTGGTGGAACGGCTCGTTGATCGGCTTCGTCCAGCCGATCCCGGACATCCGGCGACCGGCGGCGTCCTCGTCGTCGGAGTGGCCGTTCCGGACGGCCTGGTGGATGAGCTGCTGGCTGACCTGGTCGCCGAGTACGGGGGCCGCAGCAACTGGCAGCGCGGCTACCTGGAAGATCTCCACGCCCTGCGGGAAGCCGTGCTGGACCTGCTGTCCCGCATGCGGCTGCTGGCCCCTGCCGGTCCGCTGCGGGCCGAGGGAAACGGGCTACCGGAGGGGCGCGCCGAAGAGCTGCCGGAAGGACGCCAGGTGACCGACGTCGGCGGGGCCCGGCCCGGCGGCGAGGGCTGGGTGCTGCTCGCAGCGGCGGCCCGCTACGCCACCCGCGTCACCGTGCGTACGGCCGACTCGACCCGCAAAGATACCGACGCACAGCAGGAGCTGCCGCTATGACCGACGACGCGCGTGGCCTCATCCCGCCGCCACGTTCCGGCCCGCCGACGACAGCCGGTACCCGGTTCCGGCTGCACCGCGCGGGCATCCAGAACGTCTGGCAGTACGACGAGCAGGAGTTCGCCTTCGGTGACGGGCGACTGCTGCTGCGCGGCAAGAACGGCGCGGGGAAGTCCAAGGCCCTGGAAATGCTGCTCCCGTACCTGCTGGACGGCGACTCCCGGGCCCTGGACGCGACCGGCACCGGGCGGACGACGCTCGCCTGGCTGATGCTGGACGGGTTCGAGCAGACCAACCGCCTCGGCTACCTGTGGGTGGAGTTCCGGGGTACGAACGAGGGCGGCGACCACCACTATCTGACGCTCGGTGCCGCCGTCCGCGCCTCGAAGTCGACGCAGAAGGCGGTGCCGACCTTCTTCGTCACCCCGCTGCGGGTCGGTGAGGACCTGCACCTGGTCGAAGTGGGCAGGCCACTCCCCGTCGACCGGCTCAAGGAGATCGTCGGCTCCGACAACGCGACCGAGCGCGCGGTCGGCCACCGCGCTCGCGTGGCGCGGGATCTCTTCGGCATCACCGACGCGACGCGCTACCGCAACCTCACCCAGCTCCTCCACCGGCTGCGGCGCCCCACGGTCGGGGACCGCATCGAGCACGGTGGCCTGGCCGTCCTGCTGAGCGAGACCCTGCCGGGGCTCGACGAGGACGTGGTCGAGAAGGTGGCACGCAACCTCCACGACCTGGACGCCGTACGGGACGAACTCGGCCGCCTGGAACGTACCGACGCGGCGCTGCGCACGTTCCTCGCCGACTACCGCCGCTACCTCGCCGGGGTCCTGCGCACCTCGGCCCGGAACGTGAGCCGGGAACTGGACGCCCTCTCCCGACGACGCCGAACGGCCGGGGACGCCGCACAGCGAACGGGTGACCTGAAGAGGCGGGAGGAGGAGTCGGAAGCCGGGCTGGAGACTCTCCGCGAGGAGGAACAGACCGCCCGGACGGAGCTTGCCGCACTGCACGCCAGTCACGCCTACCGCAGCCTGCGCGAACTGTCGGAACGCCGCAGCACGGTGGAGGCCCTGCACACCACGGCCATGACCGCCTTCACCGCCCTGCGCAACGCGCACGAGGCGGAAGAGGGCGCGGCCGCACGACTGGCCGAGGGTGTCGAAGATCTGGGGAGCCGGCTCACCGAGCTGGGGACCGAACACCGCGAGCTGTTGTCCCAGGCCGAGAAGGCGAGGCTGCCCAGCGGGCATCTCGGCGACGCGGTGGCCCTGCCACGCACGGTTCGCTCCCAGGCGGCGCAGGCGGAGCTGACCAGCCCGGACGGGGAACCGCAGACAGTACGCCACCGGCCGGTGGTGCGCGTGGACACGGCCACGACAGAGGCCGGGCTGCGTTCCTGGCAGGGGCAACTGGAGGATGCCGAAGCTGTCGCACGGAACCGGACACGCATGGTCCAGGAGGTGGCCCGTCTCTCCTCTCAGGCCGACGAGGCTCGGGCCAGGGCAGCGCAGGCCGACACGGAACGGGAACGGCTGGAGGACGAGGCGGAGGAGGCCGTCGGCCGTCTCGAAGAGAGCCGCGAGGAGGTCGTCAAGGAGAGCCGTGGGTACGCCGACGAGGTCGCCGCGTGGGTGGAACGCACGCGAAACGCGACGGGGCCCGGCTGCCCGCCGCTGGATGTCGTCCTCGGCGAAGTCGCCAGTGAGACCTCCTCCGACCTGCCGTTCTCGGAGCGCACGCTGCCACCCGGCATCGACGCCCGCGCGCGGCAGACGGCTCATGCGGCCCTGGAGCCGTACGCCGATGACCTCACCCGGCACCGCGATGCGCTGGCGCTCGGCGTCGGCCGGCTCGGCGAAGAGATCGACCGCCTGTCGAAGGAGAAACAGGACTGGGAGCGGCGTACGGACCCCGAGCCTCCGGCCCCGTACCACCGCACCGCCGAAAGGAATCCGGCCGATGGAGCACCCTTCTACCGACTGGTGGACTTCGCGGAACACGTGACCTCCACTGACCGGGCCGGCCTGGAGGCGGCGCTGGAGGCGAGCGGAATCCTGGACGCCTGGGTCAGCGCGGACGGGGTCCTTCTTGACCCCCTCACCCGAGACACCCTTCTCCAGCCCGGCCCCGAGTTGCTGGGAGCACCGACTCTCGCCTCGGCCCTGCGCCCGGCCCCGCAGCCGGAGTGCGGCATCACGTCCGAGGAGGTCGAGCGCCTGCTGGCTGCCATCGCGCTCGTACCGGCCTCGGAGACCGCCGCCGCCGGCGCGGTCCACTTCGACGGAAGCTGGCGTCTGGGCACCCTCCGCGGCCGACACCACAAGAGCGTCACCGAGTACGTGGGGGCAGCCGTACGCGCCGAGACCCGGAGGCGCGCCCTCGCCGAGCTGGAGGACCGGCTCACGCACACGTTGCAACGGCTGACCGACGCCCGTACCGAACTGACCGCAGCCGACTCCAGGCGGCGGGCCCTCTCGCTCGCGGAACGGGACTTTCCCCGAGCCCGGCAGCTCTCCGACGCCTGGGGCAGGACCGACTCGGACGAGAAGACGCTGCGGGACCTCACAGCCAAGGCGACCCGTGCGGCACGGCTGGCCGAGGAGGCCCGCGCTCTCGCCGTGTCGGCGCGCACCACAGCGGATGCCACCGCGACCGCCCACGACCTGCCCACCGACGCCACCTCCCTGGACCGGGTACGAACGGCACTGGCGGCCCTGCTCAGCGGTATCGGTCACCTGCGCAGAGCGGTCGGCGGCACATTCGGGCGGCTCGGCGGAAGCCAGGCGGACGACGGGCGGTACGAGCGTGCCCGGGAGGGGCGCCTGGAGGCGGAAGGAAACTACCGGCTCCGCCTCCACCAACTGCGCACCGCGCAACAGGATCTGCGGACCCGCGAGGCGGCCGTCGGATCGTCCGAGGAGGAGATCCTCACCCGCGAACAGAACGCCATGCAACGCATCGCGAACGCCGCCGGCGCCATCCCGGCGGCAGAGCGCACCCAGGGCGAACTCCGCGATCAGCGCGTGCGTGCGGAAGAGGAGGAGAAGCGCCTGCGCGAGGAGCTGGCGGACCAGGAGACGACGGTCATCGACACCGGCCGCGCACTCCGCGAGGCTCTCGACCGTCCGGAAGTCGTCAACGGTGCGGGGCTGGAGCGGTCCTCCCTGCCCCACCACGTCTCGGACAACCCCGGTTCGGACGTCCGCGACCGCCTGCGCGCGCTGCGCTCACTGGCCGACGCGGTGGAGCAGGCCCTCGGCCGTTCGAAGGGAGAGGTGTCGGACAGCACCCTGCTCAACCGGCACACGGAGCTGCGCGACCAACTGGCAGGCGGATACGACGCACAGCTTGAGGAACGCGACGGCATCAAGGTGTGCCGCCTGCTCGACGACCACGGTTCCCACGATGTCGCGGTCGTGGGCGAGCGGATCGCCGTCCAGACCGCAGAGGACCGAGGTCGGCTCACCGAGCGCGAACGCGAGGTGTTCCAGCGGTTCCTGACCGGCGAGCTCGGCGATCATCTCTCCGCGCAGGTCATCACCGCGGCCAATCTGGTGGCGGCTCTCAACGACACCCTGAAGACCGTACGGACCTCGCACGGTCTCGGCGTGGAACTGCTGTGGAAGCTCGACGAGGACGTGGACGCGGACGTGCGGGCAGCCGTCGAGCTGCTGCGCAGCCCGTCGAGCCTCCGGACGCGCGAGCAGACCGAGCAGCTCCGCGAGGTACTGCAACGCCGTATCGAGGACGCCCGCCGTGCCGATCCCTCGGCCGGCTACACGGCCCATCTGCGGACCGCGCTGGACTACCGCGCGTGGTTCCGTTTCCACACCTTCGTGGTCGAGGACGCGGCACCGGGGCGCAGGAGGAAACTGACCGGCCGCACTGGCTTGAGCCAGGGAGAGCAGCGCGTACTCTCGTACCTCGTGCTCTTCGCAGCCGCCGCGGCGCACTTCACCAGCCTCGCGGAGTCGGCCCCGCACGCACCGCGGCTGATCCTCCTGGACGACGCCTTCGCCAAGGTCGACGAACCCACCCACGGGCGGCTGGGCCGCATCCTCGTCGACCTCGATCTCGACTTCGTCCTCACGAGCGAGCGGCTGATGGGCAACTGGGCCGAGGTCCCGTCCCTCCACATCTACGAGTGCCTCCGCGACCCCCACGTCCGCGGGGTGGCCACGTTGCACTACACCTGGAACGGTCGGCACCGGCGACTGACTTCGGTATGAGCGGGCTCCCGGCCGCCACCCGCGACTGGCTGGCAGAACCAGGTCTCGCCCGGCTCTGGGGTGCGGTACGCAAACGTCTGGAAGGCAACGGCGTGCGGTCCACCGGTTCCCTCCGGTTGACCGCCGTGAGTGCGCAGGAACGGAACGACCTGTCGCTCCTGCTGGGCAAACCCCTCACAGGTACGGCCGTGACCGTGCGGCTCGACGCGCTCGACGCACGCCTGCGCGCCTCGGCCGCAGGACTCGGGCTCAGGGAAGTACTGGAGGAACTCGGGCCACCGCTCACCGACCGCCGGGCGGCCCGCGAGGACAATGCGGCACAGCGCCGGCACGTGTGGTCGTCGCTCACCTCGTCTCTCGACGCCTCTCCGCTCGCCGGGCAGGAGTGGACCCGGCAGTGGTCCGACGTGCTGCGCCGCACCGGTGTTCCGAAAGGGGTGAAACCCGAAGCGGCAGTGCGGACGCTTCAGCAGGCGGTCCAGGTCCTCACCGTGCTGCTCGACTCGAAACGCACCGGCACACGAGGCCGAGGAGAGCTCGCCGCGACGGCGACCGGCTCGGCACACGGTCTGGACGACGGCACCTGGCTCGCCCGCCTCGTTCAACGCGGCGTCGCCCTGGCCCACGACGCTGACCTCCCCGGCAACGCGGCAGGCCGACGCGCGTTGTGGCGGCTGGTGTCCGTCACACCGGACGAGGTCTCCAGCACGGTGCTGACCTACGGTCTCCGGCCCACCGGCGAGGGCTGGCGAGAGCGATCGCTGCGAGAGCGCGCCGCCCATAACGCCGAGACTCACCTGACACCGCGCGATCTGCTCGACCTCCGGCTCCAACTGCCCGCTGGAACCGTCATCCACATCTGCGAGAACCCGCGCGTAGTGGAAGCCGCAGCCGACACGGCCTGCGCCAAGCCCCTGGTCTGCACCTCCGGCAGCGCCGCCACGGTGGTCCTCACACTCCTCGACGCCCTCGCCGCCACCGGCTGCCGCTTCGCCTACCACGGCGATTTCGACTGGCCGGGCGTCGCTCTGGCCAACCGGATCATCCGCCGCTACGAAGCCCTACCGTGGCGCATGGGCGCCGAGGACTACGAACGCCTCGCCGCTGTCAGCCAGGCGGAGGGTGTCCCTCAACTACCACTCGACGGCCGCCCGGTCGACGCGGACTGGGACCCCGGCCTCGCCCCTGCCATGACCGCCCTCGGCGTCGCGCTCCATGAGGAGGCGACTCTTGACCTTCTGGTGGAGGACCTGTCTGGCCCCACGCGGTAAAGCGAGGGCGAACGGTCTGGCCCAGACGGGACCGGCCCAGGTTTCTGGGAGCCGTTTGGGAGCCGAGGGCGGGAGGTGGCTCCCGGCAGATCCCATTCCTCGCTGCCGCGTCGGCACGCTACTCGGGGGTTCCTCCGTCCTGCCCCCACAACAGGAGCACGAAAAGTGTCGCGACGACGGCCCCCACAGTGACGGGCGTCGCCAGTCCCCGAGACGGTTCTCTTGGTCGAAAACCCATCTACCGGGGGCTTCACTTGTCTGTCAGGCCAACTGCCCTGCCTGCCAGGCAGGTCGGAAAAGGCTCACTGTGCGATCACCAATGGGCCGCCACAGTCGATGGGGGATGTGCATCACACGCCGGAGCCCCGGTCGGATTCCCACTGACCGGGGCTCCGCCTGGATCAGTCGGAGCGTTCTTCCTCGGCCTCGTCGCTCTTGCGTGGTGGCGTCATCCCGGGCCGGCGGGCCGGGTCGGCCTCGCTCACCGGAGGGCGTCGAGCAGCAGGCTCGCGGCCACCGTCGCTCCGTCGGTGCGGATCTTGGTGCCCAGAGCCTTTGCCCGCGCCCGGGTCTCGGGTGCCAGAGCCGTCTTCAACGCGACGCTCAGGGACTCGATGGTCGGAGTCGGACCATCGAGTGCCGCGCCGATTTCCAGGTCTGCCACCCGGCCGGCCCAGTAGGGGTTGTCCGCCAGTTGGAGAGCTACCACCACTTGCGGCGCGCCCGCCCGGGCGGCCGTCACCGTCGTGCCCGCGCCGCCGTGGTGTACCACGGCGGCCACCCTGCCGAACAGACGCTGTTGGTTGACCTCGCCGATGGCGAAGCAGTCGTCTCGGTCGTCGACCAGGTCCAGGTCCGCCCAGCCGCGGGAGACGAGTGCGCGGTGACCTTGTGCGCGGATCGCCTCGATGGCCCTGCGGGCGATGTCCGGCGACGGGTGCATGCTGCCGAAGCCCACGTAGACCGGCGGCGCGCCCGCGTCCAGGAACGTCACCAATTCGGCCGGGAGCGGGCGTTCGTCCGCCAGGGTCCACGCACCCGTCTGTATCACGTCGAGGCCCGGGGTCTCCCGCCACGGTCCCAAGGCCGGGTCCGCCGCCAGCCACGGCTGGTCGGTGAAGACGTGGTCGCGGACGTTGTCCACCGGTGGCAGACCGATCGATGCCCGGTGGCCGTTGAGCGTCTCCCTGAATTGCGCGTTCACGTTGTGGGCGTCCAGCTCCCACAGCGTCCGGTTGTCGTTCACCTCCGGCTCCGGCCAGCCCGGCCGCGGTGGCGGCGCGTGGTGCGGCGACGGCAGGTTGATCGCCGAATAGCTCGCGTACACGTAGCGGATGCCCGCAGCCTCGGCCACAGACCGCGCGGCAATCTGCGCCAGGCCGGCCGCCACCAGCGCGTCACATCCGTCGGCCGCCGTAGGGAAGATGTCGAATTGTGCGTCAACCAACTCGGTCCGGTACCGGGACAGATCCGCCGCCGACGGCAGAGACGTCCCGCGCATCAACGCCCGCACCGGTGGCCCGACCGGCACCAGTTGTACGCCGATACCCGCCAGCCGCTCCGCGAACTCCTCGTCCGGCGGGGCGCACATCCGCACCTCCACGCCGAGCGCCCGTAGCCGCACCGCGAGTGCCACCAGCGGTTCGACGTCGCCACGCGTCCCGTATGTAGACAACAGCACCCGCATTCAGCGTCCTCTTTCGTTCTGTCTTCCCATACGTTTCGGCCCGTGCCCGCCCAGGCTTCGAGCGGTCCTCGTTGACGGCGACGCGTCGGCCGTAGCGGGTGTGCGGCAGCAGTGTACGTCGCGTGGTATTGACGCGGTGGTAGTCGCGGAATACCAAGGTGCCGGGGCCCGTACACCCCTTGCCCTCGCCCAGGCAGATGGGCAAGTGAACGCCGTAGTAACGGAGTTGGAAGCAGTCGACACCGGACAGGTGCCGGTCCTGGAACGCCGTGTGGTGGTCGGTCCACTGCCTGGTGAGCCGGGTGACGGTGGCCGTCGACAGGACCGCCGAGCTGCCCGGGAACTGTCGCGACGTAGCGAAGTCGCCGGTGGACAGGCTATGTACGCGTCCGGTGGCGGCCGTTGCAGACCGGGCGGCGGCCGGTCTCGTCCCTCTCATGCTCATGGGCCAACTCGGCTATTTCGATATCGACTTCTGCCTCCGTGGGCAGCGGCGAGCATCCGCCGGGTTCCCTCGCTGACGATCTCGTCGATCAACGCTCCCTCTCGCGGGAGCCGTCCTCGGTGACTACGGTGAGCGCCAGCGTGCCTTTCAGGCCGACGGTGCGGCGTCTGCCTTGGGCCGCCCGTACCCGGCGAGGCGCGCAAGGTTCCCGATCGTCAACACAACCTGAGAGCCACTGAATGCATAGTTCGTCTGTGCCCATCCCTGATGTTTCGATCATCCTGCCCTGCGCCGGATTCGGAACGCGCTTCGGGGCGCCCTACTCGAAGGAGCTGCACTGTCTGGCTCCTGGGGTCACTGTGCTGGACCGCAGCCTGGAGGCCGTTGTTGAACTGGCCAAAAGCGGACTCAACGTGCGCCTGGTCGTCGTATTTGGGACACACAAGCTGGACACGGTGAGTTATCTCGCGCGCTACGCCGAGACCTTTCAAATGGTCTTCGTCTACCAAGACGAGTCGTTTGAACCGGGGCTCGACGGGGCGATCCGGTCTGCCCTGCCGATGACGCAAGGGCCGGTGGCCCTTGTCCTGCCCGACATCGTTGTCACCGGTGCGGGCAGTGCCGGCAGTCTTCTCGCCGCATTGCGACAAATAGGGGTGGCGGGTTGGAGCGTAGTGGCCGCCGAAGAGCGGGATCCCGACACGCTGCAGCAGATGGGCGCACTGGCCCTGGTCGAGGAGGGCGGCGTCGTGACAGTCGGGGCGGCCGCCGACAAGCCGGCGGATCCTTCGGGCTTCAACGCGTTCTGGGGCATGGTGGCAGTCACCGAGGAGGAGGCACACCGGTTACCTGACGTGGTGAGCAAAGGGGCGGACAGCCCACTGGCCGGTGCGGTCGCTCTCATGGTGGAGCGAATCGTCAACTACAACACCGCCGCGGGCTGACTCCTCGGGTAGCCGAAACCGCCTGTCTGACCAGGAGCTTTCGTGTGCTTGTCCGCCCCTCCGGCGTCGATGTGTCCACCGCGACCCTGCGCTGCCTGTCCGCCTGCCTGCGGCCCCGTCGCCGCGAACGCGGCATCCGATGGCGCCGACTGCCCGCCGCACGGCAGGCACTGCTCGCCCTCGCACACCTACGCTCCGGCGGCCTCATCTGCTGGAGACGCCTCAAGAAACACCGGTCATGATCGTGTTACGAGCTCGAAGGGGAGGAGAAGAGGGAGGGAACGTGTGGCTGACGGCGCACTGTTCTTTCGTGCTGCCCCAGCCCTACGTGGTTCGGTATGCCCGGAGAAAGGTCCGCACTCCCTCGACGACGAGTGGCCGGACGCGGGTGTCCTCCGCGGCATTCGCGGAACCGAGCCTGTCCAGCGCGACGCCGAAGGTCAGCGCGATGAACTGGTCGGCCGCGAGTCGGGGGTCGGGGACGTCTAGCAGTCCGGCCGCGGCGAAGGCGGCGAACCGCTCGGCAAGTGCCTCGTCGGGGGTGTCGGCCATGGAGTTGTAGCCCCGGTGCGGCAGGTGGCCGGATTCCGACCGGACCAGTCGTTGCAGCGTTGCGTACTCCGCCGAGTCGAGCATGTCGGTCGCGATGCGCATCGAGAACGTGACCAGGGCGTCCTCAAGACCGGCGACCTCGGTGAGGTCGGTGAGGGTGTCGTCGAGGGTGCGCCGGATCGTGGTGATCAGTGACTGGCCGACGGCGTCGACGACTGCTCGCAGCAGCGTCTGCTTGTCCCCGAAGTAGTCGTAGACCGTCCGCTTCGACACCTCGGCCCGAGCGGCGACCGCGTCGACGCTGGTCCGGTCGAAGCCGTCGGCGAGGAACAGTTCCCGGGCCGCCGAGAGGATGGCGGCCCGCTTCCGCGTGGACCCTTCGCGCAGTGTCTTCGTGGTCGGCATGGGCACATCTTAGCCGTTCTACACTGCACGGTGTAGTGTAATATCGCCTTGGCGCGGGCCGCACTCGTACACCCGCTCCGCCCGGCGGAGCCGTGCATGCGCCACCTCGGGTACCGCTTCCCCGGGTTCACCCCGCCGGACGACCTCGGACCAGTCCGCCTGTCCGCCTGTCCGCCTGTCCGCCAAGCACCATGCACACCGCGCCCCGCGTGAATGGCCGCTGTGTCCGCGCCGGGCCCGGCAAGGCGGCAGCGCCACGCGTACGGCCGACCCCTTACTCGCCCGGCAATGACGGAAAGGATGTCCATGACCGCAACGCCGGCTTCCCCGGTCCGCATCGGGAAGGCCGCTGTCGGGGCCCTCGGCATGCTGGCAGTCGCCACCGGTGCCTTGGAGTCGGTGGTCACGCCGACGCTCCCGCTCCTGCAACGCGAGCTGGATATGAGTCCCGCCGAAGGGGCGTTACTCAGCATCATGCTCCTCATCACCGGCGCGCTCGTCACACCGGTCGCAGGCAAGTTCGGCGACCGCTACGGCGGAAAACGGGTCCTGATCCGGCTGATGGTGGTGGTCTCGGCCGGTGGTCTGGTGTCCTCCCTGGCGCCGAACCTGCCGGTGCTGCTGCTCGGTCAGGTACTGCAGGGGGCGATGGTGGGCGCGCTGCCCCTGTCGTTCGTCCTGGTGCGCGAACACCTCCCCGCGGGAGAGTCGAAGGTGGCCATCGGGGTGGTCAGCGGGTTGTTCGTGGGGGGCGGGATGGCGGGAACGCTGTCGGCCGGGCCCGTGGCGGAAGGGCTGTCCCGACACTGGATGTTCGCGCTGCCGACGATCGCGGTCATCGGGGCCACCATGCTTGTGAACAGGCTGATGCCGCATGATCCGCCGGGCCGGTCGGACGACGCCAGGGTCGACTGGCCCGGCCTGGTTCTCCTGAGCGGGACGCTGGGCACGCTCATGCTCGTGCTCGCGCTGGCGCCCGACATCGGCTCGCAGCCACTCGTGCTCGGCGCCCTCATCGTGGTTCTGGCCGCCTTCGTGACCGGATGGATAGCCGTTGAGCGTCGTGCGGCCTCGCCGATGGTCGATCTGCACATGCTGGCACGGCCTGCGGTGTGGAAGTCGTGTGTGCTGACGTTCGTGATGTGCGTCGGTACCTCGGTGGCGGTCTATCTCGTCCCGCAACTGTTCGCGGTGTCCGCCGGCGAGTACGGTTTCGGGGCCGGCGCCACCGAGATCGGCTTCTTCCTGCTGCCCGGCGCCGTGGCCGCGTCGCTGGCCGGGCCGATCAGTGGGATCGGGGCGCGGCGTTTCGGCTCGCGTGCCGTGGTCACCGCCGGAATCGTCATCATGGCCGCCGCCCTGATCGCCCTGGCAGCCGTGCACACCGAGGTCTGGCACCTCGTCATCGGCAAGATGATGATCGCGCTTGCCAACGGCCTGTGCGTTACCGCGATGGTGACCAGCACCGCCACATCCGTCGATCAAAGTGACACCGGCATCGCCACCAGCCTGGTCCTGGTGACTCGCGTGATCGGCTACGCCGTGGGTGTGCAGGTCAGTGGTGCGATCCTCACCGCCGGGACCCCTTCCGGGTCGGATGTCCCGGCCGAATCCGCCTTCGTCACCGGCTTCGTCATAGCCGGCGCCGTCACGGCGCTGTGCCTGTTTGTCGCCCGCACCATGAGCAAAGGAGTCAAGGAATGACCCGCACTGATCGGTTGAGGGATATCCGTACCACGCCGAGGCGCAAGGTCCTGATATCCGGGGCCGGCGTCGCGGGGGCCGCCCTCGCGTTCTGGCTGAACCGCTACGGATTCGCGGTCACGTTAGTCGAGAAGGCGGGCACACTTCGTAGCGGTGGTTACCCCATCGACGTGCGCGGCACCGCACTCGAGGTCGTCCGGAGGATGGGACTCCTGCCGCGACTGCGGGACGCGCACATCGACCTGCGCCGGCTGACCTTCCTCGACGGGGACGGCGGCGAGGTGGCCTCGGTCAACCCGCACACCGTCACCGGCGGTGTCGCGGGACAGGACCTGGAGGTGCGGCGCGGGGATCTGACCGGCGCTCTCTACACGGCGATCCGTGACGACGTGGGGTTCTTGTTCAACGACTCCATCGATACCCTCGACCAGTCCGGCCACGGGGTCGACGTCACCTTCCGCGGGGGCAGCAGGCGTACGTTCGACATGGTGTTCGGTGCGGACGGTCTGCACTCACGTACCCGCGAGTTCCTGTTCGGCCCCGAAGAACAGTTCCACCGGTACCTCGGCTACTGCTTCGCCGGGTTCACCATGCGCAACACCTTCGGGCTCTTCCGCGAGACCATGATGTGGAACACCCCGGGCAGGGCGGCGGCACTCTACGCCGTGGGGGACAACGACGAAGTGCACGCCCTCCTGAACTTCGCCCACCCGGAACCGCCGTTCGACGCGTTCCGGAACCCGGACGCCCAACGGGACCTGGTCGCCGCGGTCTTCGCCGACGCGGGATGGGAGGTCCCGGGCATGCTTGCCGCCATGCGGGACGCGGATGACCTGTTCTTCGACGCGGTCAGCCAGATCCGTATGCCCCGCTGGTCCAGCGGCAGGGTCGCGCTGGTGGGCGACGCCGCGTACGCGCCCTCGTTCCTCACCGGACAGGGCTCCAGCCTCGCGCTCGTCGGCGCGTACATGCTCGCCGGTTCCCTGGCCGACCGGGACCACGCCGCGGGCTTCGCTGCCTACGAACACACCACCCGTCAGTTTGTGACCGTGAACCAGGAGCAGGTCGGCGAGGGCGATGCCACACTCTTCCCGACCACCGCTCGGGCCCTGGAGCAGCGCAACGACATGTTGCGCAATCTCAGCGCCATGCCCTCCGCGGAGGGACGACCGGCCCATTCGGCCCTCACCCTGCCCGAATTCATGCCCATGGCATGAGCCCGATGACGCGCGCCGATGACGGGCGTCACCGGCGGGCGGGGCCGGCGGGCGGGGCCGACGGGCGGGGCCGGCGGTCCGGACCTGGCGCTGGTGACGGTGGGTGCGCTGATCTGAGGAGCGCTACTGCTCCAGGCCGACCAACGGAACACTCTGGCCCCACAGTTCAGCGGCGATGGGACGGGTCCCGTGTCCGAATGGGAGGGGTACGTGCCGGAGTGGCCGACCGCCGAGGAGTTCGAGAACGCGTGGGCCCGTGCGCGGCGGCACCTCGCGGCGAGGGAACTCTGAGGCGTCCGCCCCTACCGGCCCAGCCCACGTCAGCCCACGTCAGCCCTCGCCGGGCCACGTCGGCCCCCGCCCGCTCCGCCGGCCCTCGCCCTTCCTCGTCCCCTCTCGCCGCACACCCTGTGAGCGCCTCGAGGGCTGGATACCATGTGGGTCGGCTCACTGCATTGGCGCTGACGAGTAATCGGGGAAGGAATCCGGGCAACATGCCTATCGAGACATTCGAGTTCCAGGTAGAAGCGCGACAACTCCTGCAGATGATGATCCATTCGATCTACTCGAACAAGGATGTATTTCTGCGCGAGCTCATCTCCAACGCCTCCGACGCATTGGACAAGTTGCGGTTGGAATCGCTCCGCGACGACAAGCTGCGGGAAGAGGTGTCGGATCTCCACATCGGCATCGAGGTCGACAAGGAGCAGCGCACGCTCACCGTACGCGACAATGGCATCGGGATGTCGCACGACGAAGTGGTGCAGCTCATCGGGACGATCGCGAATTCCGGCACCGCGAAGTTCCTGAAGGAACTGAAGGAGTTGAAGGAGGCCAAGGACGCGGCCGCGTCCGAGGAACTCATCGGACAGTTCGGCGTGGGCTTCTACTCCAGCTTCATGGTGGCCGACGAGGTCACGCTGCTGACCAGGCGGGCAGGAGAGAGCCGGGGGACGCGCTGGGAGTCCAGCGGCGAGGGTACGTACACCATCGAGACGGTCGACGACGCGCCGCGCGGTACGTCGGTGACGCTGCGGCTCAAGCCCGAGGACATCGAGGATCAGCTCTTCGACTACACCTCCACCTGGAAGATCAAGGAGATCGTCAAGCGGTACTCGGACTTCATCACCTGGCCCATCAAGATGGCCAAGGAGTCCACGGACGAGAACAGCGACGCTGACGGTGACAGTGACGGCCCACGCGAGGCCGAGACGGTCAACTCGATGAAGGCGCTGTGGGCCCGGTCCAGGGACGAGGTGACCGACGACGAGTACAGCGAGCTGTACAAGCACATCAGTCACGACTGGAACGACCCGCTCGAAACCATCCGCATGCAGGCGGAGGGCACCTTCGAATACCAGGCGCTGCTCTTCATCCCGTCCCACCCGCCCCAGGACCTGTTCATGCAGGGGCACAAGCGCGGAGTTCAGCTCTATGTGAAGCGCGTGTTCATCATGGACGACTGCGAAGCGCTCATGCCCGAATACCTCCGCTTCGTCAAGGGTGTCGTCGACGCGCAGGACCTGTCGCTGAATGTGTCGCGGGAAATCCTCCAGCAGGACCGTCAGATCCAGTTGATGCACCGTCGCCTCGTGAAGAAGGTGCTGTCGACGCTGAAGGCCATGATGTCCGGCAATCCGGAGCGCTACGCGACGTTCTGGAAGGAATTCGGCCGGGTCCTGAAGGAAGGTCTTCTCAGCGACTTCGAGAACCGCGACGCGATCCTCGGCGTCTCCTCGTTCGCGTCGACCCAGGACAAGGAGGGGCTGACCACTCTCCGGCAGTACGTGGACCGTACGAAGGAGGGGCAGCGGCACATCTTCTATATGACTGGCGAGTCGCGCTCGGCCATCGAGAGTTCACCGCACATGGAAGCGTTCCAGGCCAAGGGCTTCGAAGTGCTGCTGCTGACCGACCCGGTCGACGAGGTGTGGGTCCAGTCCGTACCGGAATTCGACGGCAAGCAACTGCGGTCGATCGCCAAGGGCGAAGTCGATCTCGACACCGAGGAGGAGAAGAAGGAGGTCGAGGCCGAACGCGAGAAGCGGCAGCAGGAGTTCGCCGGTCTGCTCACGTGGATGACGTCGGAGCTGGCTGAGAGCGTGAAGGAGGTACGGCTCTCGTCCCGGCTCACCGTCTCGCCCGCCTGCATCGTCGGGGACACCCACGATGTGACGCCCGCCCTGGAGAACATGTATCGCGCCATGGGCCAGGAGGTGCCGCACATCAAGCGCATCCTCGAACTCAACCCCACACACCCGCTGGTCACCGGGTTGCGGAAGGCCCACACCGAACGGGACGCCGACGCCGGACTGGCCGAGGCGGCCGAACTCCTCTACGGGATGGCCCTCCTGGCCGACGGCGGCGAGCTGAGCGACCCTTCGCGCTTCATCAAGCTGATGGCGGACCGGCTGGAGCGCACCCTGTAGTCGAGCTCGGACGACCGACCTGCCCGTAGAGCCGGCGTACGTCCCTGTCCGGATCTCGACCATAGTCCTAAACTTGCGCAACCCTTAAAGTGTTCGCATGAATGATCAGGACAGGGATCCGGGCAGGTACCCGGACAGGAATCCGGGCACGACGGAATGGGAAACCGCGGTGCTCGACGGCGGGCCCGCGGACGGCATACGGATGCGGGTCACCGACCGGCCGTCCGTGGTGCAGGTGACCTACCCCTGCCAGCTGGAAGGACCGGCGGGCGGCGCGCAGGCGGAAGCGGTCTACGTATACCGGCGGGACCCGCGCATACAGGGCGAGCCACTGCGGTACGGGATCGACAGGGCCAGCCCCTGAGTCGAGCCGGCCAGGCGCTCAGCGCGCCGCGTCGGCGCCTTCCGGAGCCACCGCCCGCGCCGCGGCCACAGGCGCCTGAGCGGAGGGGGCAGGGTGCTCGGCACCCTGCCCGCCCCCCAGCCCCAGCCCCTCCCCCAGCCCCTCCTCCTTCATCGCCTTCGCCTCGCTCCTGAGAATGCGCATGGACTTGCCCACGGCACGGGCGGCGTCCGGCAGCTTCTTCGAGCCGAACAGCACGATGATCACGATCGCCACGATCAGCAGGTGCCAAGGCTCCAACCCGTTACGCAACACTTCCGCCCCGCCTTCCCCTCGTCGAACCATGTGCCTATAAGTTGCTACATTGCGCAACTGTACAACCATGGGAAGGTGCACTTATGGCAGACGGCCGACGCAGAAGGAGCGAGGGAAGGAGCCGATTGCGGCTCGCCCTCGGGATAACCCTGTCCCTCGTCGTGCTCGCCTCGGCCGGTGTCGGCTGGATCTATCTCAAGCTCAGCGGAAACATCGACACCTTCAGCGCCGGCGGGCTCTCCGACAGCCGCCCGCCGGGCATAGCGAAAGGGCAGAACGTCCTGGTCATCGGGTCGGACGCGCGCACCGGCGGGAACAGTGAGCTGGGCGGCGGCAGCAAGGACGACGTCGGCCGCTCCGACACCGCGTTCCTCCTCCACGTCTACGCCGACCACCAGCACGCCGTCGCCGTGTCCATACCGCGCGACACCCTCCTGGACATCCCGCCCTGCCGACTGCCGGACGGCAGCTGGACGCAGCCGCAGAGCAACACCATGTTCAACGCGGCGTTCTCCGTGGGGCAGACGGTCAAGGGCAACCCCGCCTGCACCCAGAACACCGTCGAGAAGCTCACCGGACTGCGTGTCGATCACACCGTCGTCGTCGACTTCAAGGGCTTCGCCCAGCTGACCGAAGTCGTCGGCGGCGTACAGGTCTGCGTCCCGCAGGACATCTACCAGAAGGACCTCAGCCCCAGCCGCGCCGCGCGCGGCGAGCGCGTCTTCGCCAAGGGCGTCCAGACCGTCTCGGGACAGAAGGCGCTGGATTACGTACGGATCCGGCACGGCATGGGCGACGGCTCCGACATCGGCCGGATCAAGCGCCAGCAGGCCTTTGTCGCGAGCCTGCTGAAGAAGGTCAAGGAACAGGGGCTGACGCCCGCCAAGCTGCTGCCGCTCGCGGACGCGGCCGTCCGGTCCATGACCGTCGACCCGGGGCTGGGCTCCGCCGACAAGCTGCTCGGCTTCGCCATGTCGCTCAAGGACATAGATCTGCACAACACCAAGTTCCTGACCATTCCCTGGCGTTACGAGGGGGAGCGCGTCGCGATCGTCGAGCCGGACGCGTCCGCGCTCTGGGCGGCGCTGAGGGCCGACCGTACGCTCGACGGCGCGGACGCCAGCGGCAAAGGCGGCCGGGGAACCACCGCCCCCTCCGCCACGCCGAGCGCCACCGGGGCCGTCTCGGGCGCGGGCATCGACGTCGCCGTCTACAACGGCACCACGGTCACGGGGCTCGCCGCCCGTGCCGCCCGTATGCTCACGGACCACGGCTTCACCATCACGGGCACCACGACCGCGAGCACCCAGGACCACGCGACCACGGTGATCGAGTACGGTCCCGGCCACGAGGACAAGGCGCGGACCGTCGGAAGGCTCTTCCCGGGCGCGCGGCTCGCGTCGACGTCCGCCACGGAGACGGGTGCGGGGATCAACGTCATCCTCGGAGCGTCGTACAGCCCCGCGGACGCGCCATCGGGGGACGCGGCATCGGCGGAACCGGGATCGGCGCAGCCCGGCCCCCTGCCGTCGGCCGTGGCCGATGACGCACGCTCCGCCGACGACGACCCCTGCGCGAACCTCTCCTACGGCTGAGCGCCCGTACAGCTGAGCTCCCCTGTCTCCGAGCTCCCCTATAGCTGACGCCCCTATAGCTGAGCGCCGCCGATTCGCCCCCGCGCGAAGACCAGTCCGGCCGCGTACAGCCCGAGCACGGCGCCGAGCAGTACGTAGTAGAGCCCCGGCAGCGCGGGCATGCCCAGGACAGGGCCGAGCGGCGAGAGCGGCAGCAGCAGCCCGGTCACGGCGAGCCCGGCGGCGGCCCAGCGGACGGGGCTCGGGGCCCGTCGACCGGACGCGGGGCGTGCGCTCGTACGCAACAGCAGCATCACCAGCGCCTGGGTGAGCAGGTTCTCGGTGAACCATCCGGAGTGGAACTCCGCCTGGCTGCCCGCGTCGACGGCGGTGTACGGGGCCGACGCGAACACCGCGAACGTCGCCAGGTCCGAGAGCGCGTTGATGAGACCGAAGCCCGTGATGAACCGGAAGAACGCCCGGGAGCGCAGCTCCGTCGGCCGACGCAGCGCCTCGGGCCGCGGCCGGTCGTACGCGAAGGCGAGCTGCGCGGCGTCGAAGCACAGGTTCTGTACGAGGACCTGGGCCGGAAGCATCGGCAGGAACGGCAGCAGCAGCCCCGCGACGAGCATCGCGATGACATTGCCGAGGTTGGAGGAGAGCGTGATCCGCAGATACGTGGCGATGTTGCCGCTCGAATGGCGCCCGGCGCCGATCGCGTGCTCGATCGCGGTGAGGTCCTTCCGCGCGAGCACGACATCGGTGGATTCACGGACGACATCGACGGCGTCGCGCGGGCATATCCCGACGTCGGCGGCGTGCAGCGCGGGCAGGTCGTTGACCCCGTCGCCGAGGAAGCCGGTGGTGTGCCCGTCGGCACGGACGGCGGCGACGATACGTGCCTTGTGCTCGGGTGTGCAGCGCGCGAAGACGGTGGTGCGCCGGGCGACCTCGGCGAGTTCCGCGTCGGTGAGGGCGTCGAGCCGTTCGGCGGTGACGACCTCACCGCTGTCAGCTGTGGTGATCTTGCCACCGGCAGCGGGGTTGCCGGCCGTCATGTCACCGGCCCCCATGTCGCCGGCAGCCATGTCGGCCGCAACCATGTCGGCGGCAGCCATGTCGGCGGCAGCCATGTCGGCGGCAGCCACGTCCGGACCCAGATCCAGACCCAGATCCAGACACGCGCGGGCCGCGGTGCCCGGGTGGTCGCCCGTCAGGATCTTGACCGTGACGCCGCGCGCGGCGAGTACCTTCAGCGCCTCGGCGGCGGTCGGAGCGAGTGCGTCGTGGAGCGCGACGAAGCCCAGGAAATCGAGTCCGCGCTCGTCGGCCGGGGTGTAGTCGCGGTGACGGGCGGGCCGTTCCGCGAGGGCGACCGCGAGCAGCCGCAGGCCGCTGTCCGCCACGCGGGCGGCCAGCGAGGTAAGCCGGTTCCGTTCCTCGTCGTCGAGCGCGCACCGCTGGAGTACGGCCTCCACCGCCCCCTTGACGACGAGCGTGTGGATGCCGAGGCTGCCCGGCCGTCGTACGACCGCGGTGGAGAGGCGGCGTACGGAATCGAACGGCAGGGCCGCCACGCCCTCGTACCGCGCCGGATCCTCCTCGTCCACCGCGTCGAGGATCGCGTCGTCGAGGGCGTCCGGGGCGGGCAGATCGGCCAGTTGCAGGGTCCACCAGGCGTTGACGGCGGCCCAGCGCAGCACCTCGGGGTCGGGGGCCCCGTACGCGTCCATCGACCCGCCGACCACCGGCCGGTCCTGGGTGAGGGTGCCCGTCTTGTCCAGGAACAGTACGTCGACGGCGCCCAGGTCGTGCAGCGCGGGCAGGCGTTTGACGATCACCGCGTGGTGGCGCGCGAGGCGTGAGGCGCCACGGGCCAGGGCGGTGGTGACGATGACCGGCAGCATCTCCGGCGTGAGACCGACGGCGACCGCGACCGCGAAGGGGAGCGTCTCCAGGCCCCGGCCGCGCAGGGCGGCGTTGGCCATCAGGACGAGCGGCGGGGTGAGCAGCATGAACCGGATGAGGACCCACGAGATGCCGTTCACCTGCCGGTCGAAGGCGCTGGCCGTACGGCGCCCCGGCCGGCTGCGCGCGGCGCCGAACCGCGTACGTGTCCCGGTCGCCACGACGACGGCGGTGCCGCTGCCGGAGGCGACGCTGCTGCCCTGGAAACACAGCCGCGGCTGCGCGAACACCCCCGCGAACGCCTCGTCGGCCGTGGGCGTACCGGCCACAGCCTCGACGCCTCCCGGGCCCGGTACGTCGACGGCGTACTTCGCGACCGGCGCGGACTCCCCCGTCAGCGCCGCCTGATGTACGGTCAGCCCGCTCGCGCGCAGCAGCAGAACGTCGGCGGGCACCAGATCGCCGGGGCCGAGACGGATCACATCGCCCGGCACCAACTGGTCGACGGGAATCTCCCTCGGCCGCGAGCCGCCCCCGTCACGCGCGCCACCCGCGCCAGCCCCGTCACGCGCACCGCGACGGTCATACCCGTCACGGCCCTCGCTCCCGCCGCTCCCGGCACTCCCGGCACTCCCGCCGCTCCCGCGCCGCAGCACCGTCGCCGTGGTCGCCACCAGCTCGCGCAGCCCGGCCATGGACCGGTCGGCCCGATGCTCCCCGGACGAGCGCAGCAGACAGCTGACCACGACCAGCGAGAGGATCACCAGGGCGGTGCCCCAGGCGGAGACGGTGGCCGACACCGCCCCGAGACAGAGCAGCACGGCGGTGAACGGATCCCGCACGCTCCGTACGAAACGCCGCGGCCGGGACGCCGTACGCCACTCCGGCACCGCGTTCTCGCCGTACCGGAGCAGACGCTCCTCGGCCTGCGCGTCCGTCAGCCCGCGCGGCCCGCTGTCCAGCCGCCGCAGCACCTGGAGGGAGGTGAGGGCGGTCAGGTCCGGTGGGGTGCCGTCCCCGCCCGGCGCCCACGGAGTGGGACCGCGGCCGGCACCGGACCCCGGCCCGGCTCCCGGCCCGGACCCGGCCGCTGGGGACACGTCCGCCCCGGACACACCCGCCCTCCCGGCCCCGGACATCACGGAGTCGGGCACTGCGGGCTCAGGCCGTGATGTCGCGGACGCGCCGTGCCGGAGCCTGCGCCGCGCGATCGGTCAGCTGTCCGACCATCAGCCGGACCACGGTCACGACATCGGGATCGTCGACGAAGTACACCTGGCGACGGCCCTCGCGCCGCGACCGTACGAGACCGGCCAGCTTCAGCTTGGTCAGATGCTGGCTCACGGCGGGCAGCGCCCCGCCCACGCGCTCGGCGAGTCCGGTCACATCGCTCTCGCCCTGAGCCAGTACCCACACGATGTGCAGCCGCGCCGACGACGCCAGCAGCCCGAACGCGGCGGCGGCCTCGGCCAGCACTTCGGCAGGAGGGTCCTCGAAGCCGCCGGCACCCGCCGGCACACCTGCCGTCACGATCGCTCTCCCGTCCCGCGCGGGCCGTCACCCCGTCAACCCGAATGTCCTCATACCTGAAGGCCCGGATGCCCGAACCGCCCGTGGACCGTAGCCCCGTGGACCGTAGCCCCGAAGGCCGGCAGGCCCGTCGGCCCGAAGGCCGGTGGGCCCGTCGGCCCGAAGGCCGGTGGGCCCGCAGGCCCGAACCGGCGGTTCAGTCTAGGGCTACGGCTTGTCGCGAGAATCCCGCGCGGGCGCGGCGTCCCGCTCGACGATGGTGCCTGTGACGACTCGACGGTCCCCCGGCGCGGCGGCCTCGGACGTCTTGCCCTCCGCCTTGGCGTACTCCTTGCCATCCTCCTCCTTGCCGTCCTCCTTCTTGCCCTCCTCCTTGAGCGCCTTCGTCTCGCTCTTGAGGATGCGGGCGGCCTTGCCGGCGGAGCGGGTCAGCTCAGGGAGCCTCTTCACCCCGACGACCACCGCGACGACGATGAGGATCAGGGCCAGTTCACTCAAGCCGAACATCAGGTCTGCTCTCTCCCGGTAACGGATCGGATCGATCTGCTTCTACAGCGCTGTAGAAGTATCCGGCACGGGACAACCCCACAACAAGCCCGTACCGAGCCAACCGCACCACAGCCTGCTACTCTTCGTCCGCAATTGATCACTTAGTGTCACAACGGGACAACCGGGAGCTCCTGTGAAGGTCGCATGCGTCGGCGGCGGGCCCGCCGGCCTGTACTTCTCGATCCTGATGAAGCGGCAGAATCCGTCCCACGACATCACTGTCTACGAACGGAACGCGGCCGGGTCCACCTACGGCTGGGGAGTGACCTACTGGGGCAGCCTCATCGACAGTCTCCATGTCCACGACCCCGAATCAGCGGTCGCCATCAGCGAGAATTCGGTCCGCTGGAGCGACGGGATCGCACACGTCGGTGACCGGAAGACGGTGCACCACGGCGACACGGGTTTCGGAATCGGCCGGCGCCGGCTGCTCGGCATCCTCACCGAGCGGGCCCGCGCTCTCGGCGTACGCGTCGAGTTCGAGCACACGATCACCGACGCCGCCGAACTGCCCGACGCCGAACTGGTCGTGGCCTGCGACGGGGTCGGCAGCGCACTCCGCGAGCGGCACGCCGGACACTTCGGCACCGAATCCACGGCCGGGCACAACACATACATCTGGCTCGGCACCACCAAGATCTTCGACTCGTTCACCTTCGCCTTCGTCGAGACCGAGCACGGCTGGATCTGGTGCTACGCCTACGGGTTCAGCGAGAACGGGAGCACCTGCATCGTCGAGTGTTCCCCGGCGACCTGGACGGGTCTCGGGCTCGACAAGGCCTGCGAGGCCGACGGACTGGCCCTGCTGGAGCGGCTCTTCGCGGGGCCGCTGGACGGACACCGGCTGATCGGCCGGGCGCACGCGGACGGCAGCGCGCAGTGGCTCAACTTCCGCACCCTGACCAACCGGACATGGCACCACGGCAACCTCGTCCTGCTCGGCGACGCCGCCCACACCACGCACTACTCCATCGGCGCGGGCACCACGCTCGCGCTGGAGGACGCCATCGCACTGGCCGGCGCACTGCGCGGACACAGCGGCGGGCACAGCAGAGAGCATGGACGCGGCGGAAGCGACGTACACGCGGAACTGCGGCCCGCGCTCGTCCAGTACGAGCGGGAACGGAGGTCCGCCCTCCTCCCCGTCCAGAGCGCGGCGCGCTACAGCGCCCAGTGGTACGAGAACCTCCCGCGCTATATCCATCTGGACCCGCCGCAGATGTTCGCGCTGCTCGGGCAGCGGCACTCGCCGCTGCTGCCGCACATCCCGCCCCAGCTGTACTACCGGATCGACCGGGCGGCCGAGCAGCTGGAGGCACTGCGCAGGCTCAAGCGCTGGCTGGGCCCGAGGGTCGCGCGAACGCTGCACGCCCGTTCGCGCGCCTCCGGCGGCTGACACCCACGTCCAGCCCCCGCCTCCCCAGCCACCCATATCCAGCCACCCGCATCCATGGCTCGGTCCGGGCAGGTATCCGTCCGGGACGACGTTCAGATCCTGTCCAGGTACGTCGACACCGCCAGCGCCTTCTTGGTGGAGCGGTAGCGCGCCAGCAGTACCGGGCGCAGCCAGCGCACCGACGCCGGGAAGGCGCTCAGCACGGCCGCGTATCCGGGGATCCGGTCCGGGTCCTCCATCAGGCCGAGCACCAGGTGCGCGCTGCACCGGAAGCCGCCGTGGAAGATCCCCTTCCGTACCCGCGCGAGGTCGGAGTCCGGTACCTGCGGGAACAGCTCCAGCAGGACCGGCTCCTCCTCGTCGAAATGCCTGGTCAGAATCTCGCGGACCCGCTGGGCCGACGGCAGCCCCGACATGGCCGCCTCACTGACGACCACCAGCACCTCGTCGCGCCCGCCCGTGATCTCCCGGGCGTCGATCGCGTCGACCGCCCTGGCGAGGGTGTGCAGCTCGGCGTCGAGCGCCTGGTGCTCGACGATCATCCGGTCGAGTTCGGCGACGGCGGCGGGAAACAGGTCGCTCAGCGCCGGCCAGAGTTGTTTGTCCTCACTCCCGTGATGGCTCCTGACGTACTCGATCAGCCAGCGGGAGGTGCTGACCAGCGTCCTGACATCGACGGGCTGACCGTCGGCGAGATTCGCGAACGAGACTGCCACGAGAGCGGCGCCCCGTCGCATGATCGTGTGCTCGGCGAGGAGTTCGTCGTACATGCGCGCGCGTTCGACTCGGAGCGCGGATGAAACCGTCATTCTCTGTCCCTCGAAAATAGGGGTTATCCCCTATGTAATGAACCCAAAGCTACTTCAATAAATGCCCGACTTGCCCTAAAATATCGGCATGTCTGGCGAGCGTTCGTATCACTCTCCTCGCCGCGCACTCACCGCGGCCGCCACGCGACGTGACATCATCGACGCGGCGCGGAGGCTCTTCCTTGAGCGGGGTTTCGCACAGGTGACCGTCGCCGAGATCGCCCGCGAGGCAGGGACCGCGGTCAAGACGGTGTACGTCAGTGCCGGGGGCCGGCTCGACATACTGCGGGAGACCGTCCACCGCGCGGCCGCGCACTCGGGCGCTCAGGAGACCGTGAAGCGGATACGGGGCACCGAGGACGCCGTCTCCGCCATCGCCCTGCTCGCCCACCGCACCCGGCTCAGCAACGAGGAGCACCGCGAATCCATCGCGATCCTCTACAGCGCGCTGCCCGTGAACGACGCGGCGGAAGCACTCTGGGACGAGGGCACCTCTATCTACACTTCTGCCCTTCGCGAGATCGCCTCACACCTCAAGGGCCTCGGTGCTCTCAGAGCCGGGATGACCGTCGAGCGGTGCGCGGACGTGCTGTGGTTCTGCTTCGGCCTGGCCGCCTGGCGCACGCTCGTCGACGACTGCGGCTGGACCTGGGACGAGGCCGAGAGGGAGCTGGCTGTCATGGCCACGAAGATGCTGCTCAAGGAGTTATCCACAGGCTGAGCGGGACGCCGACGCGATGTCAGGGGCCGGGCGCAGAATAGGGGGCATGACTGAGATCACCGGTTCGACACCGGATTCGACAGCGGCCTCGGCCCCGGGCTCGGCCCCGGGCTCGATGCCCGAGTGGGAGAAGCGCTTCCGCGCGCCGCGGGTTTCGCTGCCCGACTGGGCGGAGGACGCGCCGGAGCGCGCGCTGTTCGTCTCCAATGCGACAGGGACGTACGAGCTGTACGCGTGGGATCGCGCGACCGGTGAGCAGCGGCAGGCGACGGACCGGCCGAACGGGACGACGGACGGCGTGCTCTCGCTCGACGGCGAGTGGATCTGGTGGTTCTCGGACACGGACGGGGACGAGTTCGGGGTCTGGATGCGGCAGCGGTTCACCGCCGGGGCGGACGGGGCCGGTGACGAGTCGGCGGTGCCGGGTCTCGGCCCCTCCTATCCGGCCGGGCTGGCGCTCGGCCGGGACGGCACGGCGGTGGTGGGGCGCTCGACCGACGAGGACGGCTCGACGCTCCATGTCGTACGGCCCGGCGAGAAGCCCGTCGAGATCTACCGGCACCGCGAGTCGGCCGGGGTCGGCGATCTGTCGTACGACGGCTCGCTGCTGGCGATAGAGCACACCGAGCACGGCGACGCGATGCACTCGGCGGTGCGGGTGCTGCGGCTGGACGGCTCGGTGGTGGCCCAACTGGACGACACGGAGGGCGGTACGCGCGAGCTGGGCCTGGAGGTGCTCGGCTTCGCGCCGGTGGAAGGGGACAGCCGGCTGCTCATCGGTCATCAGCGGCGGGGCCGCTGGGAACCGGTCGTCTGGAATCCGCTGACCGGCGAGGAGACCGATCTCGCCATCGAGCTGCCCGGCGATGTCAACGCCGAGTGGTATCCGGACGGATCGGGGCTGCTGGTCGCGCACAGCTTCGAGGCCCGCAGCGAGCTGTGGCGCTATGACTTCGCCAAGAGTGCGCTGATCCAGGTGGAGACCCCGGCGGGGACGGTCTCGGGGGCGACGGCCCGGCCCGACGGAAGCGTGGAGTATCTCTGGTCGTCGGCGGCCCGGCCGCCGGAGGTGCGTTCCACGGCCGGCGGGGTGGTGCTCGATCCGCCGGGGCCGGCGGCGCCCGCCTCGGTGCGGGTGGAGGACGCGTGGGTGGAGAGCCCCGGTGGCCGGGTCCACGCGCTCGTGCAGCGGCCGGAGGGCGAGGGCCCGTTCCCGACGGTCTTCGAGATCCACGGCGGCCCGACCTGGCATGACAGCGACGCGTTCGCGGCGGGCCCGGCCGCGTGGGTCGACCAGGGCTTCGCGGTGGTCCGGGTCAACTACCGGGGCTCCACCGGATACGGACGGGAGTGGACGGACGCGCTCAAGCACCGGATCGGGCTGATCGAGCTGGAGGACATCGCGGCGGTCAGGGAGTGGGCGGTCGCATCCGGTCTGGCGGATCCGGCGAAGCTGGTGCTGTCGGGCGGATCGTGGGGCGGCTATCTGACCCTGCTCGGTCTCGGCACCCAGCCCGATGCCTGGGCCGTGGGGCTCGCGGCCGTACCGGTCGCCGACTACGTGACGGCGTACCACGACGAGATGGAGGCTCTCAAGGCGATGGACCGCACGCTGCTGGGCGGTACGCCGGAGGAGGTGCCGGAGCGGTTCGCGGCCTCGTCCCCGCTGACCTATGTCGACGCCGTCCGGGCCCCGGTCTATATCTCGGCGGGTGTGAACGACCCGCGCTGCCCGATCCGCCAAGTGGAGAACTATGTGGACAGACTGGCGGCCCGGGGCGCGGTCCACGAGGTGTACCGGTACGACGCGGGCCATGGCTCGCTCGTCGTGGAGGAGCGGATCAAGCAGGTCCGGCTGGAGCTGGAGTTCGCCGTCAAACACCTGAGGGAGGGCGCACGGTAAGGCGAGGCGAGGTTGAGATGAGGTTGAGATGACGTGAGGGGAGGGGAGCCCGCGGCCCCGGGCCCTGCCGGGGGACCTCCGCGAGAGGCCTACGGGGGACCCGGGACCGGGGGCCGGGGCGGCGTTCCGTACCGTGGAGGGGTGTACCGCTTCCTGGTGACTCCGCGCTGGTTGGGGATCAACGTCTTCGTCCTGCTGGCGATCCCCGTGTGCGTTTTCATGGGGACCTGGCAGCTGGGCCGCTTCGAGGACCGCGTCGCCTCGCACGAGGCCGCGAAGACGGCGCCCGATCCCGGTGAGCGGCCCGCGGCGGCGCTGGAGACACTGCTGCCGGTCGACCAGGAGACCTCGGGCCGGCATGCCACGGCCAGCGGGCGGTACGGGGATCAGTTCCTGGTGCCCGACCGGGAGCTGGACGGCAAGACCGGTTCGTATGTGCTGACCATGCTCCGCACCGACGGCGGCAAGGCGCTGCCCGTGGTGCGCGGCTGGCTGCCCAGCGGCGAGAAGGCGCCCGCGCCACCCACCGGCGAGGTCACCGTGACCGGGTCGCTCCAGGCGTCCGAGTCCACCGGCTCGGACGGGGTGCGGGCGGGCGGCGGGCTGCCCCGCGGCCAGCTGGCCATGATCAGCGCGGCGTCGCTGGTCAATGTCGTGCCGTACGACGTGTACGACGCCTGGGTCACCGTCGGCAAGGCGTCGGACGGGCTGCGGGCCGTGCCCGCGGGCGTGCCGCAGAACACCGGGCTCGACCTCAAGGCGTTCCAGAACCTCGGCTACACCGGTGAGTGGTTCGTCTTCGCCGGGTTCGTGGTCTTCATGTGGTTCCGGCTCGTCCGGCGCGAGGCGGAGGCGATCAAGGACCGGAAGCTGGGGCTGGAGACCGCCGCGTAGCACTCCGGCCTCCCGAGCAGTGTCCGGCTTCCGGACCCGTGTCCGGCCTCCCGGCCCGTATGCCACGTCCCGTGCCCCGGCCCTGTCCCACGTACCGTAGCCCGCGTCGCGCGTCCCGCGTCCCGTGTCCTAACGAGCGCTCGCGTCCTGCCCCTACGATGCTTTGAGGACGCCTGTCCGGTAGATGGTGCCGGCGCAGGCGTTGGAGATGCTTGTCTGGCCGCTCGGGGCGCCCGACTCCGCCGTGTGGGTCACCGCGACCGTGCCGTCCATCGTGCCGCCGTCGGTGGTGAGCTGGGTCTCCGTGTTCGAGCCGTCCGTGCCGGTGCCCGGACCCGTACCAGGGTCGCCGGTCGTGCCCCCAGAGCCGTCCTCGGACGGGGAGGGGTCGGGCGAGGCGCCGGTCGTCGGACAGGTCTCCGAGGGCACCCAGGCGAACTTCACCTCGTACGCGCCGTTCGGCGGCAGCACCAGCGCCTCCGCCTCCTGCGAGGGGTCGGGCAGCGCGGCCGCCGGGTCGCCCGCGGTGTGCTGCGCGACGGTGATCTTGCTCTGGTCCGCCGCGCCCGTCGCCAGGACGTCGACCGTGCCACGGCCGCTGACCGAGCAGCCCGCGCCCGAGACGTTGGAGACACGGAAGCTTCCGTAGACCGTGCCTCCGGCGTCCGGGGCGCCCGTCTGGCCCACTACCAGGAGCTGGCTCGGGCCGCAGGCGGGCGAGGAGGCGGTCTCGTAGGGGGCCCCGGGGTCGACCGATCCGTCCTTGCCGCCGTCCGGCTTGTTCGACGCGACCCCACCGTCCGGCTTCTCCTGCTTGTCGGGCTCGTCCTCGTCGGCGGACACCTTGTCGGAGGGGCCGTCCGTGTCCTTCTTGCCGCCCGTGGTGCCCTTGTCGGCGTCGGTGCCGCCGTGCGTCTGCTCGCCGTGGCCGGTGCTGACGGCCCGGTCGTCCGTCACATCGATGGAGTTGGCGACATGGACGAAGGCGGGGACCGCCGTACCGAACAGCAGCGCCGCCGCCGCCATGCCGACGACCGCCTGGCGCTTTCTGGCCCGCCGGGTCGGTACGGCCTTGCGGAGATGGTCGAGAGCGCCGTCGGACGGCCGCAAGTCGCCCACGGCGCCGTGCAGCATCCGCCGCAGCGCCAGTTCGTCTTCGTTCAGGACACCGTTCAGGTCGTTGCTCGCGACCTCGCCGCCGTCACCGCCGCCACTGTCGCCGCGACCGCCGCCGCTGTCGTCCTCGGCGGCGTTCTCATACCTGTCGGCACCCGTGTCACCGAGGCCGCTCAGCTCATTCTCCGGCCCGTTGTTCACAATTCCGTTTCCAGTCAGGTCGTTCGACGGAGCGTCCGGCCCGGCCAACTCGTTCCCGCGGCCCTCGCCGCGATCCTCGGCCGGGCTCTCGCCCCGGCCGAATCCGTGCCGGTCCTCGCGCCCACTCATGCCGTGGCCTCCATGGCGACGCGCAGCGCCGCTATGCCGCGCGAGCCGTACGCCTTCACCGAGCCCAGGGATATTCCCAGCGTCTCGGCGACCTGCGCCTCGGTCATGTCCGCGAAGTATCGCAGGGACAGCACCTCGCGCTGCCGTCGCTGGAGCCCTCGCATGGCTTTGATCAGCGCGTCCCGCTCCAGCAGGTCGTACGCGCCCTCCTCCGCGCTCGCCATATCGGGCATCGGCTTCGAGAGCAGCTTGAGACCGAGGATGCGGCGGCGCAGCGCGGAACGGGAGAGGTTCACGACCGTCTGCCGCAGATACGCGAGGGTCTTCTCCGGCTCACGTACGCGATTGCGCGCGGAGTGCACCCGGATGAAGGCTTCCTGGACGACGTCCTCGCAGGAGGCCGTATCGTCCAGCAGCAGTGCGGCGAGACCGAGCAGCGACCGGTAGTGGGCGCGGTAGGTCTCGGTCAGGTGGTCGACGGTGGTGCCCGCGGCCATCGCCTCGTCAGCGCCGTCGCGCTGGGACGGTATGCGTGCGGGCCGCGCGGCGGGCATGGGGGCGATCACCGGCATGCCGCCGGGCGTGCGGGGCCGCCGGAGCGGAAGCACTGTCGCGCCGCGCACCGGGCCGATCGCTGTGATTTCGAGAACCTCTGCCACGCCAGTTGGACACGCTTCCCCCCACCAGGGTTGTACGCGCACGCCACTTTATTTGACGCTGCACCAAATACCCTCATGCGTAACTGATCTCCCCCTATGCCCCATATTTGCGACATCGCAAAGGGGCGACCGCAGAGACGCTTTCCAGCCGTCCAGCGGTTGCAGAGCCCTCGCAGAAAGACGGATGTGCATCGTCGAACACGACAACGTCCCAGTTCAAGAGGCATGGAGCGTGGAATTGCCCACAGGACGTTCACAGATTCTACAAAGTTTTGCGGACCCTTCGCTTCCTGTTTTCGCTTGCCCACGCGGCCACCCGTTCCCGGGCCGGAGTCACCGCCGCGACAGCTCGACGGCGACGGCCTCGGCGATCTGAGCCGTGTTCAGCGCGGCGCCCTTGCGGAGATTGTCGCCACAGACGAACAGTTCCAGCGCCCGGGGGTCGTCCAGCGACCGCCGTACCCGCCCCACCCAGATCGGATCCGTCCCCACCACATCCGCGGGCGTGGGGAAGTCGCCCGCGCCGGGGTTGTCGAACAGCACTACGCCCGGTTGGGTCGCCAGGATCTCGTGCGCCCGGCCGACCGTGATCTCCTGCTCGAAGCGCGCGTGCACGGCGAGGGAGTGCCCGGTGATCACCGGGACCCGGACGCAGGTCGCCGCCACCCGCAGCGTCGGCAGGTCCAGGATCTTCCTGGTCTCCGCGCGGATCGCCATCTCCTCCGAGGACCAGCCGCCCTCCAGGGCGAACCCGGACCACGGCACCACGTTCAGCGCCAGCGGGGCGGGGAAGGGCCCCGTGGCATCGCCCACCGCGCGGCGCACATCGCCGGGGCGGGTACCCAGCTCCGTACCCGCGACCAGGGAGAGCTGTTCGCGCAGCGCGCTGACGCCGTCCTTTCCCGCGGCGCTGACCGCCTGGTACGAGGAGACCGTCAGCTCGCGCACGCCGAACTCGGCGTGCAGCGCGCCCACCGCCACGATCATCGAGAGCGTGGCGCACCCCGGGCTCGCGACGATGCCGCGCGGACGGACCCGTACGGCATGCGGGTTGATCTCGGGCACGACCAGCGGGACCTCGGGGTCCATCCGGAACGCGGCCGAATTGTCCACGACCACGGCGCCCTTGGCCGCGGCGATCGGCGCCCACTGGGCGGACACCTCGTCCGGTACGAGGAACAGCGCCACGTCCACACCGTCGAGAACCGCCTCTGAGAGCGCGACGACCTCGGTCGCCTCCCCGCGTACGGACAGCTTGCCGCCGTCCGTACGCGCGGAGGCGATCAGCCGGATGTCGCCCCAGACGTCGGCGTGCTGCGACAGGATCTGGAGCATCACGGCGCCGACCGCTCCGGTCGCACCCACGACCGCGAGCGTCGGCCCGCCGTTCATCGCGCGGCGCTCCGCGCGGCGCCACGGGACGCGTTCATCGTCCGGTGCCTCCGTAGACCACGGCCTCGTCGGAGTCGCTGTCGAGCCCGAACGCGGTGTGCACGGCGCGTACGGCCTCGGTGACCTCGTCCACTCGGGTGACCACCGAGATACGGATCTCCGATGTCGAGATCAGCTCGATGTTCACGCCCGCGTCCGAGAGCGCCTCGAAGAATCCGGCGGTGACGCCCGGGTTGGTCTTCATGCCGGCGCCGACGAGTGAGATCTTGGCGATCTGGTCGTCGTAGCGCAGCGAGTCGAACCCGATCGTCGACTTCGTCTTCTCCAGCGCGTCGATGGCCTTGCGGCCCTCGGTCTTCGGCAGCGTGAAGGAGATGTCGGTCAGACCGGTCGACGCGGCGGAGACGTTCTGCACCACCATGTCGATGTTGATCTCGTTGTCGGCGATGGCACGGAAGATCGTCGCGGCCTCGCCGGGCTTGTCGGGGACACCGACGACCGTGATCTTCGCCTCTGAGGTGTCATGGGCGACACCGGAGATGATGGCCTGCTCCACCTTGCGGTCCCCTTGCGGTTCGTTGCTGACCCATGTGCCCTGAAGCCCCGAGAACGAGGAGCGGACATGGATCGGGATGTTGTAACGGCGTGCGTACTCGACGCACCGGTGCAGCAGCACCTTGGAGCCGGAGCTGGCGAGCTCCAGCATGTCCTCGAACGAGATCCAGTCGATCTTCCGGGCCTTCTTGACGACCCGGGGATCCGCGGTGAAGACACCGTCCACGTCGGTGTAAATCTCGCACACCTCGGCGTCCAGCGCCGCCGCGAGCGCGACAGCGGTGGTGTCCGAGCCGCCACGGCCCAGCGTAGTGATGTCCTTCTTGTCCTGGGACACTCCCTGGAACCCGGCCACGATGGCGATGTTGCCCTCGTCGAGCGCTGTGCGGATCCGGCCCGGCGTGACATCGATGATGCGCGCTTTGTTGTGGACCGAGTCGGTGATGACGCCCGCCTGGCTGCCGGTGAACGACTGGGCCTCGTGGCCCAGGTTTTTGATCGCCATCGCCAGCAGGGCCATGGAGATCCGCTCTCCCGCGGTCAGCAGCATGTCGAACTCACGCCCGGCGGGGATGGGGGATACCTGCCCGGCGAGATCGATCAACTCGTCCGTCGTGTCGCCCATCGCCGACACCACGACGACCACTTGGTGGCCGTTCTTCTTGGCATCGACGATCCGCTTGGCGACCCGCTTGATGCCCTCGGCATCGGCTACGGAGGAGCCTCCGTACTTCTGCACGACAAGGCCCACGTGCGCTCCTCGCTCAGTCCATAGTCACTGTCGGCTCAGTTTAACGAGCGACTGCACGGCGTCCCGGCTATACCACATCGTGAGATATCCCGCCCACTCCGTGATCATCTTGAGACGCACACGGCCGCTCGGTGTGCATGCATGCCCCCGATGGCGCGGTACACGCGGGAACGTGGCCCACGTCACGGAGCCTTGCCCGCTCACGTCACCTGAGTCACACCCGAGCCCCGCGCGTCACCCGAGCCGCCCGCGTCACGTCGGGCACCCGCGTCACCCGAGCCACCCTCGTCACGTCGGGCGCCTGTGTCACCCGAGCCGTCCGAGCCGCCCTCGTCACTCAAGCCGCCCGCGTCGGTCAAACCGCCCGCGTCACCTGAGCGTGCGCATGCCCAGCGGGGTCGCGATCTCCTCCGCCATCACCTTGCCGGCCTCCTCCGCCAGAACGTCCTCGGCCTCCTCGGTCAGGTCCTGGTCGGTGTCGAGGCCGTCCAGGGCCGGGAGCGGCTGGTCGAGGCGTACGTGGGCGACCAGCGACTGAAGGGCACGGAGGGTGGCGGAGGCGGTGGAACCCCAGTTGGAGAAGTACGAGAACTGCCACCACCACAGCGCCTCGGTCGTCCGACCCGCGCGGTAATGGGCCAGACCGTGGCGCAGATCCGTCACCACACCGGCGATGTCGTCGGAGATACGGGACGGCACGGGCGCCTTGCGCGGTTCGTACGGGTCGAAGACCTCGGAGTAGACATCGATCGGCTCAAGGATCACGGCGAAGCGCTCGCGCAGGTCGTCCACGTCCGGCTCGGGGCCGAGATCGGGCTCGTACCGCTCGTCGGGAAGGATGTCCTCGTGGGCACCCAGCCGACCGCCGGCCAGCATGAGCTGGGAGAACTCCAGCAGCAGGAACGGCACGGCGCTGTCCGGTTCATCGCCCTTCGCCACTTCCGTGACGGCCACGATGAAGCTCTCGATCTGGTCGGCGATCTGGACCGCGAAGTCGTCCGGATCCTGGTTCACGGCGTGCAGCGTTGCGTCAGACATCGAGAAGTCGTCTCCCCTCGAAGGCACGCCCGAGCGTGACCTCGTCGGCATATTCCAGGTCGCCCCCCACGGGCAGACCGCTGGCCAGGCGCGTGACTTTCAGGCCCATCGGCTTGATCATGCGGGCGAGGTACGTGGCCGTGGCCTCGCCCTCCAGATTGGGGTCGGTCGCCAGGATCAGTTCGGTGACCGTACCGTCGGCGAGACGGGCCAGCAGCTCACGGATCCGCAGGTCATCGGGGCCCACGCCCTCGATGGGGCTGATCGCGCCGCCGAGCACGTGGTACTTGCCGCGGAACTCGCGGGTGCGCTCGATGGCGACGACGTCCTTCGGTTCCTCCACGACACAGATCACCGTCACATCGCGGCGCGCGTCACGGCAGATCCCGCAGCGCTCCTCCTGCGCGACATTGCCGCACACGGCGCAGAACCGGACCTTGTCCTTGACCTCAAGGAGGGCATGGGCGAGACGGCGGACATCGGTCGGCTCGGTCTGGAGGATGTGGAAGGCGATCCGCTGCGCGCTCTTGGGACCGACGCCGGGCAGCCTGCCCAGCTCGTCGATCAGTTCCTGGACCACGCCTTCGTACAACGGATTGCCTTCCCTACTGCGGTGAGTACGTACGCTAGTTGGTGTCAGCGCGGGTTAGAAGGGCAGGCCCGGCATCCCGCCGAGCCCCTGCGCCAGCGGACCCAGCTTCTCCTGCTGGAGCTGCTGCGCGTTGTCGTTCGCGGCGTGCACGGCGGCGACGACGAGATCCGCGAGGGTCTCCGTGTCCTCGGGGTCGACGGCCTTCGGGTCGATGACCAGAGCACGCAGCTCTCCGGAGCCGTTGACCGTGGCCTTCACGAGACCACCGCCCGCCTGCCCCTCGACCTCGGCGTCCGCCAGCTCCTCCTGTGCCCGCGCGAGGTCCTGCTGCATCTTCTGGGCCTGCTGGAGCAGCTCTTGCATATTGGGCTGACCACCACCGGGAATCACGGTCACTCCTGGCATCTCGACGACGAGTTAGGACTGGTTACTGAACGCGTTACGGAACGGATTTTCCGGACGGATTTCCCGGGACGGGTTATCCGTACGAGTTGTCCGTAAGGCGAGCCTACGTGGTCCCCGGGCACCTCGCCCTACCCCGCCGGAACGAACCCCAAGCGAACTCTTTCGAGTGAGAGCCTCCCTGCTCCCCTACCTGATCACGGCGTCCACACGGAAGGAAATGCCGAGGTTTCGGGCACAGAGCCCACCATTTGGCGGTAGGAAGTGCGTACGCGTCGGCAGCCGCATCGACAGGCCCTGGGCGGGCTCTGGGCAGGTCCTGGGCAGGCCCTGGGCAGTACGCGCGCACACCGACCGTCACGCAGAGTCATAGCCAGACCGTAGAGGAGTACCCAGGTGAGCCAGCCGGAGATGCAGCCCGGAGGCCCCGCCCGGGAGGAGGGGCCTCCGTCCGGGGAGACCACCGGCGAGGACGAGAGCGGCCCTCCGTTCTACGGCGATCTGACCGGAGGTCCGTTCCCGCTCGGGGACTGGGGGGAGCCCGCGGAGCGGCTCGACGAGCTCTACCGCTGGGTCGAGACGGGGGCGCTGCGCACGGTCGACTGGTATCTCGCCGACCGGGTACGCAAGCGGCGCGCCGCCCGCGCCCTGCGGGCGGCGACGGCTCTCGCGGTGACGGCGGGCGCGGCGCTGCCACTGCTGGATCTGACGGGCGCGCTGACCGGGGCCGCGGGGTGGGGATACCTCTCGCTGCTGCTGGGCGCGGCCTGTGCGGGGTGCGACCGGTATCTCGGGCTGACGTCCGGCTGGCTGCGGGCGGTCGCGACGGCGCAGGCGGTGCAGCGCAGACTGCAGACGTTCCAGTTCGACTGGGCGTCGGAGTGCGTACGGGAGGTCCTCGGGCCGACCGAGGGCACGGCCAGCGAGGCGGCGGAGCGCTGCCTCGGGGTCCTGCGGCGGTTCACGGAGGACGTGACGGAGCTGGTACGGGCGGAGACGGCGGACTGGATGGTCGAGTTCCGCTCGGGGCCCGCGCCGCTGATGATGCAATCGGTGCCGATGGGCGGGGCGCGCGGGGAGGGCGCCGTACCGCCCCCGGGACGTGTTCCGCTGCCCCCGGGCACCCGCCCGAACATGCCGAGGCAGCGACCGCCGGAAGCGCGGTGAGGGCAGGAGATCGCACGGTGCCGGCAGAAGACCGGGGGCCGGCCGGCGTTTCGCCGCCGGCCGGCCCCCGGCCCTCATGCTCTTCCGCTCTCTTCCGAATGCAGCGCTCTTCCGCTCTTCAACTGAAGATGATCATCGAGCCCTGGCCCAGGCTCCTGGTGGCCGCCGCGTGCAGACCGAGCCACACATGGCGCTCCCGGGCGAACGGGCTGTCGTCGTACGGGATGGAGGTCGCCGGTTCCTCCAAGGACGTGGGGCGGGCCGGCGGGGCGGGGGCGGCCGGCGGGTTGGCCGGGTCGATACCGATCGCCGGGCCGACGATCTCCAACTCCCGCAGCAGACCCTGCGTGGAGCCCAGCGGGCCGCCGCCCGCGAGGAGTTCCTCGTTCGAGAGGGGCGCGTCATAGTCCACCGGGACATACGCGCCCGCGTGGTCGTAGTGCCAGACCAGATGCGACTGCTGGGCCGTCGACTCGAACATCTCCAGCAACTGTTCGTAGTCACCGCCCAGTTCACCGACCGGCGTCACCGCGAGGCCGCAGAGCTGGAGCAGATACGCGCGCCGCAGGAAGTGCAGCGCGTCGTAGTCGAAGCCGGCGACCGGGGCGACATCCCCCGAGAGGCCCGGCATATAGGCGAAGACGGGAACGGACGGCAGCCCGGCAGCACCGAGCGCCTTGTCGTAGACGGCGATCTCTTCGGCGAAGGGGTTGTCGGGGCTGTGGCACAGCACATCGACGAGGGGGACCAACCACAGGTCACAGGCCAAGGGAGGCTCGCTCTCCAACGGGTCGTACGCGGGCGCGCGATGGTCGCGACGGTCGGGACAGCGTAATGCGGCGGGCACGTTCAGCGAAGAGGCCGGGGCGACGGGGACTGGTATGTCCGGGTGCCCACTGTCTACGCGGGTGCCCACTGTGTACCCGGCTGCTTACTGTGTACGCGGGTACCCACTGGAACGCGTGGGTGCCCACTGGAACGCGTGGGTGCCTACGGAGACATCATCCCGTAGGCGGCAGATCCCAGATCCATGCCCCGCCCACCCGCTTCCCCGGCCCACCGAGCAGTTTCTCCAACGTCTCGTACAGCGCCGCGTCATTGGGCTGCGGCGCGAGCACCACCACCCCCGCCTTCCAGAACGCCAGGTCGAAGCGGGCCTGCGCGCGCCATTTCGCGTCGATGACCGGGACCTGGCCGCTGTAGCGGACATCGCGCAGCAGATTCGAGGTGTAGCGGGCCGGCGCCCCGTAGATCCCCATCCGCTCCTCGCCCCACGGCCCGTTGAAATACCCGCCGGGCACCGAGAAACCGAGGCCGCTCGCCGACTGCCAGCGCAGCGCGTCCGCGTTGCCGGGATCGGGCAGCGGTACGGGCACGACGGTCTCGCCCTCGCCGACGTACGAGCGGTACGTACCGTCCGCGATGAACGCCGGGACGACCGGGCGTTCCCGTACCGGCAGCGGCGTCGGGACGATCGGCAGCAGGCCCGCGGCCAGCGCCGCGTACGCCACGAGCCGGAGCCTGCGCCGCTCCTCCAGGGCCGCCCCGCCTGGGGCATTTTTCAGAAGTCCCGTCTCCTCGGCGCGCCGGTCGGCGCGCCGGTCGGCGAGCCGGTCGGCCGCCAGCGCCACCAGCGCGCCCAGCGCGGGCGCGCAGATCATCGCCACCCGTGACTCGATGACCGACTCGAAGAGCGGCTGATGGGCGAGGATCCGCCAAGGACCCGTCAGCACCACGTCCGTGAAGGGGATACGTATCCTCGGCCCCAGCGAGAGCAGCGCCGCCGCGACCGCCGTGAACGCCAGCGCCCTGACCACCGCGGCCCGCCACAGCCACAGTCCGATCCCGAACGCCAGGGCGATCAGCGGCCAGCCGTAGAAGGCGTTCTGCTCGGTACGGTTCAACGCGAGCCTGTCGGCCGTCGCCTCGTCGCCGAACAGCGCGCGCCCGGAGTACTGGAGGAAGGCGAGCGGGCTGTTGCCCGCGCCGTCGCCGTGCAGCACGCTGTGGTAGCTCTGCGGGCCGAAGAACTGCCAGTACAGCGGGACCGCGAGCAACGGCAGACACACCAGCAGCGCCCACCCCAGCCCGCGCAGCAGCGGGCGCACCGCCACCCGCGCGCGCTCGCGGTCCACCGCCGCGTACGAGAGCGCGAAGAGCAGCGTGCCCATCACGGCGAGCAGCAGCGGCTCCTCGCCGAGGAAGATCTGATACGTCGCGAAGAGCCCCAGCAGCACGCCGTCCCGGACCACGTGCCGGCCCTCGCAGAGCCGCAGCGCCCGATCGATGATCACCGGAATCATGAACAGGACGAGGAAGTTGGGGTGCGCGTTGGCGTGCGACATCATCGGCGGCGCGAAGGCGGCGAGGGCCGCGCCGAGCGCCGCCGCCCAGCGGTCGCGCACGAGCCTGCGCGCGAACAGCCAGTACCAGGCGAGCGCGGTGGCCGCGAGACCGAGGGTGAGGACGAGCGCCCATGTGACGGTCGGCCCGAAGGCGAGCGTGACGGGCGTGAACGGGACGGAGAGCCCGAGCATGACGGTGTTCGCCATCAGGTTCACGCCGTCGGGAAAGTTCTGGAGGGTGGTGAACAGCGGGTTGCGGAGGTGCGTGACGTTGTCGGCGGTGACCCGGAAGAACCACTCCCACTGGTTCTGGTCGGAGCCCGCGTCGGCGAGATAGGCGTGGTCGAGGTCGGCCCACAGGCCCTTGTAGAGGAAGAAGGAGGCGAGGAGGAAGAGCCCGCCGACGGCCAGGCCCGTACGACGACGCCGGCCGGGACCGGTGGTGGGATGGAGGCCAGGGCCTGTGGTGGCGTCGAGGCCAGGGCCGGTTGCGGAGTCGAGGCCGGGACCGGGCCGCGCCGCCCTCAGCCGTACCAGCTCCAGCAGCACCCTGCCGTAGTCCAGCGGCTTCACCTTGGAGCCCGGCTGATGCGCCCAGCGCACCGGCACCTCCGTCACCGGCCACCCCGACCGCCGGAAGAACCGCAGGATCTCGACGTCTATCGCCCAGCCGTCCAGCCGGGAGTCGGCGAAGGCGGCCCGCGCCCGCTCGCCGTCGAACAGCTTGAAGCCGCACTGCGTGTCGGCTATCCCGTCGACCGCGACCAGCCGTATCAGCCGGTTGCCGAGCCGCCCCAGCCACTCGCGCAGCGCCAGCTGACGTATCTCGATCCGCGCGTCGGGATGCGCGCGCGAGCCGATCGCCGCGCCGTCACCGCCGTCGGCCGTGAGCTGCTTGTCCAGCCGGTCCAGTTCGTCGATCGGGGTCGCGAGGTCAGCGTCGGTCAGCAGCACGCGCCGGCCGTTCGAGGCCAGCACGCCCTGCCGCAGGGCATGGCCCTTGCCGTGGTTGCCGCCGCCCGTCAGCACCCGGACGCGCGGCTCGCCCGCCGCGGCCTCGGCGGCGACCGCGGCCGTACGGTCCGTCGAGCCGTCGTCCACGACGATCAGTTCCCACGTGCCCCAGCGGTCCGGGTCCGCGCGCAGATGGGCGCGGACGGCGTCCAGGGTGGGGCGCAGCCGCCCCTCCTCGTTGTACGCGGGGATGACCACGGACAGATCGACGCCCGGCACGTCCGGCGGATTCGCACTGTCCGACGAATTCACGCTGTCCGACGGATTCGCCACGTCCGCCGTGTCGCCCGCACCCACTTCTGGGGCTCTCGCCGTGTCACCGGTCACCGCTGCGGACTCTCCAGCCTGTCCGCCCACATGAGCGAGTGGTCGTCGTACTCACCGATCACGGCACGCACCGCCGGCACGTCGCCGAGGGTCAGCGCGTCGACCAGCTGCTCGTGCCCGCCCCACAGCCGCTTGCGGACCTCCGGGTCCTCGCGCAGGAACGGCACCGAGAACACCCACGCCTGGACGCGCAGCCGGTGCAGGAAGTCCGCGACATAGGGGTTGGCGACCAGCGCGCACAACTCGCGCCAGAACCGCAGGTCGTAGCCGATGAGAATGGTCAGATCCCCGCTCCTG
The DNA here is from genome assembly GCF_044766385.1 of Streptomyces sp. NPDC102274. NCBI lineage: Bacteria > Bacillati > Actinomycetota > Actinomycetes > Kitasatosporales > Streptomycetaceae > Streptomyces > Streptomyces sp. NPDC102274. Next base: position 146,722 of record NZ_JBIWLW010000002.1, on the reverse strand, counting down.
GCCGCACGCGCGGCTTCCTCGGCACGGCGCCGTACGGACACCAGCACCGTGCCGTGCGCCCTGGCCGCCAGATGCTCGCCCTCCAGCCTGCGGAAGACGGCGTCCACGATCAGCGAGCGCGCGTCGACCATCCGCCGGAAGTCGTCCACGGAGAACTGATGGACGCGGAAGCCGCGGTGGTGGTCGGAGTCGAGCAGATCCTGCGCGGAGAGATCGACCAGCGCCTCCCTGACCGGGGTCGCGGAGACCCCGTACTGCTCGGCGATCTGCTTGACGGTGAACTCCTGGCCCGGCAGCAAACGCCCCGCGAGCACCTCGTCACGCAGCGCGTCCGCGATCTGCTGCCGCAAAGTATTGCGGGTCACAGCTCCGCTGGCGGGCATGGTCTTCCGTCCCCTCGTCCGGCTTCGGACACCTTAAGCCAGGTGACGCGGGGGTTCGGGGCGGACGGGCCGGGCCCGCCCGCCCCCGTTGCCAGGCCCGCCCGCCCCACGCCGGGACCACCGGACGCCACGCCCGGACCACCGCCGCCACGCCGGGGCCGCCCGTCGGACTACGCCGTGTGCTCGTCCGCGACCGTCAGCGCCAGGTCCAGGACCGCCAGCCCCTCCTTCGCCTCGGCCTCGGTGATGTTGCAGGCCGGCACCGCGTGCGTACGGTTCATGTTCACGAAGGGCCACAGGCCGTTCTTCTTGCAGGCGGCGGCGAAGGCGGCCATAGGCGCGTTCGCCTCGCCCGACGCGTTGTACGGCACCAGCGGCTCGCGCGTCTCCTTGTCCTTGACCAGGTCGAGCGCCCAGAAGACCCCCGCACCGCGCACCTCACCGACCGACGGATGGCGGGCCGCCAGATCGCGCAGCCCCGGGCCGAGGATCGTCTCGCCGATGTGCGCGGCGTGCTCGACGATCTTCTCGTCCGCCATCACCCCGATCGTGGCGACGGCGGCGGCACAGGCCAGCGGATGGCCCGAGTAGGTCAGCCCGCCGGGGTACGGACGGCTCGCGAAGGTCTCGGCGATCGTGGCGGAGATGGCGACTCCGCCCAGCGGGACGTACCCGGAGTTGACGCCCTTGGCGAAGGTCAGCAGATCCGGCACCACGTCGAAGTGCTCGGCGGCGAACCACTTGCCCGTACGGCCGAAGCCCGCCATCACCTCGTCCAGTACGAAGACGATGCCGTGCCGGTCGCAGATCTCGCGGACACCCGCGAGATAGCCGGGCGGCGGCGTCATGATGCCGGCCGTGCCCGGGATCGTCTCCAGGATGATCGCGGCGACGGTGGCCGGGCCCTCGAAGGCGATCGTCGCTTCGAGGTGCTCCAGCGCGCGGGCGCACTCCTCGGCCTCCGTCGAGGCGTAGAACGGCGAACGGTAGAGGAACGGCGCCCAGAACCGGACCACGCCGGACGTGCCGCTGTCGGACGCCCAGCGGCGCGGGTCGCCGGTCAGGTTGATCGCGGTGGACGTACCTCCGTGGTACGAGCGGTACGCGGAGAGCACCTTGGGACGGCCGGTGTGCAGCCGGGCCATCCGGACGGCGTTCTCGACGGCCTCGGCGCCCCCGTTGGTGAAGAAGATCTTGTCGAGATCGCCCGGGGTGCGCTCGGCGATGAGGCGTGCGGCCTCGGAGCGCACATCGATGGCGAAGGAGGGCGCGAAAGTCGCGAGCCGGCCGGCCTGCTCCTGGATGGCCGCGACGACCGTGGGGTGCTGATAGCCGATGTTCGTGAAGACGAGGGCGCTGCTGAAGTCGAGATAGCGGTTGCCGTCGTAGTCCCAGAAGTAGGAACCATCGGCGCCGGCGACGGCGAGCGGGTCGATCAGGCCCTGGGCTGACCAGGAGTGGAACACGTGTGCTCGGTCCGCGGCCTTCACCGCGGCACCGGACTGCGGGTCGGCACGGTCGACCGGGCCGACAGGGTCGGTATGAGGGGTCATGCGGCAAGGGTAGGGAGGCGCGATAGAGGGGCGGTATCGCCAAGCTGTATGGAGTGAGCCACTTTGGTCGGCATCCTGTCGAACGGGCTGTGCCCCGTCCGCTCACCCCGTTCGTCTCGTCATCCCGGCTCAGTTCGCGGGGGCGGTCGTCCGGAAACGTGACCGGTACGCCGACGGCGTCACGCCCAGCTGCCGCAGGAACACCCGCCGCAGCGACTCGTCACTGCCGAGCCCGCTGCGCCGCGCCGCGCCCGTCACCGTCTCCCCCGCCTCCAGCAGCGCCTTCGCCGCCTCCAGCCGTACGGACTCGACGTACGCCCCCGGTGTGCTGCCGACCTGCTCGTTGAAGAGCCGCGTCAGATGGCGCGCGCTCAGCCCGCCGCGCCGGGCCAGCGCGGGCAGCGAGTGATCGGCCGCCGGGTCCGCCGTCACCTCCCGCAGCAGTCCGCGCAGCCCGTCGTGGTGCGGGCTCGGCGTGCGGGCCGCCACGGAGAACTGCGACTGCCCGCCGGGCCGTTGGAGAAAGACCACCAGATCGCGGGCGACCTCACGGGCCAGCTCCACGCCCTCGTCGTCCTCGACCAGCGCGAGCGCGAGGTCGATCCCCGCGGTGACCCCGGCCGAGGTGTACGTACGGCCGTCCCGTACGAAGATCGCGTCCGGGTCCACGGTGATCGCGGGATAGCGCCGGGCGAGGGCGGCCGTGTGCCGCCAGTGGGTCGTCGCACGCCTGCCGTCCAGCAGCCCGGCGGCGGCCAGCGCGAAGGCGCCGGTGCAGACGGAGGCGATACGACGGGACCTGTCGTCGCCGGCCAGTTCGCCCACCGCGTCCAGGAGCCCGGCCGGCGGCGGGCGGTGCGGCAGGGCGTCGGAGCCGGGCACGACGAGCGTGTGTGTGCCGCCGATCTCGGCCGCCGCCACGTCGGCGTGCAGCCGGGTGCCGGTGGAGGTGATCACCGGACGGCCGTCCGCCGAGCAGACCGCCGTGCTGTACGCGCCGCCGAGCCCGGCCGCCGTACCGAACACCTCCAGCGGCGCGGCGACATCCATCAGCCGAACGCCGTCGTACACGAACACGGTGATGTCTCTGCGTTCTCCGACGCGCCGTCCGGCGCGCTCTCCGGCCCTCATGCGGCAACGGTAGCCCGGATCCATAGCCATATGTGTGGGGTTTGGGTCCGGATAGACATGGCGGGGGCGGAGTGACCGGGTTGAGATGGAAGGCGGAAGCGAAAGCAGCGTCGCGAAAGGAACCCGCTATGTCCGCCTCGGCCGAACGCATCGCCGATATCGAGATCCCCGACAGCGCCCTCGCCAAGGAAGCCACCGAGTTGGTGCGGGACACCACCACCCCCCTGCTGTACGACCACTCCCGCCGGGTCTTCCTCTTCGGCTCGCTCCAGGGACGGCAGCGCGGACTCACGTACGACCCCGAGCTGCTCTACATCGGCGCGATGTTCCACGACCTCGGCCTGACCGAGAGCCACCGCGCCTCGCGGCAGCGCTTCGAACTCGACGGCGCCGACGCCGCCCGCGACTTCCTGCTGAGCCACGGGCTCTCGAAGGAGAGCGCGCGGATCGTCTGGACCTCGATCGCCCTGCACACGACGCCGGGGGTCCCGTACCGCATGGAGCCCGAGGTCGCGCTGGTCACGGCGGGCGTCGAGTTCGATGTGCTGGGGATGGGGCTGGACTCCGTACCGGACAAGGTGAGGGAGGAAGTCGTGGCGGCCCACCCGCGGCCGGACTTCAAGCGCCGGATCCTCCAGGCGTTCACGGAGGGGAACGAACACCGGCCGGAGACGACCTTCGGCAATGTGAACGCGGATGTGCTGGCGCGCTTCTCGCCCGGGTTCGTACGGACGGACTTCGTGGACGTGATCGAGAACTCGGCCTGGCCCGAGTGAGCGGACCGGAGTGAGCGGGTCCGAGTGAGCGGGTCCGAGTGAGCAGAACGGAGTTCTCTGTTCCGGCGAACACCAGTCCGTAGAGGTTTCGTTCGAGACCGCCCATGGGCTCGGCCGTGTCATGCGAGATGATCCAAGGCGTGACGACTTGGGAGGGGCCGGCCGGCCATGGAAAAACTCGTAGCTGACGATCCGCAACGCATAGGCGCGTACCGGCTGCTCGCACGCCTCGGCGCGGGCGGCATGGGCCAGGTCTATCTGGCGCGCTCCGACCGGGGCCGTACGGTCGCCGTCAAGCTCGTCCACCAGGAACTGGCCGAGCAGGAACAGTTCCGCAGCCGGTTCCGGCAGGAGGTCGCGGCGGCGCGACGGGTCGGCGGTACGTGGACGGCGCCCGTCCTCGACGCCGACACGGAGGCGCCGGTGCCCTGGGTGGCGACGGGATACGTGGCGGGCCCGTCCCTTCACATGGTCGTTTCGGGCCGGCCGGGCGGGTCCGCCCTGCCCGCCGACGGGGCTGGTGGCGGTCACGGTCCGCTGCCGGAACGTTCCGTTCGTATCCTCGCGTCGGGCCTCGCCCACGCGCTCCAGGACATCCACGGGGCGGGCCTCATCCACCGCGACCTCAAACCCTCCAACGTACTGGTGACGATCGACGGGCCGCGCGTCATCGACTTCGGCATAGCCCGCGCGCTGGAGACGGTCGCCGACGAGGTCACGGGCGAGAGCCTCACCCGGACCGGCACGCTGATCGGCTCGCCCGGGTTCATGGCACCGGAGCAGGTACGCGGCGACCGGGTGACGGCGGCGTGCGATGTGTTCTGCCTGGGCTCGGTCCTGGCGTACGCGGCGACGGGCCGGCCGCCGTTCGGCGCGGCGGACACGAGTGTGCACGCGCTGATGTTCCGTATCGCGCAGGAGGAACCGGATCTGACCGGACTGCCCGAGGTCCTGGCCGAGCTGGTACGCGGCTGCCTGGAGAAGGACCCCGCCGCGCGTCCGACGACACGGGACGTACTGGCCCGGGTGGGCGAGGCGGCGGACTCGGGGGCGGGACCGGGCGGGGAACCGTGGCTGCCGGGCGGGCTGCTGGCCCAACTGGGGCGGCATGCGGTGGAGTTGCTGGAGTACGAGGACCCGACGGGCCGGCTGCAGCGACCGGGGCCGGGGGTGGAGGTACCGTCGGAGCAGACGCTGCGGCTGGCGCCGACTCCACCGGCACCTGCCCCAACTCCGAGGCCTGTCGCTCCTGCCGCCCCTGCCACCGCGATGCCGGACCGGGCTGCTCAGGCTCCGGCCGCGCAGGCGCAGGTCCCGGCTCCGGCTCAGGCGCAGACTCCGGCTCATGCGCAGGTCCCGGCTCAGGCGCAGACTCCGGCTCCGGCTCCGGCTCCGCAACCGTACGGCTATCCGCAGCCGGGATACGGGCCACTGCCGCCCCCTCCCGCGCAGTTCGGCCCCACCCCTCCGTACGGCACGGCACCGACGTACGTCACGCCCCCGGAGCCCGAACCCACACCGCGCAGCACCCGCGCCACGATCGCGCTGATCGCCGTGGCAGTGGTCGTCGCGATCGGGGCGGGCGGTTCGGTGTACGCCTTCATGGACGGCGGCGGCACGAAGGACGACAAGAGCACACGGGTCAGCGGCACGGCCGACCCAACGCCTGCGGCCGACGATCCGGCCGCCCCCTCGTCCCAACCGTCTGTCACTCCCTCCCCCACTCCCTCCGAGGCGAAGAAGGGCGACGTACCCACGGAGTATCTGGGCACCTGGACCGGCGGGGTGGAAACCGACGCCGGCCACAGCGGCCGCAGACTCGTCATCCAGCAGGGCAAGGTGGGCGATACGGTCCTCTCCCTGACAGTGGACGGCCCGCCCGGCGACGGCACGTACCACTGCGTCTTCGAGGCCCCCTTGGCCTCGGCGCCGTCCCCGGAGGAGCCGCTGAGGATCGGCCCCTCCAACGTCACCACCGGCGAACCCATGTCCGCCTGCACTCCCGGCACCTCCACGGAACTGACGATCCAGCCGGACGGCAGCCTGAGCCGGGTGACGACGAGCGGCGAGTCCCTGACCTACACCAAGGAGAACTGAGCAGGGATCAGGGTCTGTTGCGAGAGTGGATGGTAGGGCGCAAGAGGGCGTGGAATGCCGGGGAGGTCAAGGAAGTTGATCGCAGCATGACTCAAGGACCAGCGCCTCGCTCCCTGTCCAACGAAGCCCTCTCTGCTCTACTCGCCGGGCAGCAGTTCGGGACCCTCGCCACTGTCAAGCAAAGTGGCCATCCACACCTGACCACCATGCTCTACAACTGGGACCCCGAGGCCCACATCGTGCGGCTGTCCACCACGGCCGACCGCGTCAAGGTCAAACACCTGCGGCGCAATCCGCGCGCGGCGCTGCATGTGCAGGGTGGCGACGTGTGGTCGTTCGCCGTCGCCGAGGGTGCGGCAGAGGCTTCCGAGATCACGAGGGTTCCCGGCGACGCGGTCGGGCGGGAACTGCTCGCGATGATCCCGACGGCCGCGAAGCCGGAGGACGAAGACGCGTTCCTCAAGCAGCTGGTCGCCGAGCGCAGGATCGTCATTCGGTTGAGGGTGGAGCGGCTGTACGGGACGGCCTTGGACATCAATGGCTAAGGGCTGTCCCGTTGATGGCCGCGACCAGCGCGGTCGCGTGGCAGCGGACGACGAGCGTGCGCCTGTCGTACCTCGTCGCAACCGCGCGGTGGCGTTTCAGCCGGTTGATCCCGCACTCGACCGTGTGCCGCTCCCTGTAGTCGTCCTTGTCGAAATTGGGTGGGCGACCGCCGCGGGATCCGGTGCGGGGCCGGTTGCAGTCCGGCCCCGCACCGCCGCCCGTCCGGTGCTACACCTCGATGGGGATCACCCGTACGCCCGCACCTCGGTACCGCACGGGATCGACGGTGACCACCGGCCTGCCCCTCGGCCACTCGACCGACGGCTGCGCCAGGTGCAGTGCGTGTGCGCCGCTCCAGTCCGCGTCCACGGCCTTCTGGCCACGGAGACGCTTGCCCACCGCGGCCGCGCCCGCGAAGTCCAGCTCCGTGATGTCCACCGACTCCAGGGCGCCGACATGTTCGGCCACGCCCGCCCGATCGCTCTCGGCGACCGCGAGGCACAGGGCGGGAACGTAGATCCTCAGCGTCGGGTCCTTCTCCGCCTCCACCACCAGGCGGGACGCCATCCGGTTGCCCGCGCCGAGCGCGAGAGCCGCGGTGTCATCGAGGATGACCGCGCGCGGAAGGGGGTACGCGTCCTTTTTCACTGGACCCACCCGATACTCCCGGACACGATGCCGGCCCACAGCGCCTCGCCCGCCTTCTCGTCCTCCTCGGTGTACGGCCTGCCGAGGAAGTGCTCCTCGACGTATGCCTTGGTCTCCTCGTACCGCTTGCGGAGTTCTTCCTTGGTGGGGGTCGCACCTGCCAGCTCGGTCAGCAGGTCGCGCATCGTCATCCCACGATCCCTGGCCAGTTCCTGAAGCCGGTCGCGGACTACGGGGTCGACCTTGATCGTGGTGTCAGCCATGGGCGCAGTATACCTGCGGTATACCTCCGCAGGTCGTTCGAGTGTGATGGTCATGGCACTCCGTTCTCTTGATGGACCGGCCCTGGAACAGGCCGGGGGTCTACGGGGCCCGCTCGCCCGTGCCGATCTGCACAACCACACGCTGATGTCGGACGGCGACGGCGACCCCGCCCTCGCGTTCGCCTCCATGCGCGACGCCGGGCTCGACGTGGCGGCGCTCACCGACCACACCACCCTCTTCGCCATCAACGGTCTGACCCAGAGCGAGTGGGACCGTACCCGCCGGCTCGCGGACGCCGCGGGCGACCCCGGCACGTACACCGCCATCCGCGGTTTCGAGTGGTCCAACCCGCTCATCGGCCACGCCAACGTCTGGTTCACGGACCAGTTCGTCGACCTGGGCGGGGCCACTTCGATGAACTCGCACTACAACTGGCTCGGCAGCCGGGACGGCGTCACCGGCTTCAACCATCCGGGCCGTGAGGCCGGACGCTTCAACAACTTCGCCTACGTCGCCGCGGCGCGCGACAAGATGGTCAGCGTCGAGATGTTCAACCGCGGCGACGACTACCTCTTCGACGGCTGGGCGGACAGCCAGTCCTCGAACCTCAACGCCTGCCTCAACGCCGGCTGGCGCACCGGCATCACCGGCCTGAGCGACCACCACGGCACCGAGTGGGGCCACCCCGAGGGCGTGGGCCGCGCCGGGCTCTGGGTCACCGAGAACACCCGCGCAGGTGTGCTCGAAGCCCTGCGCGCCCGCCGCTTCTTCGCGACCCGGTACTCGGGACTGCGCCTCGACGCCACCGCGAACGGGGTCCGGATGGGCGGCGTCCTGCCACTCGCCTCCGGCGACGTCCGCTTCGCCGTGGACCTCGACCGCGGCGCCGAGTGGGCCGGCAAGCCCCTCAACGTCCAGGTGCTGCGCCCCGGCACGAACGCGCCGACCGTGGCCGACATCATCGAGACCACGTCCGGCAGCCTGGTCGAGTTCACCGTTCCGCTCGACGTCGAGGACGGTGCGTGGGTCGTGCTGCGGGTCTCCGACCCCTCGCAGCCGAACGGGCAGCCGGGCCCGGCGGGCCACCCCTGCAACGACATGGGTGTCGCATACTCCAGCCCCTGGTGGCTGGAGCCCTGACGGCGCCGGATGCCGACAGCGCGACGAAAGCCCCGGGCCAGCGGCCCGGGGCTTTGCCGTCGCGTATCTATATGTCCTGGTTTGTCGGGCTGTTCCGGGGCTCTCCGGCCGGTGACGCGTCCTGTGTTCGGCTAACTCGTCCCCACGACACATCACCGACCCAGACCGGCCCACTCGGCGCCTCACCAGTCACACCCACCCCACCACCCACACACCCCCACCAGCGGGGCATGAGTCCCGGCCACTTCCCGACCCTCAGCCGCTGAGCCGGGGCCGGACCACCCACACCACTCCCGCGCAGCCCCGCAGGGCCCACCGGACCGGCAGTCGGCAACGGCCCCCGGGACCAAGGGGGCGGCCCCGGGGACCCCTCCCCCCGGGGCCGCCCCCCTCAAAGCTGCACTTGCGGTGGAGGGACGGGAGTCAAGGGTGGAGCGAAGCGCAATCGGCGTAACCGACGCGACGAAGGAGCGCCCTTGACGCCCGACCCGCAACCGCGAAACTGAAACCTGAGGGGCGGCCCCCACCCGACACCAAACATCCCGGCCCACCCCGACTCCCCCCGGCACGAACCCAAACCGGGGAACAGACCGAACCCAACCGACCGAACCGACCCAACCCCGTTCCTACAAGAACGAGTTGATCTGGATCGTCTCCGTACGGCCCGGACCCACGCCGATCGCCGAGATCGGCGCTCCCGACATCTCCTCCAGCGCCTTCACGTAATCCTGCGCGTTCTTCGGCAGGTCGGCGAAGGTCTTCGCCTTCGTGATGTCCTCCGACCAGCCGGGCAGGTACTCGTACACCGGCTTCGCGTGGTGGAAGTCCGTCTGGCTGTACGGGAGTTCCTCGACGCGCTTGCCGTCGATCTCGTACGCCACGCACACCGGGATCCGCTCCCAGCCCGTGAGCACGTCGAGCTTGGTGAGGAAGAAGTCCGTCAAGCCGTTGACCCGCGTCGCGTAGCGCGCGATCACCGCGTCGAACCAGCCGCAGCGGCGGTCGCGGCCCGTTGTGACGCCCCGCTCGCCGCCGATGCGGCGCAGCGCCTCGCCGTCCTCGTCGAACAGCTCCGTCGGGAACGGTCCGGCGCCGACGCGTGTCGTGTACGCCTTGAGAATGCCGATGACCCGGCTGATCTTCGTCGGACCGACCCCCGCGCCCGTGCAGGCGCCGCCCGCCGTCGGGTTGGACGAGGTGACGAAGGGATACGTGCCGTGGTCCACGTCGAGCAGCGTGCCCTGGCCGCCCTCGAAGAGGACGACCTTGCCCTGGTCGATGGCGTTGTTGAGGATCAGCGTCGTGTCCGCGACGTACGGCTTGAGCTGGTCGGCGAACGTCAGCAGTTCCTCGACGACCTTGCCGGACTCTATGGCGCGGCGGTTGAATACCTTGGCGAGCAACTGGTTCTTGGACTCCAGCGCCGCTTCGACCTTCTGCTCCAGGATCGACTCGTCGTAGAGGTCCTGGACGCGGATGCCGGTGCGGTTGATCTTGTCGGCGTAGGTCGGGCCGATGCCGCGGCCGGTCGTACCGATCTTCCGCTTGCCGAGGAACCGTTCCGTCACCTTGTCGACGGTTACGTTGTACGGCGTGATCAGGTGCGCGTTACCACTGATCAGCAGTTTGGACGTGTCGACACCGCGCTCGTTGAGCCCGCTCAGCTCGGAGAGCAGGACGGCCGGATCGACGACCACTCCGTTGCCGATCACCGGAGTACACCCCGGGGAGAGGATTCCGGAAGGGAGAAGATGCAGTGCGTACTTCTGGTCGCCCACGACGACCGTGTGACCGGCGTTGTTGCCGCCCTGATAGCGCACGACATAGTCCACGGACCCACCGAGCAGGTCGGTGGCCTTTCCCTTGCCTTCGTCACCCCACTGAGCACCGAGCAGCACAAGTGCGGGCACAGGCGTACACCCCTTCCGGGCGGGGCATGTCCAAGGCCAGGGGGCGCGCAAACGCCGTTCATACGGCGCGTGTACGCCATATCTACGCGTATGACATCGCACAACGTTGTACGACGCGGTCCTGACCGTCGAACCGGATGCCCCGGAATAGACGAAGCCCCTGGCGCAATAGCGCAAGGGGCTCTTGCACAAAGATGCTACCCGAGGAAGGACCGAGGTGTCGGCTCCAGAGCCCGCCGAGAACGGTGCGCAACAGCTTCTGGTGGTCATCGACCCCTTCGCCCGCAGGACCGACGGCGAATCGGTGCGGATCGCGAAGGACGTGCTGAGCGCGGGTGCGGGGGTGAAGCTGTGTCTCCCCGACGGCCCCGAGGAATTCGCGCGGGCGCTGGCCCGGCGCGGCAGCAGACGGCCCGTGGTCGTGGGCGACGACCGGGCGCTGCTGCGCACCGTCGCCCTGCTCCACCGTGAACGGGAGCTGGCCTCGGGCGCGCTGTCGCTGGTGCCGGTCGGCGCTTCTGTGGAGCTGGCCCGTTCCCTGGGCGTGCCCACGGGCGCGGTGGCGGCGGCGCGCGCCGTGCTGGACGGCGCGGCGCGCCGGCTCGATCTGCTGGTCGACGACAGCGACGGGGTGGTGCTGGGGGATCTGCGGATCCCGGCACTGCCCGCGAGGGGCGCGAGGGGGACGAGGGACGAGACGGGAGCGACGGGCACTGCCCCGGCGACGGGGTCGGTCTGGCATACCTGCCGCTCCCTGGTCCGTACGCTCGTACGGCCGGTCCCCTATGTGTTCGCGGCACATACGCACCATCGGCTGAGGGTGGAGGCGGACGGCGTGCTGCTGAACGATCTGGACGAGCCGGTCGAGGGCGTACGGGTGTCCTCCCGAGCGGGCCGCGCCGAGGTCGTGATCCGTACGCACGCCTCGCCCGAGCCGGTCCGCGCCAGCGCGCTGTCCGTCACGGTCTCGGGCGCGGACTTCCGCTACCGCGCGGACAGCCGCGTCACGGGCCCGGTACGGACGCGGACCTGGACGCTCCGGCCGGGGGCGTGGCAGCTGACGCTTCCGGCGGCGACGGGCTCGGCCGGGGCGGGGGCGGGCTCCAGGTAATCTCGGCCTCCGGTTCGAAGCCCGGGGGCACATCAAAGCCCGGGGGGCACATCAAAGCCCGGGGGGGCACAAAAATGGGGGACAACACGTCGCAGAGCCCTGGGCTCCTTGCGCTGGATGTCACGGACACGGCCGAGGCACTGGCCCGCTACCGGGCGAGCGCCACCGTGTGGGCGCGCGGCGGTCTGGCGCTGCTGGTCGGCAGCGGGATCATCGGGCTGATCGCGGCCGGCCTGGGCCTGGACGAAGTGGTCGCGCTGATGCCGAACCTGCTGGGGCTGTCCCTGGCCGCGCTGAGTATGGGCCTCTTCTCCCTCCGGATTTGCGGCCGGATGCGGCACCACCTGGCGGCGGCCCCCTGGACCGTCTGCGCCGCCGTATCGGTCCCGCGCGGATCACGGACCGCGACGGTGGTGCTGCGGGACCCGGCGACCGGAGAGCTGTGGCCACTGACCGTGTGGAGGGTATGGGGCCTCCACCAGCCGGTCCAGCCCGGCCCGGGTGGCGTCCTGTGGTGGTGCGGCGACCCTCGGACCGGCGGGGTGATCGCGCCTCCGGGCGGTGCGGCGCCGATCTGGACGCGAGCGGTACGGGGAAGCGGGGCACGGCAGTTGGCCGTGCAGCGGGCGCGGCAGGCCGGGCTGCTGGAGCAGCGCATACCTCACGCATCGAACATGTCAGACATTTCGGATGCGCCCCACAGGGCACCGATGTCGAAAACGGCGCACCGTCGCCGAGCCGTCTTCCGCTGGATCCTGCTGGTGGGAGCGGTCCTGCTCGGCCTGGGTATCGCCGCGGACAGCGCCGCGTCCAAGGACCCGCAGATCGACCTGACCGTGATCAGCCGGCAGTCCGACGGCACCTGCGAGGTGCGGTGGTCCGACCCGTGGAGCGGAGCGCGGCACGAGGGCCCCTTCCGCTGTGACCCGGACCGCGATCCACTGCTGGAGGACTGGTGGACCGGCTGGGTGGTCTCGTACGGCCCGTGGAAGGGCGATCTCTACGACTCCGACTTGCGGGGCACTCCCGCCGATGATGTGAACGCCGCCCTGTTCCTGGCCGGTGTGGCACTGACGCTGACGGGCCTGGTGGGGGGTTCCGTCAAGCACAGGCACCGGCCGGAGCCCGCCGGCTGAGGCCGACGCTCACCGCTTCGGCCCCCGCCGTCGTACGGTCGGCCCGTACCCCTGCCGTCACACTCAGCCCGTGCCCGCACCCCTGGTCCCCTCCGTGCGCCTGGCCTCCTGATAGTCCTTCCAGCGGCCCATCAGCGCGAGCAGTTCCTGCTGGAGGAACTCGAAGAACTCGACCGTCTCCGCCACCCGCACCCCCGCCGGGGTGTCCCTGCCGAGCGTCTCGACGCCGTCGCGGAGGGCGTTCTCCCAGCGGACCAGTACGGAGTCGCGCTGGGCGAAGGTGGTGTACCAGAGCTCGTTGTGCAGCCGGTAGCGGTCGCGGCGGGAGCCGAGGTCACGTTCCCTGCCGACCATGTTGACCTGGGTCAGGTAGCGGACTGCCCCCGAGACGGCCGCGGGACTGATCCGCAGCCGTTCGCTCAGTTCGGCGGAGGTCATGCTCGCGTCGTCCGAGCTGAGCAGCGCCGCGAAGACCCGGGAGGCCGTGCGCTGCATCCCGGCCTCGGTCATCTCGGCCGCGAAGCGCTCCACGAAGCGGGACACGGCTTCCTCGTCCCGCTGTGTACCGTCCTCGCGCTCGCTCCCGCGCGCGTTCCCGCTCTTGTTCCCTTTCGCGCCCCGGCGCTGGTCCTCGCTGCCCATCGGCCCATCGTCTCCCCTGCTCGGCGTCCACCTCGATCTTAACCCGATCCCTTTTTACGCTTCCTTAACTTCACAAGTTTGTGAATGTAGCGTACGTTCCGAAGCATGACGAAGGCAATCACGGTCGCCGGACTGCACAAGTCGTTCGGCCGGACGCACGCGCTGGACGGCCTCGACCTCGCCGTCGAGACCGGCGAGGTCCATGGCTTCCTCGGCCCCAACGGAGCCGGCAAGTCCACCACCATCAGGGTCCTCCTCGGGCTGCTGCGCGCCGACTCCGGCGCGGCCCAGCTGCTCGGCCGGGACCCGTGGAAGGACGCGGTCGAACTGCACCGTCGCGTGGCCTACGTACCCGGGGACGTGACCCTGTGGCGCAACCTCTCCGGCGGTGAGGTCATCGATCTGTACGGGCGGCTGCGTGGGAAGCTGGACCCGGCCCGGCGCGCCGATCTCGTCGAGCGCTTCGAGCTGGACCCCACCAAGAAGGGGCGTACGTACTCCAAGGGCAACCGCCAGAAGGTCGCCCTCGTCGCCGCGTTCGCCTCGGACGTCGATCTGCTGATCCTCGACGAGCCGACCTCCGGGCTCGACCCGCTGATGGAGGAGGTCTTCCAGCGGTGCGTCGAGGAGGAGCGCGACCGGGGCAGGACCGTGCTCCTCTCCAGCCATGTGCTGAGCGAGGTCGAGGCGCTCTGCGACCGGGTGAGCATCATCCGCAAGGGCGTGACCGTCGAGTCCGGTTCGCTCTCCGAGCTGCGCCATCTGACCCGTACGAGCGTGAGCGCGGAGCTGTCCGGCGAGCCGAACGGACTGGGCCGGCTCCCCGGCGTGCACGACCTCGACATCCAGGGGAAGCGGGTCAGGCTCCAGGTCGACACCGACAAGCTGGACGCGGTACTGCGCTCGCTCTCCGAGTCCGGCATCCGCTCGCTGACCAGCACTCCGCCCACCCTGGAGGAGCTGTTCATGCGCCACTACGCGGCCGATGACGCCTACGCGGCCGACGGGGCGGTCGCGTCATGACCGCCACCACCCTGGCCGTACCGGTGGCGCGCACCGGCGGCAGCCGGCAGCTCGCCGGCACCGGAACGCTGCTGAGGCTCGCCCTGCGCCGGGACCGGATCATCCTGCCGGTGTGGGTGCTGGTCCTCGGCGCCTCGTTCCTCTCCGTCACGCAGTCCGTGTCGACGCTGTACGACACGGACGCCAAGCGGGCCGACCTCGTCCAGTCGATGTCCGCCAACGGCTCACTGCGCGCCCTGTACGGACCTGTCTTCAGCGACTCCGTGGGCGGGCTCACCTCCTGGCGCATGATCGCCTTCGGAGCCGCGCTCGCGGCGGTGATGAGCCTGGTCATCGTCGTACGGCACACCCGGGAGGAAGAGGAGGCGGGCCGTCAGGAGATGCTCTCGTCGGCGATGGTCGGGCGCCGGGCGCCGCTGACCGCGGCGCTGCTCACGGCGCTGATCGCCAACGCCGCGCTGGTCCTCGCGGTCACCGCGGGGCTCGTCGGCAACGGGCAGAACGCCGCCGGCGGGCTGGCGCTCGGTCTCGCGACCGGCGGGGTCGGCATGCTCTTCGCCTGCACCGCGGCCATCGCCGCGCAGATCACCGAGAACGCCCGGCTCGCGAAGGGGCTGACGGCCGCCGTCATCGGCGCCGCATTCGTACTCAAAGCGGCGGGCGACGCGTCGGCCGACGACGGTTCGTCCCTCCTGACCTGGCTCTCCCCGATCGGCTGGGCCGAGAACGTACGCGCCTTCGCCGGTGAACGCTGGTGGGTGCTGCTGGTCCTGCTGGCCGCGATCGCCGTACAGGCGGTCCTCGCGTACACCCTGGCGGGCCGGCGCGACATCGGCATGAGCTTCTTCTCCGCGCGGCCAGGACCCGCGAAGGGCGCGCTCGCCACGGCGGGCGGGCTCGCGTGGCGCCTCCAGCGCGGCAGCGTGCTCGGCTGGGGAAGCGGCTTCCTGCTCGCCGGGATCATGTTCGGCGGCATCACCGACGGCGCGGCGGATCTGGTCGGCGACAACCAGCAGACCCAGCAGATCATCCTGCGGATGGGCGGCCAGCAAGGACTGACCGATGCCTTCCTCGCCGCGATGGTCGGCATGCTGGGGATGGTCGCGGCGCTGTACGTGGTCGCGTCGGTGCTGCGGCTGTACGCCGAGGAGACCGGCCAGCGCGCGGAACCGGTCCTCGCGGGTGCGGTCGGCCGGCTCCGCTGGGCCGCCGGGCATCTGGTGATCGCCTTCGGCGGCGCGGTCCTGATCATGGCGCTCGGCGGTCTCGGCCTGTTCCTCGGATACGGCCGGCATTTCCCGGCCATCCTCGGCGCCGCCCTGGTCCAACTGCCCGCGGTCTGGGTCCTGGGCGCGCTGGCGGTCCTGCTGTACGGCGTCTTCCCGAAGGCGGCCGTGGCCGCCTGGGCCGTCGCGGGCCTGGCCCTGGCCCTGGGCTGGATCGGTCCCGCGCTGGACCTGCCGCAGTCGGTGATGAACCTGTCGCCGTTCGGACACCTGCCGAAGCTGCCGGGCGGGGAGATGGCGTGGACGCCGGTGGTGGCGCTGACGGCGCTCGCGGCGGTGCTGGTGGGGACGGGGCTGGCGGGACTGCGGCGCCGCGACATGCTGAACTGACCGGAAACGGGCGGCGGCCCGCCTTGTCCACAGGCTGTGGACAAGGCGGGCCGACTCATGCCGCCGCACGCGTCAGCGCACGTAATTCTTCAAGATCTCGGTGTCCAGCTCGATGCCGACGGGGTCGGGGAGAGTGACTCTCTCTCCGAAGTCCGCTACCTGGCGGCAGCGGTAACCTTCGGGCGCCGGACGGCTGTGCACGGTGACCGTACAGTCGTCGCGGTCGATCAGCAGATAGAGCGGAATCCCCGCGACGGCGTAAGCGACGGGCTTCTCCTTGCGGTCCCGCTTGTCGGTGTCGGAGTCGTACGACGTCACCTCGACCGTCATCAACACGCGCGCCGGGTCGGCCCAGTCCCCCTGCCCCGCGAAACTCTCCTCCGGAGCGAGGACGGCGTCGGGTTTGGCCCGGCCCCTGCGGTACGCCTCGACCAGCAGCCCCAACTCACCGCCCGCGTACAGCCACAGGTCGGGCCGCACCCGCATACAGCGCTGTTGCAGCCATCTGATGATCTCGCTGTGGTCGCCGTCCGTCACGCCTTTGAACCCGATCCGTCCGTTGATGAACTCCAACCTGACGGTGTCGGACTGCCTCTCGATGAGTTTGGCGATCTCCTCGAACTCCTCGACGGACATCTGGACCGCGCGCTCTGCCATAACTGTCATGGTGCACCTCCTGTCAGGCGGACACCAGCGTGACGGGCCCCCGAGCGGACGAAACGGTTCTTTCCGGTGCGATCACCCGCGCGAGTGATCAAATGACCGGTACTCGCCATCCCACTCGTATCGGCTCAGGCGGGTGTCACCAGCCGCGCCTCGTACGCGAACACCGCCGCCTGCGTACGGTCCCGCAGGCCCAGCTTCACCAGGATGCGGCTCACATGTGTCTTGATCGTGGACTCCGCGACCACCAGGTGCTCGGCGATCTCCGCGTTGGACAGGCCCTGCGCGATCAGCACCAGGACCTCCGTCTCGCGCTCCGTGAGATCGCCTATCCGGGCCATCGCCGGGGCGCGCGGGGCCTCCGAGAGTTTGGAGAACTCCGTGATCAGGCGGCGGGTGACGGTCGGTGCGAGCAGCGCCTCGCCGGAGGCCACCACCCGTACGCCGTCGGCCAGTTGGCGGGCCGATGCGTCCTTCAGCAGGAAGCCCGAGGCACCGGCGCGCAGCGCCTGGTAGACGTATTCGTCGAGGTCGAAGGTGGTCAGCACCAGGACCTTCGCGTCGGCGTTCGCCGCGACGATCTCGCGGGTCGCCTCGATGCCGTTCAGCTCCGGCATCCGGATGTCCATCAGCACCACGTCGGGGCGGAGCGCGGCGACCTGGCTGACGGCCTCGCGGCCGTTCACCGCCTCGCCGACGACCTCGATGTCCGGCATCGCGTTCAGCAGCACCGAGAAGCCCTCGCGGACCATCACCTGATCGTCGACGATCAGTACCCGGATGGTCATGACGCGTCCCCGTCCTGCACGGCGGCCACCGGAATGAAGGCCGCGACCTCGTAGCCGCCGTCCTCCAGGAGGTCCGCGGTCATCTCGCCGTTCAGCATCGTGACACGCTCCCGCATCCCCGTGATGCCGTGCCCCGAGCCGGGCGACGGCTTGACCAGGCCGCGCGGCGGGGTGTTCACGATGCGCAGGCCGAGCCCGCCCAGTACGTACGAGATCTCGACGCGCGCGGTCGAGCCCGGCGCGTGCCGGAGCGCGTTGCTCAGGGCTTCCTGGACGATGCGATACGCCGACAGTTCCACGCCCTGGGGCAGCGTACGGACGGATCCGGTGATCGCCTTCTCCACGGTCAGCCCGGCGTCCCGGACATTCCCGAGGAGCCCGTCGAGATCGCCGAGCGTGGGCTGCGGGGCGTCGGGGGCCTGGTAGTCCTCCGCCCGTACGACCCCGAGGACACGGCGCAGCTCGGTCAGCGCGGCGACGGCGTTCTCCCTGATCGTGGCGAACGCCTGCTCAAGCTCGGGCGGCGGGTTCTCCACACGGTACGGGGCGGCCTCGGCCTGGATCGCGACGACCGACATGTGGTGGGCGACCACATCGTGCAGCTCGCGGGCGATGGTGGTGCGCTCCTCCAGCAGCGTGCGCCGGTCGCGTTCGACGGCGGTGACGCTCTGCTGCGCGGCGACCTCCTGCTTCGCCTCCCGGCGGACATGCAGCACGGTCACGGTCAGCAGAACGAGCGCGGAGAGGAAGAGCATGGTCACCGAGGTGGAGGCTCCGGCCCCGTAGCCGCGGTTGAAGAAGACCTCCATGAAGAGCGCGTACGCCGCGGTGACCACCCACATGTAGGCGCCGGTGCGCGGGCGGGTACGGATCGCGGCCACCGTCAGCACGGTGAGGTACCCGAGGAAACTGGAGACCCCCCACGGCCATGCGTCATACACCGCGACACCCAGCGCGGCGGAGACCCCCAGCGACAGCCACAGGGCGCCGACCGGCCTGCCCATGGTGAGCAGGACCGGGATCGCCGGAAGGAGGCCGAGCAGACTGCCGCCCTCAAGGAAGCCGGCGAACATCACCAGCAACGCGCACGCCGTGATCATGGCGTGCGGGGTCCAGACCGCGTACTCACGTATCCGGCCCGGCAGCCGGCGGGTGATCGGGCCGTCCGTCCGCATGGGCTTGAGCGGACGGTAGGCGAAGGCGTCGTGGAAGAGGTCCTGGCGCATGCCCTCAAGCGCTCCCATGGCCAAGCGGAACTCGGGGCTCCGGGTCTTCCCGGTATCTGTCTCGGTCACGTTGCCACGGTAGGCGGAGGGAAGGACGGGGTCGTCACCAGCGAAGCGGATCCTTGCCCGTCCGTCCCAGGTACTACTGCGCGTACTCGGCTCCCACCAGGTGGGACGCGGCCGGACGCGGCCGGGGTCAGGCCCGGAACACCGTCGCGTGCTCCGCCGCCCACTCCGCGAACGTACGGGCGGGCCTGCCGGTGACCTTCTCGACCGTGTCGACCACCGTCCTGCCCTCGGGCGGGGTGTCCCGGTACACCATGATCAGGAAGTCGATCACATCCTCGGGTTGGCCCGCCGCGCGCCACCGCTTCTTCGCCGTCTCCTCGGTCAGCTCCACGAGCCCGATCTCCCGGCCCCGGGCCGCCGCCAGCGCGTCCACCTTGTCCTGGACGGTGAGCACCTCGGGCCCGGTGATCAGATACGTACGGCCCGCGTGCCCCTCCTCGGTGAGCGCGACCGCCGCGACCGCGCCGATGTCGGCCTCGTGGATCATGGCGCTCAGCCGGCCGGTGAACGGCTCGCTCACGGTGTCCTCCGTACGGATCGCCTCGGCCCACTCCAGCGCGTTGGACATGAACTCGACGGGCTGCACCACGGTCCAGTCCAGCCCGCTCGCCTCGACGGCCCGCTGGACCGGGGTCTCCCCGCCGCCGAACAGGACGGTCACCCGCCGTACGCCGGTCTTCCGCGCCAGCTCCACGATCTCCGGTCCGGTCTCCAGCGGCGCGAACATCGCCCCGCCGAAGGTGATCAGATGCAGCCCGGTGACGCCGTCGAGGGCGGGGGCGAGGCTCGCGGGGTCGGCGAGGTCTCCGCGTACGACGTCGACGCCTGACGGGAAGTCAGAAAGAAGGCCGGCTCTCGCCTTCTCGGGGTCACGGGTGAGCGCGCGGACGGTGTGGCCGCGGCGGAGGAGTTCGGAGACGACCTGGCGGCCCACGGTTCCGGTGGCGCCGGTCACGAGCACGGTCTGGCTGGTGTTCTTGGTCATGGGGAGACCGTAGGAAGACTTGCGGTCAGTTTCTGTCCGCGTCTTCCCTCGTCCGCCGGCGCCTTCCCCGTCTCCCTGCGTCTCCCTGCGCATCCCCGCGTCTCCCTGCGTCTCCCTGCGTACGGGAGACGCACAGCCTCACCAGGCGAGCTGGGCGATCTCCTCCGCCACCACCGCGCACGCGTCTGCCGCCGGGTCGATCAGCGGGAAGTGACCGACCTCCTCCAGCAGCGTCAGCCCCACCATCTCGCCCGCCCGCCCGGCCGCGTCCACGAACGCCTCGGAGACCGTGTGCGGCACGGTCAGGTCCGCACGGCCCTGCACCACCGCCGTCGCGATCCCCGTCGGCAGCAGCGCCGCCGGGTCCGCACTCTCCCTGCGCTGCTTGAACTCCACCTCGCCGCCGAGCAGTTGGAGGATGGCTCCGCCGCACACATCCAGTTCCACGGCGTGTACGAGATCCGCGATCGGCGCCAGCGCGACGACCCCGCGCAGCGGCGGGGGCTCCGGCAGCCGCCACGGCGAGCCCACCGGCAGCACATGCCGGGCCGCCGCCCACAGCGCGAGATGGCCGCCCGCGGAGTGTCCGGTCAGTACGGTCCGCCGCGCGTCGGCCTGCGGCAGCACGCCCGCGGCCAGCGCGGGCAGCGCGTCCAACGCCGCGGCCACATCGTCGAACGTCTCCGGCCAGCGCCCCGCCACCGGCGACCCGCCGCCCTGCTGCGGGAGCACGGGACCCCGTCGGTACTCGACATTGGCGACGGCGAATCCCCGCCGGGCCAGGAAGTCCGCGAAGGGGGTCAGGTGCGTACGGTCGTACGCCGCGCGCCAGGCGCCGCCGTGCAGAACGACGACCAGCGGCACGCGCTCCTGGTTGCCCCGGGGAGCGTAGAAGTCGATCACCTGATCAGGGTGCTCGCCGTACGCGGCGGTGGCATCGGGCCGGACAACCGGATGGGAGAAGACCGATTCGGTCTCTGCGGCGTCACGAGCAAGGGCATCGTGCGCGGCGGGGTCCGGCATCTTGCTCCAACCTTTCGGTACGGGGGCCGAATTGACCTGATCAGCGGGGACGCTACCAGCCCCGCACGGACCCGATCACCCCGATCCCCGGCGGCCGCACGGGCGGCCGCCGGGTCACGGTGATCCAGGCCGGTGATCCGGGTTCTGTCCGGACAGAACCTAGTGCCCCTCCCGGCAACGTTTGCCCCGTCGCGGCACTAGGCCGTGGGCTCGCCTTCGGCCGGCACCTAGGTCAGGACCTCGCCGAGGACCCTCGCCGCCCGTTCCGCGTCGGCGAAACCCGTATAGAGCGGGGTGAATCCGAAGCGCAGCACATCCGGCCTGCGCAGATCCCCGACGATCCCCCGGGCGATGAGCGCCGCCATGACGGCGGGCGCCTCGGCGCAGCGCAGCGCGATCTGGCTGCCGCGCTCGGCGTGCGCGGCAGGGGTGAGCGAACGGACCCGGCCCGGCGGCGCGTACGCCTCCACGCACTCCAGGAAGAAGTCCGTGAGCGCGAGGCTCTTGTCCCGTACCGCCGCCAGGCTCACCCCCTCCCAGACGTCGAGGGCCGCCTCCAGGGCCAGCATGGAGAGGATGTCGGGGGTGCCGACCCGGCCCCGTACCGCGCCGTCCGCCGCCGCGAAGTCCGGGGACATCGCGAACGGATCGGTGTGCGAGTTCCAGCCGGGCAGCGGGGAGTCGAAGCGGGCCTGATGGCGCTCGGCGACGTAGAGGAAGGCGGGCGAACCGGGCCCGCCGTTCAGGTACTTGTACGTACAGCCCACCGCGAGGTCCACGCCGTGCGCGTCCAGCTCGACCGGCAGGGCGCCCGCGCTGTGGCAGAGGTCCCAGACGGCGAGCGCCCCGGCCCCGTGCACGGCGGCGGTGATCCCGGGGAGGTCGTGCAGCCGACCGGTCCGGAAGTCGACATGGTTGACGAGTACGACGGCGGTGCGCGGCCCGAGCGCGCCGAGCAGGTTCTCGGGGTCGACGGGGACGATCGGCAGGCCGGTCATCCGGGCCGCGGACCGCGCGATGTATCCGTCCGTGGGGAAGGTCGTGGCGTCGACGAGGATCTCGTCCCTGGGCGGGTCCGCCGGGTCCAGGAGACGTACCGCGCCCACCACCGCCTTGAAGACATTGACGCTGGTGGAGTCGCCGACCACGATCCGGCCCGGCCCGGTGCCCACGAGCGGGGCGATCCGGTCGCCGATCCGCTCGGGCGCGGTCCACCAGCCGCCCTCCGTCCAGGAGCGGATGCGCAGCTCGCCCCACTGACGGGTGATCACCTCCTGAACGCGCTCGGGGACATGGCGGGGCAGCGCGCCCAGTGAGTTCCCGTCGAGATAGACGGAGTCGTCGTCGAGGGTGAACAGGTCGCGCACTCCGGCCAGTTCGTCCGCCGCGTCCAGCGTCGCGGCCCGTACGGCGAGGGACTTGCCCTGGGACGCGTGGTGCTGAGAGGGCGTCCCTACGGTCGCACGTGACTCAGACATGGCTGCGCGCCGTCCACAGCTCGGGGAACACGTTCTTCGCGGCCCGCTTCTCCAGCCAGGCCACGCCCGCGGATCCGCCCGTGCCGGTCTTGGAGCCCATCGCCCGCCGGGTCGCGACCAGATGGTCGTTGCGCCATCGCCACACCAGCTCGCCGACATCCGTCAACGCCTCACCGAGCCGGACGAGTTCGGTGTGCTGATCGGGCTCGCCGTAGATCGCGGCCCAGATCTCCTCGACCGCCGGCGACGGCTCGTACCGCAGCGCGAGATCGCGGTCGAGCACCTCCGCGGGCACCGGCAGCCCGCGCCGGGCGAGCAGCCGCAGGACCTCGTCGTACAGGCTGGGCTCCTGCAGCGCCTTCTCCAGCTCGCCGTGGACACGCGGCGCGCCCCGGTGCGGGACGAGCATCGACGCGGACTTGTCGCCGAGCAGGAACTCCATGCGCCGGTACATCGCCGACTGGAAGCCGGAGCCCTCGCCGAGCGCGGCACGGTACGAGTTGAACTGCGCGGGCGTCAGCCGGCCGAGCGGCTTCCAGGAGGCGTTGAGCGCTTCCAGCTCGTACACGGACCGCTTGAGCGCGTCGATCGCGACCGGGATCCGGTCCTGGCGCAGCGCGCGGGACGCGGTCTCCCACTCGTGGACGAGGACGGTGAACCACAGCTCCATGACCTGTGTGGTGACGAGGAAGACCATCTCACCGGGGTCGTCGGAGCGCGGGTGCTGGAGATGGGTGAGGACGTCCGCCTGGACGTAGTCCTCGTACGGGGTGGTTCCGGCGAAGTCGAGGTTCGGGGCTTCCGAACCGGCTTCGGGGGCATCGGGGGCGTGCGACATCTCTGTCTCCTCGATATGTGCTGCCGGGTAGCGGTCCGCCCCTTCCGTGTTGGTTACGGAGCCCCGGTCCCCTGCGGGCATCATAATCCGGGGTCAGAGCCACGGCTTTCGTCAGGAGCCCGTGATGTACTTCCCGTTCTCGTCGTACGGCCAGGCGTTGGACTCGCAGCCGTCCAGGCCCTTGATCTGCTGCATCATCACCGGGGCGAGCCGGCCGGGGCCGGAGCAGCCCAGATGCTGGCGCAGGCCGATCTCGTGACCGACCTCGTGGTTGATGACCAGATGCCGGTAGTCGGAGGCCGGCCCCTCGAACGTCGGGGACCCCAGGACCCAGCGCCGCAGATTGACCACGACGCCGTCCACGGTCTCGCAGTTCAGCTCACCGCCGGTGTCGAGCCCCTGGGCGCCGCAGAGCTTGTCGGCGGTGGCCGGGGTGGCGATACGGATGACGAAGTCGGCGTTGTCGGAGACGAGCTGGAAGGAGCCCCGGCCGTGCGCTGCCCAGCCTTGCGGATGGGCGAGTATCCGCTCGATCTCGGTCGCCGCGTCCGTCGCGGAGATGTCGATCCCGTTCTCGACCTGGACGCGGTAGCGGCGCAGTGGCCCCACGCCGACCGGCTTGCCGTGCGCCCGCGCGGTGGTGAAGGTGCCGGGGCCGGAGGCGGGGACATGGGACGGCGCGGCCGGAGATTTCTCCTCGGCGGGCTCGCTGGGCGACGGGGGCGGCGGGGACGGAGGCTCCAGGGAGGGGGCGACGGGGGACGCGGTGATCGCGTCGGCGGTCGTGGTGGCCCCGCCCTCCCCCGTGTCGCCGCCCCGCCAGGAAGCGAGGGCGCCGCCGGCACCGAGGAGTACGGCGATCAGGCCCAGCCCCGCGAGGGCCGGCCGGGAGAGCGGACGGCCGCGACCGCGGCGTCTCTCGCGCACGCGGGATCGGACACGGTCACGACCATGACGGCCTATTCGGCGGACGGCGGCGCGTTTACCCAAAACGGACTTCTCCCCTGGTGCGACCGGCGTGGGGGGAGAGGCGCGAGTGGGAGGCCTCTGTGCCGGGGCGGCTGATGATCCGCGGCGCCTGATCGATCAAACGAAGGCCCGCGCCCAGGATGACGGGCGGGGCCTTCGATAGGTTCCGTTTCGGGACGATCAGCAGCGATCGGCTGCTGATCGGCCGGTGTCAGCCGGTGCCGGCCGCCGTCAGCCCGAGTCGGCCGCCGTCGACCGGAGTCGGCCGCGAGGGAAAAGAGTCTGCCGGGTCGCCGGTCAGCCGAGGGTGTCGGCCGCGAGCGGCGAGGAGTCGCGCAGGAACGTCGAGCAGCGCTCGTACTCGTCCTGCTCCCCGATGGCCTGCGCGGCGCGGGCGAGCGCGTGCAGGGCGCGCAGGAAGCCGCGGTTCGGCTCGTGCTCCCACGGCACCGGGCCGTGCCCCTTCCAACCGCTGCGCCTCAGGGAGTCGAGACCGCGGTGGTAACCGGTCCTGGCGTACGCGTACGACTCGACGACGCTCCCGTTCTCGAACGCGCCGTCGGCGAGCTGTGCCCAGGCCAGCGAGGAAGTCGGATATTTCGCGGCGACGTCGGCGGGCGGCGTGCCGTTCGCGAGCAGCTCACGCGGCTCGGGATCATCGGGCAGCTGAGTGGGGGGCGGTCCCCCCAAGAGGTTTTCATGGATGGCCATACCTACAGTCTGCCTTGCTCGGGCCCGGCGGACCCCGCGTCCCCGGCTCCGCCCGAACCCCTGCCCGACCCCCCGCTCGGACCACCACCGGATCCGCCACCGCCACCCGGACCTCCGCCCGGACCCCCGCCGGGGTGACCGCCGCCTTCGCCCGTCCCGTCCCCGCTCCCGTCGGCCCAGCTCTCCCTGGCCAGCTGCTCCAGGGGCGGTGCGGACAGCCCGCAGCTCACCCGGCACTCGGGCTCGGTCCGGCCGGCCGCCGTCTTCGGCGTACGCACCGCCGCCCAGGCGATCAGCGCGCCCGCCACCAGCACCCCCGCGCAGATCGGCATCGCACGGCGGAAACTGGCGTCGAACTCGGTCGCCGAGCGGTACGCCTCCGGGCCCGTGCCCGTCAGCAGCGGCAGCGCGGCGACCGCGAGCAGGCCCGCCGCACGGGCCGCCGCGTTGTTGATGCCACTGGCCAGACCCGCGCGCGCGTTGTCCACGGAGGCCAGCACCGTCGCCGTCAGCGGTGCGACCAGCGTCACCATCCCCATCCCCAGCACCACCAGCGCGGGCACCACATCCACGAGATACGTGGCGCCCTGGCCCACCCGCAGCATCAGCAGCAGCCCGGCCGCGCACAGCAGCGGCCCCACGGTGAGCGGGATCCGCGGGCCGATCCGCTCCGCCAGCGCGCCGGAGCGCGCGGAGAGCAGCAGCATCAGCACGGTCGTCGGCAGCAGCGCCGCCCCCGCGCCCAGCGCCGAGTACCCGACGACCACCTGGAGCTGGAGCGCGGCGAGGAAGAAGAAGCCCCCGAACGCCGCGTACACGCAGAGCGTCACCACATTCACCGAGGTGAACAGCCGGGACGCGAAGATCGACAGCGGCAGCATCGGGTCCCGCCTGCGCCGCTCGACCAGCACGAAGACCACCGCGACCAGCACCCCCGCCACCCCCGACCAGATGTCCTTGCCGATCAGCGCGTATGTGATCAGCGCCAGCGCCGCCGCACCGAGCAACGCCCCCAGCGCATCGAACCGGCCGTGATGCGCCGGATCCCTGGTCTCCGGTACGTGGCGCAGCGCCACCGGCACGCACAGCGCGGCCAGCGGCACATTGATCAGGAACACCCAGCGCCAGCCGGGACCGTCGACCAGCCAGCCGCCGAGAAACGGACCGATCGCCGCACCGACTCCGCCGAGCCCCGACCACACCCCGACGGCCCGCGCGCGGTCGTCCGGATGGAAGCTCGACTGAATGATCGCGAGCGAGCCCGGTACGAGCAGCGCCCCGCCCACGCCCTGTAGCGCGCGGGCGACGATCAGCACGAGGGCGTTCGGCGCGATCCCGCAGAGCAGCGAGCCGCACGCGAACCAGACCACCCCGATGACGAAGATCCGCCGTCGGCCGTACCGGTCGCCGAGCGACCCGCCCAGCAGGATCAGCGCGGCCAGCGTGAGCATGTAGGCGTTGACGGTCCACTGGAGGTCCGCGAGATCCGCGTTGAGGGAGTCCCCGATGTGCGGCAGCGCGACATTGACGACGGTGGAGTCCAGCAGGGCCATGGTGGAGCCGAGCACCGTCGTCAGAATGACCCAGCGTCCCGTGGCGGAGGACAGCCTGATGTCCATACGGGGATCATCCTCGCCCGGAAGCCGGGTGGCTACCCGGCGGACGGTATGGCAGGGGCCCGGCACCGCGGCATGGCAAGGGCCCGGCACCGCGACCGCGACCGGTGCCGGGCCCGCCGTACGAGCCCGCTGTGCGCGAGATGCGGCTCCCGCGCGTTACTTCAGCTTGGTGCCCGTGGAACGCAGCGCGGCGCACGCCTCGGTGACGCGCTTGGCCATGCCGGCCTCGGCCAGCTTGCCCCAGGTGCGCGGGTCGTAGGTCTTCTTGGAGCCGACCTCGCCGTCGACCTTCAGCACGCCGTCGTAGTTCTTCAGCATGTGGTCCGCGACGGGCCGCGTGAAGGCGTACTGGGTGTCGGTGTCGAGGTTCATCTTCACGACGCCGTTCTCCAGCGCGGTGGCGATCTCCTCGGCCGTGGAGCCCGAGCCGCCGTGGAAGACGAAGTCGAAGGGCTGGCTGCCGGCGGCCCCGCCGTGCTTGGCGGCCACGCCGTCCTGGAGGTCCTTGAGCAGCTCGGGGCGGAGCACGACATTGCCCGGCTTGTAGACGCCGTGGACATTGCCGAAGGACGCGGCCAGCAGGTAGCGGCCCTTCTCACCCAGGCCGAGGGCCTCGGCGGTGCGCAGCGCGTCGTCGACGGTGGTGTACAGCTCGTCGTTGATCTCGTGGCTGACACCGTCCTCCTCGCCGCCGGTCGGGGTGATCTCGACCTCAAGGATGATCTTGGCGGCGGCGGCCTTGGCGAGCAGTTCCTTGCCGATGGCCAGGTTGTCGGCGAGGGTCTCGGCGGAGCCGTCCCACATATGCGACTGGAAGAGCGGGTTACGGCCGGCGGCGACGCGCTCGGCGGAGATGTCGAGCAGCGGACGGACATAGCCGTCGAGCTTGTCCTTGGGACAGTGGTCCGTGTGCAGCGCGACGGTGATGTCGTACTTCGCGGCGACGATATGCGCGAACTCGGCGAGGGCGACCGCACCGGTCACCATGTCCTTGTTGTACTGGCCGCCCAGGAACTCGGCACCACCGGTGGACATCTGGATGATGCCGTCGCTCTCGGCCTCCGCGAAGCCACGCAGTGCGGCGTGCAGGGTCTGGGACGAGGTCACATTGATGGCCGGGTAGGCGAACTTGCCTGCCTTCGCCCGATCGAGCATCTCGGCATAGATCTCGGGGGTTGCGATGGGCATCGGGCCGCTCCTTGTGATGTGCGGGTGAGAGGTGCTTGTCCCTGACCTGGGGGCGACGTCATCGTCACCCCCCATCTTTCCAGACTCCTGTACGGACTCCACTCGGGTCTCGGCTGTTTCACGTGAAACGGCCGGGACCGGGACGAAAAATCGGCTCAGCCGAGACCCAGTTCATCCAGCGCATAGACATTGAGGTACGGAAGCCCCGCCTCCGCGATCGCCGGAGCGGCCCCTCGCTCCACGATCACCGCGACCGCCACAACCTCGCCGCCCGCCTCACGTACCGCCTCGACCGCCGTCAGCGGCGAGCCGCCCGTGGTCGAGGTGTCCTCGACCACCAGACAGCGGCGTCCCTTGACGTCCGTGCCCTCGATCCGGCGCTGGAGGCCATGCGCCTTCTGCGCCTTGCGCACGACGAACGCGTCGAGCCGCTGCCCGCGCGCGGCGGCCGCGTGCAGCATCGAGGTCGCCACCGGGTCGGCACCCAGCGTCAGCCCGCCGACGCAGTCGAAGTCCAGATCGGCGGTGGTGTCGAGCATGACCTGACCGACCAGCGGTGCGGCATGACCGTCCAGCGTGATCCGGCGCAGATCGATGTACCAGTCGGCCTCAAGCCCCGAGGAGAGGGTCACCCTGCCGTGCACCACGGCCTTGTCTTTGATCAGCTGGAGCAGCTCAGCCCGTACGTCAGTCATGGCCACGAGCTTAAGTGCTCGCCTCAGAGCCGCTGCCAGCGCCAGGTCGCGGCGATCTCCAGCGGTTCCAGGGGGGTGACCAGCCGGGGCGCGGTGTTGAGTCCGTTCGGTGGGCCCGACTGCGGCTCCACACAGACCGCCTCCGCCTGTTCGTCGTAGACCACGACCCACTCCGCGCGGCTCGTGACCTTCAGCTCAAGCTGCTCGGGCCAGGTCAGGGTCACATCGACACCGTCGGGCATCCCGAAGCAGTCGTCCCACGGCCCCGGGCGCGGTGTGATCCGGCGGCCGGTGGGCAGATGGTCGGCCCCGCGCTCCTCCTGCCAGGCCGCGTCGAAGTCGACGCGCGCGTCGCTCTCCCCCAGATTCCGCAGAAACCAGGGGTGCCAGCCGGCCTGCGCCGGGAAGGACGTGTCGTACGTCTCCACCCCGAGCCCGAGTGTCAGTGAGTCCTCGGCCAGCTCGAAGGTCTGGGTGACCCGGCCGCTGTACGGCCAGGGGTCGACGAGGTCATACGTGAAGACCGCCTCGCTATCGGCCACCCGTGCGGTACGCCAGGCCGTGTCCCGGCCGGTGCCATGGATCGCGTGCGGCGGGGAGTTGAGCGGCATCTGATGGACGACCCCGCCGTTGCGGAACTGGCCGTTCTCGATCCGCCCGCACCACGGCACCATCGGGAAGCAGCCGTACCGCTCGCCCTGGCGCAGCAGTTCGGTCCCGCCGATGCGCAGACTGCCGATCCGGCAGCCGTTCGCCGGGGTGATGGTCAACTCGGCGTCGCCCGCCGCCAGTCGGATGCTCTCTTCGCTGCTACTCACACCACGACATTACTTGCGCCGACGCAGTGCACGTCCGACCACCACGGCGGAGGCGAGCGCGAGTGCGGCGGCGGGTGCGACCCAGCGCAGCGTGGCCCGCGCGCCACCGGTGTCAGGCGCGGGCACGGGCGCGTAACGCCCACGCGGCGGCGCGTGATCCACTTCCTCGGCGCTGCGCCCGATCATGGTGCGGCGGGCGTGCGCGGCCTCGGCGGGCGGCTCGTCCGGAATGATGAAGTCCCCCTCACCGGAGACGGTCTCCCCGTCGAGCGCGAGCTCCGACGGCTCGGGTCCGAACTCCGGCAGCACCTCCGCCACTGGCACGACGTCCTTCGGAGGCTCCGTCTCCTCCCCCAGCCGCGCGACGAAACGGTCCAGCAGCCGACGCGCCGCGGCGGTCGTCGTCTCGGCGGGCACCTCCGCGAGCCGGCCCTCCGAACGCGATCCGCCCGTGAAAGCGAGCGTCGTACCGTCCGGCGTCTCCATCAGCCGCACGGTGAGCGTCAATTTGGCGGAGCCCGAACCACGGACCTCCACGCCCTCGCCCTCCGCCTCGAAGACACCGTCCCGCTCGGCGATCGTGAGCGCGCCGCGGTAGGTGATCGTGTGGCCGCCGATACGCACCTTCATACGGCCGGAGAGCGGCCCGGCCGACTCCTCCGCGTCATGCTGAAGTCCGGGCACACAGCGGGCGACACGGACGGGGTCCGCGAGCGCCTGCCGCAGAGCCTCTGCCGTCACCGGAACGAACACCTCATGCTCCATAAACCCCGAGCGTAACGCCGTCCGGCGGGGGGCGTGGGTCTTTGGCGAGCACCGATCTCCGGGTGCGGTGCGCCGTCCGGCGGGGGGCGCGGTGCGGGGTGCGTTCGTTTTCGGCTGGGGCCGGTGGTGCGGTGCGGGCTGTCGCCGGGTGTCGCGGTGCGCCGTCCGGCGGGGGGTCGTGGTTCGAGGTGCGTCCGTTTTCGGCTGGGGCCGGTTTCCGGGTGCGGGTTGTTGCCGGGTGCCGCTCCGGGCCTCGCGCCCTGGACGGCATGATTTACGGCGCGTGACAGGCCACAGTCAGGGCACGGGCGGTCGCGCGCCACACATCACGCTTTAGTGTCCCGGACACGACCCCTGCGCGCCCCCCTTCACCGCCCGCACAAGCCACGGGGTCGTGCGCGAGGGCGGGCGGAGGCGGCGGCATCCTCCCGCACCGGCCCACTTGCTCTGCCGGGACGGTGAGTGGCGGGGCCCACCGGGGCCGCACTCACCCCCAACCCCCCAGCCGTGCGGCGAGTGGGAGCCGACCACCGGCGGGAGGGGGTCGGGGTCGCAGGAGGTGGGTGTCCGGACACTAAAGCGTGATGTGTGGCGCGCGGACGCCCGTCTTCCGACTGTGGGCAGCTGCGCGCCGTAAATCATGCCGTCCGGACATGCACCTCCGGAGGCCCCGGCCCCCGGCACCAGCCACAACAACCGCACCCCGCACCGCACCGCACCCCCGCCGGAGGCGCACCGCACCCGCACCCCACGACCCCCCGCCGGGAGGCGCACCGCACCCGCGCCCCAACCCTCAGCTCCCGTACCGCGGATGCACCAGCGTCGACGGCGGCAACCCCCGCACCCTCGTCCGCTCCACCCCCCGCGCCCCCGCCATCAGCGTCGCCCCCTCCAGCGACCGCAACCGCGGCACGTCCCGCGCCAGACCCAGCCTCGGGCTCCCGCCCACCACCGCCAGATCGAACCCCCAGTCGCTCACGGCCGGCGTGCCGTCCTTGACCCGGTCGGGGCCCGCCGCGAAGCCCGACGGCCGCCCCGTCGCGTGGTACGGCCTCGTCCCGAACCCGGCCGCCCGCAACGTCGCGTCCACCGTCCAGTACGTGTGCCGCTGTGTCGCCGGCGACCCCGCGTGCACCGCCAGCCGTCCGCCGTCCGCCAGCACGCGCGTGGCCAGGCCGTAGAACTCCTCGGAGTACAGCTTCGTACTCGCCGTGACGCCGGGATTCGGCAGATCCGAGATGACCACGTCGTACACGCCACTCCCCACGGCCCCGACGCCTCCGGCGTCCACCGCGTGGCGCAACCACGTAAACGCGTCCGCGTACACCGCCCGCACCCGCCCGTCCCCGTACGCCTCCCCGTTCAGCTCCCGCAGCGCGGGATCCGTGCGGGCCAGCCGGACGACCCCCGGGTCCAGCTCGACCACCGTGACCTCGCGGACGCCCCCGTACCGCAGGACCTCACGCGCGGCCAGCCCGTCGCCCCCGCCCAGGATCAGCACCCGCGTGTGCGGCCCGCGCATCGCGGGATGCACCAGCGCCTCGTGGTAGCGGAACTCGTCGCGCGCGCTGACCCGCAGCCGCCCGTCGAGATACAGCTCCAGCGGCCCGCTGCGTCCTCCCGTGATGACGACTTCCTGGACGCCGGTATGGATGGCGACCCGCACCTGCTCGCCGTAGACCACCCGCCGCGCCGCCCGTTCGAAGTCGTCCACCAGGACGGCCGCCGTGGCGAGGAGCGCCAGCACCAGCACGTTGACGGACACCAGCACCCAGCGTGAGCGCGAGGTCAGATCGCGCCGGAAGAGCCAGAGCACCAGCCCGCCCCCCGCCACCGCGTTCACCGCGCCTGTCAGCAGCGCGCCCGTCAGCTGTCCCAGCCAGGGCAGCAGCAGGAACGGGAAGGCGAGCCCGCCGATGAGCGCGCCCACATAGTCGGCCGCGAAGAGATCCGCGACCGTTCCCTCCGCGTCCTGCCGGGAGAACCGCTGGATGAGCGACATCAGCAGCGGAATCTCAGCTCCGATGAGGATGCCGATGGCCAGTGAGAAGCCGACCAGTGCGTAGCGGGACTCCTCCAGCCATATGAAGCTCGCGTACAGCACCAGTGCGGAGGAACCGCCCAGCAGCGCCAACGCCGCCTCCAGCAGCCCGAATCCGAACGCCGCGCGGCAGCGCAGCCGCTTGGCGAGCAGCGAGCCGACGCCCATCGCGAAGACCATCACCGAGAGGACGACCGAGGCCTGCGTGACGGAGTCCCCGATCAGATACGAGGCGAGCGCGACCAGCTCCAGCTCGTACACCAGCCCGCACGCGGCGCAGATGAAGACCACGGTGAGGATCAGGTAACGCCCGGCGCCCGCGCGCACGGGAAGCCGCGCGCCACCTCGGGGCGGCGCGGACATGGACTGCTCGATCATGTTCGTAACGCTACGTCACGAATTCATTGCGGTTTGTCACCCACACGGTTGCATCTACAGCGCCGCAGGCATACGAACCCCCACCCGCGTCCGGGTGACGACCAGGCGGCCTTCCTGTGGATACGCATGCCAGGTACGCCATCGGACCTGGCCGCCGTCGCGCTGCGCCAGCATCGCGGTGAAGGCGTTCGGGGCACCGGGAAACGTCCCCGCTAATCCGTTCGGGTGATCGGCGACCAGTGCGAGCAGTTCCTGGGCGCGTCCGGCGAACGAGCCCTGGGAGAGCGTCTCGACGCGCGCGGCGAACTCGTACTCCCAGTCCCCGAGCCGTTTGGAGACACCGAGCGGCAGCGGTGTGCTGCTGCCCGGGATACAGGCGACGGTCTCGGAGCAGGTGCCCCGCTCCTCCTCCAGAATCACCTGGTGAGAGGCGCCGAGCAGTCTCAGCTGGAGCCCGGCGCCCGCGAGATCGAGATCGAGGACGGCCAGGGCGGGGACCGGCTCCCGGCCCAGCGCCCAGGCCAGATCAGCGGCGCGGGTATCGGAGTAGGCGGTATTGAGGGTGGTGAGCATGGGTCGGCTCCGCAAACACGCTTGACGGGTGGACCGGGGATGTCCCGGACGATGAGCGAGTGGCTTGTGGGGGGAGGTCGCCTGCTCGGTTCCGTATCAGGCCCGAGGGCTGGAAGCTCTCAACAGCGAGGGAATCACGAAGTACGCGACGCTCACAGTGTTTTTACCCAACTTGAATGGGTTTCCATCCCCTCGGGGGCCCAAGGGTTCAACTGTTCAACCGAAAACAGGCGGAGATGACCGGTCGTGCCGCCCGAACGATCAGTACCCTCAACATAGAGATGCCCGGCGGGAGTTCGTTCCCCACCGGGCACCCTCGTGACAGTGGATCAGCTGCCCCGTGTCAGCTGCCTCCTCCGCCGCAACCCCCACCACCACCGCCGCACGACGAACCGCCGCCGCAGGACGAACTCCCGCCGCCGCCACCGCACGACGCGCCACCGCTGCTGCTG
Source organism: Streptomyces sp. NPDC102274 (assembly GCF_044766385.1). Taxonomy (NCBI): domain Bacteria; kingdom Bacillati; phylum Actinomycetota; class Actinomycetes; order Kitasatosporales; family Streptomycetaceae; genus Streptomyces; species Streptomyces sp. NPDC102274. The sequence goes on along the minus strand of NZ_JBIWLW010000002.1, from coordinate 113,467 downwards.
CCGCTGCCGCTTCCGGCCCACCAACTGCCCTTGGAGCGGCGCTTGGCGCCCGCCTTCTTCAGCGAGGGGCTCGAAGTGCGGCTCTTCGCCTTCGACCGCGATTTCTTGCGCTTGTCCCCGCTGCTCACACTCGCCACGACCCCGATAAACGCGATCGCGACCAGTAGGACCACCACTCCTATGCCCAGCATCGTCCTCACCGTCCTTCTGTTCCCCCGTAGCGAAGCTCTCGCGCCCTCGCGCGGCCGGCTCCGTACTGATCGGCTTCCTGCGTGAACTTGTTGCGTGACGTGGGTGTCCCCCCGGCGCCCCGTGCCCAAAGCCGACTTGAGCAACTCCAGAGGTTCGGCACAGGATGGCGGTCATGACCGAAGAATGGCTCGGCGGCACCGCGATCTTCGCGGAGATGGCGGTCGGCTGGGTCGGGCCTCTTTCGCCTGCCTCTGCGGCGCTTGCCGCATAGGCGTGCTGCCGCGCATCGGTCAGGATGGACTCCGGACGATCGGTACCCGCGTTGAGGACGGTGGAGAGATGAGCGGCAGGCCGCTGCTGAACCGCAGGCTGGACGGGCTCGGGACGACGATCTTCGCGGAGATGTCGGCACTGGCGACCGCGACCGGCGCGATCAACCTGGGCCAGGGCTTCCCCGACACCGACGGGCCCGAGGAGATCCGCGAGGCCGCCGTCCGCGCCCTGCGGGAGGGGAAGGGCAACCAGTACCCACCCGGCCCGGGCATCCCGGAACTGCGCGCCGCGATCTCCGATCACCAACAGCGCTTCTACGACCTCTCCTTCGACCCCGGCACCGAGGTGCTGGTCACCGCCGGCGCCACCGAGGCCATCGCCGCCACCATGCTGGCGCTGCTGGAGCCGGACGACGAGGTGATCGCCTTCGAGCCCTTCTACGACTCCTACGCCGCCTGCGTCGCCATGGCCGGAGCGAAGCGAGTACCGCTGACGCTACGCGCCCCGTCCTTCCGTCCGGACCTGGACGAGCTGCGGGCCAAGATCACCCCACGGACCCGGCTCCTTCTCCTCAACACCCCCCACAATCCGACCGGCATGGTCCTCACCGCTGAGGAGGAGAGCGCCATCGCCGCGCTCGCCGTCGAACACGACCTGCTGGTCGTCACCGACGAGGTGTACGAACACCTGGTCTACGAGGGCACGCACCACCCCATCGCGTCCCTGCCCGGCATGCGTGAGCGCACTGTCTCCATCTCATCCGCCGGCAAGACCTTCTCCTTCACCGGATGGAAGGTCGGCTGGGCCATGGCGGACGCCCCGCTCATCGCCGCCGTCCGGACGGCGAAGCAGTACCTGACCTACGTCAGCGCGGGCCCGTTCCAGTACGCGGTCGCCGAGGCGCTGCGCCTGCCGGACACGTACTTCGACACCTTCCGCGCCGACCTGCAACGCAAGCGCGACCTGCTCGGCGACGGCCTGCGCGCGGCCGGGTTCGAGGTCTACCAGCCCCAGGGCACGTACTTCATCACCACCGACATCGCTCCCTTCGGCGAGAAGGACGCCTATGCCTTCTGCCGCGCCCTCCCCGAACGCTGCGGTGTCGTCGCCGTCCCCAACTCCGTCTTCTACGACGACCCCGACGCCGGCCGCAGCCAGGTCCGCTTCACTTTCTGCAAGAGGGACGACGTCCTCCAAGAGGCCACCAGCCGCCTGCGGCACCTGGCGCCCTGAACTCACGCCACCTTCGTCCCGAATGAGGCAGGGTAAAGCCTGCGGCGATCTACCGCGACAGGGCCGCGGTTGCCGCACCGAACGCGGGCGACCCCTCTCCGGTGCCGTACCCGCCGCTCGTCCGGCGAGCGATTTCCCACCCCGGGCCTTCGCCTCACTGGTCACCGCCGCCCCCGGGCCGCCACCACAATGCGGTCGATCCCGGGAGCACCGATCATGGGTCTGAGGAATGGACGACTATCCGTTCGGGCGCCGGCACGGGCCCGACCCCCACCGGATGAGGGATCTGTGATGAAAGACTTTGCTGGTGCCAAGTGGGGCTATGTGACGCGCAGAGTCAACGACCGGGACGCGACCGCGCCCGGTGGGTCGGTTCGCGAACCGCAGCTCGGGGATCTTGTGGTTGCCACCGTGGCCCACCTGGGCGAGCTTGACCATCTGGAGGATGTCCATGGTCGGCGCGTCCGTCTCTACTGGGGCGACATCGTGGTGGGTGCCTATGGCAACCGGTACGCCACGGACTTCTACGAGGGTTACCTGCCGACCGGGCCCAATGTTCATCTGCTGACGGCGGGCGGCCTTGTGGGAACGGTCGCCTCGGCGCATACGCGACGGTTGCCACCGACCGAGTTGAAGGTGATCGGCACGCTGAACGACCGGTCCGGGATGCCACTGTCGCTGGAACACTACGCGCGGACGCCGTCGCCGCACACGGCGCCGGAGTGGGGCACTCTGGTCGTGCTCGGCTCGTCGATGAACGCGGGCAAGACCACGACGGCGTCGGCCATGGTGTCGGGCTGGACGCGAGCCGGACTGGCTGCCGGTGCGGGCAAGGTCACCGGTTCCGGCAGCGGCAAGGACCGCTGGATGTACCTCGACGCGGGCGCCAGCACCGTGGCCGAATTCCTCGACTTCGGCATGTCCTCCACGTTCGGCTATCCGGTCGAGCGGCTGCGGACCACGATGATCGCCATCCGCGATGCCCTGGTCGACGACGGTGCGGACGCGGTCGTCCTGGAGATCGCCGACGGGCTGCTGCACTCCGAGACACGGGCACTTGCCGAGTGCCTGCCCGGATTCGCCCACGGTGTCGTACTGGCGGCGGCCAACGCGTTGGACGCGGTGGCCGGGGTGACGATCCTGCAGGGACTGGGGGTTCCGGTCCGCATGGTGAGTGGCCTGGTCACCGCCAGCCCCCTTGCCTCCCAGGAAGCACACGCGGCCACGGGACTACCGGTCCTGTCCCCGCCACAGCTGGCAAACGGCGCGGCCGTGGACCTGGTGCGCGCACCGGGCCGGGGGACCGACGCCACGACGGGACCCTTCGCCGACGCCGCTGTCTGGGGATGATGCCCCGTGATCCCGGCGATCGTCTACATACCTGACGGGCGTCCAGGGCCCGGACAGTTGCGCGAAGCCGCCCTGGACGTCCTTGAACTGCGGCCGGCCGAAGTGGTGCTGCCCGAGGCCACGGTCCGTGACGAGCGCGGCGGGCGGCTGTTCAACGGCTCCACGTTGAAGTTCGACCCCGCGGCCGGCGGCGGTCCCCTGGCCGACGCCGTCGCGGACCGGCAGGCCCGGGCATTCGGCGTGACCAACACGGCCTTCCACGTCCAGCGTGCCCTGCGGTTCGCTTCAGCCCTGCTCGGCCACCCTCTCCCTCACCTGCTGGTCAGAATCGGGATGCACAACCAGCCCCGCCGCTGGCACGGAGGGCATTATCGGCTTCCCAGGGCGTCACTCACGGACGAGCCCGCCGCTCTCAGTTGTGCGGGTGAGGTCCATCTGGGGGGCGGCGACGGATTCGTCCTGGCACCAGGTGGCGGCCGGTATTTCCACGCCCCCTCACACAACGTCGCGATCATCTGTCACGAGGTCGGCCATCATCTGTGCCGGCACACCGCGGACTTCCGGCTCAACCGGCTGCGTCCCCCGGCGCAGCAGACCAACCGGAAGATCGCCCTGGACGAGGGCACAGCAGATGTCTTCACGGCCATCCTGCTGGGCACCTCGGACATCTACGGCTGGCACCGCGGGGCCATCGCCGAGTGGGACCCGCGGCGCCGCAAACTGCAGCCCCGGTGGACAATGGCGCACTTCTGGGGCGGGCGGGACCAGGACCCGCACGCCGACGGCACCGTGTGGGCATCGGCATGCTGGTCCGCTCGTGAGCGGGTCATCGCCACGGGTGCCGACGCGGCGCGCTTCGATGCGGCGCTGCTGCGCGGCATGGAGTCGGCCGGAGCCGACGCCACCCGGCTGACCAAGGACGCCTTGAAGCAGCGCCGCCAGTTCTCCGGGCTGCTGTCCGCGATCACGTGTGCCGACCCCGGACTCGCGCCGGTGGTGCTGACCGCCATGGCCGAGCACGGCATACGCCCCGGCGCGAGCAACGCGGCCCTCACAGACGCCGCCCGCGCGGACCTGACCGGGGAGGTGCGCAGATGAAGGCCCGCCAAGCCGATGTGGGAATGATGCGACACCTGTGGCGATTCCGTTCCTACGGCCACCCGCATCTGGGCACGCTCGTGCTCGGCGTGGGACTGCGCATCGGAGAACTGATCGCCGACCTGGCGGCACCCTGGCCGCTGGCGCTGGTCATCGACAACGTACTCAAGGGCCGGACCAGCGGCCCACTGACCTGGCTCACGGGCATCGTCGGCTCGTCCCCGCTGGCCATGCTCAGCGCGGCCGCCGGCGCGCTGCTGCTGATCACTCTCGCCTCGGGGACGTTCGACTACCTCGGTGACCGTGTGATGAACAGCGCCGGAGAGCGGATCACCGCGGAGATCCGCACGGACGTCTTCGCCCACATGCAACGGCTCCCCATGAGCTACCACGACCGGCAGGCCGCCGGGGAACTGACCAGCCGCGTCGCGATCGACACCGGCCGGATCCAGGACGGTCTGGTCGACCTGTTCTCCACGCTTCTGCCCGGACTGCTGGCCCTCGCGGGGTACGCCACCGTCATCCTCTGCGTCGACTGGCGCCTGGGGTTGATCGCGATCGCGGGCGCCCCGCTGGTATTCCTCACGGCCGCCCGCTACACCCGGTTGACCCGCCAGACGGAACGGCGCCAGCGCGCCGCCGAAGGACACCTCGCCGCCTTCGTCACCGAATCCCTTCAGGGCATCCGCACCATCCACGCCTTCGGCCGCCAGGACCTGCACGACGCGCATTTCGCCACCAGCAACAGCACCACCCTCGACGCCGGCCTGCGCAGCGTCGAACTGCGAGCCCGATTCACTCCACTGCTCGAAGCCGCCGCCGCGGTGGCCACCGCGGCACTGCTGTGGGCGGGCGGCCTCGGTGTCGTGAACCACTGGTGGTCCGTCGGGCTGCTGGTCGTGGTGACCAGCTACCTCAAGGACATGATCAAGCCCATGCGATCGATGTCCCGCCTTTCGATCACCTTCCCCCAGGGCGCGGCCTCCGCGGAACGTGTCGCCGCCATCCTCGACCAGCCACCCCCGCGCCCGACACCACACCGGCGCCTGCCCGACCGCGCCACCGGCCGAATCGACCTGCACGACATCACCCTCGACTACGGCCGCGGCCCCGTCCTGAACCACTTCGACCTCACCGTCCACCCCGGCGAACACCTCGCGCTGCTCGGGCCCAACGGCTCCGGCAAATCCACCGTGCTCTCCCTCATCGCCGGGCTCTACCCGCCCACCCGCGGCAACCTGCTCCTCGACGGACTCCCCCTCGCCGACATCCCCGCCATCTGGCTGCACCGCCAGATCGCGGTCGTGCTGCAGGACACGTTCCTGTTCTCCGGCACCATCGCCGACAACATCCGCTACGCCCGACCCGACGCCGGCCCGCACGAGGTCGCCCGAGCGGCGGAGGCAGCCCTGGTCACCGAGTTCACCGAACGCCTGCCCGATGGCCTGGACACCCGGCTCGCCGACCGAGGCGCCGGACTGTCCGGCGGCCAGCGCCAACGCGTCGGCATCGCCCGCGCCCTGCTCGCCGACGCCCCCGTTGTGCTGCTCGACGAACCCACCACGGGACTGGACAACGCCGCCGAAGAACTCGTCGTCCGCGCGCTCGGCCGCCTGGTCGAGAGCCGAACAGCGGTCATGACCACCCACCGGCCGGCCCTCACCCGCCTCGCCACCCGCACCATCCATCTCCACGACGGCACCCCGCGGATGTGGCGCGGTCCGGCCTCGGCGTCGGCCCGGCGGGAGGCCGCGCGGGCGGCCCGGCGGGCCGCCTGAGGGGCCGCCGGAGGGCCGCCTGACGGGTCCGGTCCCTGACGCGTGGTCAGGACCGGCGAACCTGTCCGCTTCCGAACGTGTCCGCTTCCAAGGAACGCACAACGCCCGGACCGTGCCGAGTTCTCGCGGTACGCGAAAGCCCGGCTCAGGGCCGCGATCACGGACGATCGCGGCGCCGGCCGGGCTGTCGTTCAGCGCGGTCCGCGGACTCAGGCGTCCTCGGGCTTCTCGTCGCCCGGCTCCAGGCCGAACTGCTCGACGAGCCACTTGTCGAACTCGATCGACGCGCGCACCCAGCTGACCGTGGACGACACGAAGTGCTCCAGGCTGACGCCCATGCCGATCAGCATCTGGGCCTCGCCGATGAGCCGGACGGTGGGCGGACCGTCACCCTCCTCGTGGATGTGGGTGTAGACCTTGGGCCACAGCGTGCGGCGGTTCCAGTCGTCGATCGCGTCAAGGACCTTCGCCTTGTCCGTGATCGGGTGCGGCCGGTCGTAGAACGTCCGCACCGAGAAGACCTGCTGGTCGTCCTCGCCGCGGAACATGAAGTACGTACGGAATTCCTCCCACGGCGCCGCGAGGTCGCCCTCGTCGTCGACGACGTACTTCAGCTCCATCTGTTCGAGGAGCTGCTTGACCAGATCCTGGTCGGGGACGACGGGGCCCGCCGGTCCTGCACCCTGCGGTTGGGGCTGTCCCCCGAAATTCGGAATCGAGGACGGGTCGATGCTCACCGTGTATTTCCCTTCGTACGGTTCCTTCCATCCTCCCCCATAGCGGGGAGGCCCTGGCAACCCCGGCCCGCCGATCCGGCGCACAAAGGGGCCGGCGCGCACTCACGCGCGTACCGGCCCCCGCGCGCCGCACGCTCACAGTGTCTTGCCGGACTCCGCCCTCGTACTCTCCTGAGAGGCCGTCGTCGCCGACTCCTGGGACGCCGTCGTCGCCGGTTCCTCGGACGCCGTCGTCGCCGCGCCCACGATCAGGCCGTCCTCGAAGCGGTCCACCCGGACCGTGTCACCGTCCGTGACCTCGCCCGCGAGGATCTCCTTCGCGAGCCGGTCGCCGATCGCCGTCTGGATCAGGCGGCGCAGCGGCCGGGCTCCGTAGGCCGGGTCGTTGCCCTCGTCGGCCAGCCATTCGAGCGCCGCCGGGGTGACGTCCAGGGTGAGCCGGCGTTCGGCGAGGCGGCGGGCCAGGCGGTCGATCTGGAGCTTGGCGATGTGCGCCAGTTCGTCGCGCGAGAGGGCGGAGAAGACCACCAGGTCGTCGAGACGGTTCAGGAACTCCGGCTTGAAGGAGCTCCGTACCACCTCCAGGACCCGCTGCTTCTTTGTCTCCTCGCTGGTCAGCGGCTCGACCAGGCTGTGCCCGCTCAGGAACTGACTGCCGAGGTTCGACGTCAGGACGAGGATGGTGTTGCGGAAGTCCACCGTCCGCCCCTGGCCGTCGGTGAGCCTGCCGTCGTCCAGGACCTGGAGCAGGACGTCGAAGACCTCCGGGTGGGCCTTCTCCACCTCGTCCAGCAGGATCACCGAGTACGGGCGCCTGCGCACGGCCTCGGTGAGCTGGCCGCCCTCCTCGTAGCCGACATAGCCGGGAGGCGCGCCGACCAGCCGGGCCACCGAGTGCTTCTCGCCGTACTCGCTCATGTCGATACGGACCATGGCCCGCTCGTCGTCGAAGAGGAAGTCCGCGAGCGCCTTGGCCAGCTCGGTCTTGCCGACCCCGGTCGGGCCGAGGAAGAGGAAGGACCCGGTGGGGCGGTCGGGGTCGGCGATGCCGGCGCGGGTACGGCGTACCGCGTCGGACACGGCCTGGACCGCCTCGTTCTGGCCGATCAGCCGCTTGCCCAGTTCCTGTTCCATGCGCAGCAGCTTCTGGGTCTCGCCCTCCAGCAGCCGGCCGGCCGGGATGCCGGTCCAGGAGCCGACCACATCGGCGATGTCGTCCGGGCCGACCTCCTCCTTGACCAGTTTGTCGGTGGGCTCCTTGGCCGCCACCTGCTCCGCCTCGGCGGCCTCCTCCAGCTCCCGCTCCAGGCCGGGGATCTCGCCGTACAGCAGCTTGGAGGCGGTGTCGAAGTCGCCGTCGCGCTGTGCGCGCTCGGCCTGGCCGCGCAGGTCGTCCAGACGTTCCTTCAGTTCACCGACGCGGTTGAGCCCCTGCTTCTCCTTCTCCCAGCGGGCGTTGAGGCCGCGCAACTCCTCCTCGCGGTCGGCGAGGTCGCGACGGAGCTTCTCCAGCCGCTGCTTGGAGGCCGGGTCGGACTCGTTCTTGAGCGCCAGCTCCTCCATACGGAGGCGGTCGACGGAGCGCTGGAGCTCGTCGATCTCGACCGGCGAGGAGTCGATCTCCATCCGGAGCCGGGACGCGGCCTCGTCCACGAGGTCGATGGCCTTGTCGGGCAGGAAGCGCGAGGTGATGTAGCGGTCGGAGAGCGTCGCGGCGGCGACCAGCGCCGAGTCCGCGATCTGCACCTTGTGGTGGGCCTCGTACCGGCCCTTGAGCCCGCGCAGGATCGCGATGGTGTCCTCGACGGTCGGCTCGGCGACCAGCACCTGCTGGAAGCGCCGCTCCAGCGCCGCGTCCTTCTCGATCCGCTCGCGGTACTCGTCGAGCGTGGTCGCGCCGACCATCCGCAGCTCGCCGCGGGCCAGCATCGGCTTGAGCATGTTCCCGGCGTCCATGGCGGAGTCGCCGCCGGCGCCCGCGCCCACGACGGTGTGCAGTTCGTCGATGAAGGTGATGATCTGGCCGTCGCTCGACTTGATCTCGGAGAGGACGGTCTTGAGCCGCTCCTCGAACTCACCGCGGTACTTGGCGCCCGCCACCATCGCACCGAGATCCAGCGAAACCAGCCGCTTGTTCTTCAACGACTCCGGCACGTCACCCTTGACAATGCGCTGCGCGAGCCCCTCGACGACGGCGGTCTTGCCGACGCCGGGCTCGCCGATCAGCACCGGATTGTTCTTCGTACGGCGTGACAGTACCTGCACCACACGCCGGATCTCCTGGTCCCGGCCGATGACCGGGTCGAGCTTGCCCTCGCGGGCCGCCGCGGTGAAATCGGTACCGAACTTCTCCAGGGCCTTGTACTGACCCTCCGGGTCGGCTGTGGTCACCCGGCGTCCTCCCCTTGCCTTCTCGAACGCGTCAAGCAGTCTTTTGGCGCCCGCCCCCTGCTGGTCGAGCACCTCCCCGGCCCGGCCCCCCTTGGCCGCGACGCCGATCAGCAGGTGCTCGGTGGAGAGGTAGTCGTCCCCCAGCTCCTTGGCCCGCTGGGCCGCGTCGTCGATGGCGGCGAGCAGCTCACGGTTGGGCTGCGGGGGCGCGACGGTGGAACCGGTCACGCTGGGCTGTGCGGCCAGCAGCCGCTCCGCTCCGGACCGTACCGCGGCCTGGTCCGCCTCGACAGCGGCCAGCAGGTCGGTGACGTTCTCGTTGTCCTGCCCCTCCAGCAGCGCGAGCAGCAGATGCGCGGGGGTCAGATCGGGATGCCCGGCCGCCACGGCCCGGTTGGTGGCGGCATTGATCGCATCCCGGCTCCTGTTGGTCAGCTCGGCGTCCACGTGCGCCCTCTCCTCTCCTGCACAGACCTCGGGCCTCCGTCCGACCCTGACATTGGGAACGTGCGCAAAGTTGAGTCTATTCCACTCAAGCCTGAATCGGGGCCGCTCTCCCGGGGTTTCCGCGCCCGTACCCGGAGCGGTGAACCCCCCGGGGCGTTCGCCACCCCACGCCCTGTCCGGATCCAGGGCCTGTCTTCAAAGTCCCGCCCGCCCCTCGGGCGGACGGCGCCACTTCGAAGACAGGCCCTAGGCTTTCCGGCATGGCCCATGACGTACGCGATCCCAGCCCCGATTTTCTCGCCTTCTGGCGCGAGCGCCTTGTGTGCACGCTCACCACGCTGCGTCCGGACGGCAGTCCGCACGTGGTGCCGGTGGGCGTGACGTACGACCCCGAGGCCGGGCTCGCCCGCGTCATCACCAGTAAGAACAGCACGAAGGTCGCCAACATCCTGGCGGCGGGACCGGACGGCGCGCGAGTGGCGGTCTGCCAGGTCAAGAAGCGCCACTGGGCGACGCTGGAGGGCCGCGCCACGGTCCGTACGGAGCCTGAGGTGGTCGCGGACGCGGTGAGCCGCTACGCGGAGCGGTACGAACGCACGCCGGCGCCCAACCCGGACCGGGTCGTCATCGAGATCGCCCTGGAACGGGCGCTCGGCCGCGGCTGACCGAGAGGACCGGGGAACCGTCAGGACCGAGAAGTCCGGCGCGCACGAACACGCGAAACCGGAACGCGGGACAGGAACGCGAAAACGGACGCGGACAGCACAGCGGCGCCATCGTGTTTCAGGTCCACGATGGCGCCGCTGTGTGGGGGAAGCGCCTGAGCGATTTACAACGACGGGGGAATCGCTCAGGCACTGCGGGGGGTGGCGATGGTGGTATTCGATCCGACCAACTGGTGGTCACGCTGGTCGAGGTTGACGAAGATCATGTCGTAACGGATGGCACACCGGACCGGCTGCGGAGCCCCCCGCGGCCTCCGAAGGCAGCGGTAGGCACGGACGTCCTCGTCCTCCTCGCGTACGACGACGATCGGCTCTCCGAAGAGGGTGACCATCAGCGAGTCGCCACGGTGAGGAATAGCGGTGACGAGATCGATGAAGTGCCACCCCGACCGGTAGGCCGTGGCCATCTCGCGCCGGAAGACCCGATCGTCCGGCGGGACAGTCATGCGCTTACGTCGGCCGGTGAGCTCCCCCAGCCGCTGTCCGGCGGTTCGTTCGCCGGCGTAGAGCCCCAACCACTGTCATCCGACTTCGTGCCGCTGCCCCAGCCACTGTCGCCCGGGCCACTGCCCCAGCCACTGTCCGACTGGGTGGCCTGAGGCGCGAATCCCCAACCACTGTCCGCGCCACCCAGAACCCCGTAAGCCACGACCGCGGAGAAAGCTGCGGCAAGCACCGAGCGAAGCAATCTCTTGTACATAGTCGGCTTCGTCCTCACTTGATGGATTCCTCTCCCCCGCGTCACAAGACGATGGCTCATTCAGGCACGTCAATGCCACAGGGCAGATGCATCATGTTCCTGTACGTTCAGGACCCTGGGGGGTGGAGATTTGCCAAGGATCGTGCCAAAACCGACACATCCCCACGCTGTGACCGCACTGTGCGACGAGGGGGCGCACCTTTACGCCAGCGCTCTGAGTGCCGGGCGCATCTCCCGCGTGGAGGCGGAGGAGGCTCCGTGCCTTCTGGAATTTGCTCTTTTGCACCCCGATCCGGACGACCCGAACTGGCTGCGGCCGGTCCCGCCGTCCGTCGCGCTCGCGCAGCGGCTCCATCCCATCGAGCGGGAGATCCTGGACCGGAGGCGTCTCTCGAACGATCTAACAGAATCCTTTGAGCCATTCATGGCCATCAGCGCGCTCAACCCGGCCCCCACGCACTCGATCACCGTCCTCGAAGGCTTCAACCGGATCAACGCCGCTCTCAATCTCGCCACCGCCGAGTGCCATACGGAGATGCTCACGATCCAGCCCGGAGGTGGCCGGCGCGAGCACATTCTCAGTCAGGCGCTCGAACGGGACCGGCCACTGATCGACCGCGGCGTCAGCATGCGCACGCTCTACCAGCACACTGTCCGGCACAGCCAGGGCACCATGGCCTATGTGGACCGCATGGCCAGCGGCAAGATCGAGATAAGGACCCTGGAAGAGCTGATCGAGCGGCTCATCATCTGCGACCAGACCGTGGCCTTCATACCCGCGCGCGACGACCAGCAGGTCGCCCTGGAACTGCGCCACCCGGGTCTGGTGACCTATCTCGTCAAGGTCTTCGAGCAGCTCTGGCGGCGCGCCACGCCCCTCACCGAGCAGGTCTCGTACGAGCCGACCCCGGACGGCATCACAGGCGTTCAGCGGACCATCGCCAAGCTTCTCGTCGAGGGGTACGTGGACGAGGCCATCGCCCGGCGTCTGGGGATGAACGTACGGACCTGCCGCGCCCACATCGCCAAGCTCGCCTCCGTCCTCGGCAGCGGCAGCCGCGCCCAGCTCGGATATCTCATCGCGCGGTCCGGAATCCTGGACCAGGGCGCCGAGTCGGATTGACCCAGGAATCGCCATTCAGCCGTCCCCCGGCGACCCCGGAGAAGAGGCGCCGCAATTCTGTCCGGGCGCCCGATGTAGCCTTCCGATATCTTCTGTCACCCTCTGTAGAATGCGGGGCCGGCCCACGCGGATCAAGCGAAAGATGCCTGCACTGATGTGCACTGCGGAAGCTCGCAGGAGGGATACATGAAACCCGACGTAGCGTCGCACAACGAAGCATCACTTGACATATCAGGGGAAGCGCGCACCCTGCTGCGCCGGCTCATTCAGGGCGAACAGGTCGCAGGATCCGAACCCGGTCTCACGGAACTGATCGCTCTCGGGCTGGCAGTGCACAACCCGCAGTACGACCGATGGAGTTCGGCGGACATGTGGCACGCCGAGCAAACCGCCCTGGCGGAGGAGCGCGCCGCCATCGCCCGTCACCTCCACCGCATGGACCAAGTCTCCGAGCTGCACCGGGAGCTGAGAAGCGCCGAGTCGTCGAGAGGGGACGGTATCGAGTTCCTCGGCCGGAACGAACTGGTCACTGCCGCCATCATGCAAGCGGTTGATTCGGCGAGGCTCCAGATCTGTACGGCGCATCCGCAGAACAGAAAGCCCGAGACGCTTCGAGCGGTGGTCGCATCCGAAATCAAGCTCCTTCAGCGTGGTATCGCACTTCGCACGATCTATCCGGACACCGCTCGCACTCGATCCGCGGAACAAGAGTGGGCCGCGGAGGTGAGCAAGCACGGTGCAGCGGTACGCACCCTCGCCACCGATTTTGAGCGAATGATTCTGGTGGACAACAAAGTTGCCATATTCTCCGACCACCGAGGCGCGCCTAGCGCGAACGTTGCCTTCAAGGCGACACACCCCGGCATGTTGGCCTTCTTCCGCCATATCTACGACCAGCAGTGGGAGCGCGCTGAGCCCTGGGCGGGCGGCCGTTTTCTACGAAAGGCGGAGTCAGTCACGACGGGCCGGTCGCGCCGTATCCTCAACAAGCTGCGAGAGGGCCGCACGCTCAAGCAGATCGCCACCGAGCTGGGCGTCAGTCTGCGCACGGTCAACAGCGATCTGAACAAGCTCTACGAAGCCGTTGGTGTGGATACGCAGTTCGCGCTCGGCGTGTGGTGGAGTTCCGAGGCCGCCGCGGACGAGCGCAAGCTGGGCTGACCGGCCTGCCCCGACCGCTCGGCACCACGGCAACGCGAAACGCCCGGCCGGGAATCCCCGACCGGGCGCCCGCCCACTCACGTACACCTCAGTCCGTCGGCCGCTTGGGCCGCCACACCACCAGCGCGCTCGCCTGACGCACGTCCTCGTACGGCACCAGATCCCGCCGGTACGACGCGTGCACCTGCGCCTCGCGCTGCCGCATCGCCGTCGCCGCGCCGTCCACCGCCGCCGACAGCTCGGCGACCCGCGCCTGGAGCGCGGCGACCTGGTTCTCCAGCTCGATGATCCGCTTGATGCCGGCCAGATTGATGCCCTCGTCCTGCGACAGCTGCTGCACCTGGCGGAGCAGCTCGATGTCACGGGCCGAATAGCGGCGTCCCCTGCCCGCCGTGCGGTCCGGGGAGACCAGACCGAGGCGGTCGTACTGCCTGAGCGTCTGCGGGTGCAGCCCGGAGAGCTGTGCCGCCACGGAGATGACGTACACCGGCGTTTCCTCGGTCAGCTGATACGCCCTGGTGAACGATGAAGACTGCCGACGCCGCCCGTCCATGAGGTCATGCTCCCTTCGCCGCCTGGAACAGCTCCGCCCGCGGGTCCTCGTCCGCGGTCGCCTTCCGGTAGGCCTCCAGCGCGTCCCGCGCGGGCGCGTCGAGGTCCTTGGGGACCGCGATCTCGACGGTGACCAACAGGTCGCCACGAGTGCCGTCCTTGCGTACCGCGCCCTTGCCGCGGGCGCGCATCGTACGGCCGTTGGGTGTCCCCGCCGGAAGCTTGAGCGTGACCGCAGGACCGCCCAGGGTCGGCACCTTCACCTCGCCGCCGAGCGTCGCCTCCGTGAACGTGACGGGCACGGTGACCGTGAGGTTGTCGCCCTTGCGGCCGAAGACCGGATGAGCGTCGACATGGACGACGACATACAGGTCGCCGCCGGGGCCGCCGCGCTCGCCGGGAGCGCCCTTGCCGCGCAGCCGGATCCGCTGCCCGTCGCTGACACCCGCCGGGATACGCACCTGCATGGTCCGTGAGGACCTGGCGCGCCCGCTGCCCTTGCAGACCTCGCACGGGTCCTGGGCGATCAGCCCACGGCCCTTGCAGTCCACACAGGGGTCGGTCAGCGAGAAGCCGCCGCCGGTGCCGCGTGAGACCTGACCCGTGCCCACACAGGTCGGGCAGACCCGCGGTGTGCCGTTCTTGTCACCCGTGCCCGAACACGCCTTGCAGGGCGCCTGGCTGGACATCCGCAGCGGGACCGTGGCCCCGTCGACCGCTTCGGTGAAGCTGAGCGTCACCTCGGACTCGATGTCCTGGCCGCGGCGCGGCTGCGTACGGGTCGCGGCGCCGCCCCGGTTGAAGAGCCCGCCGAAGACGTCCCCGAGCCCGCCGCCGAAGCCACCGGCGCCGGGTCCGCCCTGCGTGCCGCCGCCGGGGCCGCCGCCGAAGAGGTCGCCCAGGTCGAAGTTGAACGAGCCGTTGCCCCCGGCACCGGGACCGGGCCTGAACCCGCCGTTGCCGAAGAGGGTGCGCGCCTCGTCGTACTCCTTGCGCCGCTTGGGGTCCCCGAGGATGTCATTCGCCTCGGAGATCTCCTTGAAGCGCTCCTCGGCCTTGAGGTCGCCCTTGTTGGCGTCGGGGTGGAACTCGCGGGCGAGCTTCCGGTACGCCTTCTTGATCTCGGCCTCGGTGGCGTCCTTGGGGACGCCGAGAACCTTGTAGTAGTCCTTCTCCACGAAGTCCTTCGTGCTCATTCCCGACGTCCCTCCTCTCCGCCTGATACCGCATGACCAGCCGCCGCGTCAGCCCTCGTCCGGGCCACCGCTCTCCTTGTCGCCGGCGGACTCGCCCGACTCGTCCCCGGCCTTGGGCTGGGCCCCCGGCTGGGGCTCGGCCACCGCGACGCGGGCGGGCCGGATCGTCCGCTCGCCGAACCGGTACCCAGGCTGGAGGATCGCGACGCACGTCGTTTCCGTGACATCCGGCGCATACGAGTGCATCAGGGCCTCATGAATCGTCGGATCGAAGGGCTCGCCCTCCGTGCCGAACTGCTGGAGGCCCAGCTTGACCGTGACCGCTTCCAGCGACTCGGCCACCGACTTGAATCCGCCGACCAGTTCCTCGTGGTCGCGCGCCCGGCCGATGTCGTCCAGGACCGGCAGCAGTTCGGTCAGCAGACTCGCGACAGCGATCTCCTTGACCGTGACCCGGTCGCGCTCCACCCGGCGGCGGTAGTTCTGGTACTCGGCCTGGAGCCGCTGGAGATCTGCCGTGCGCTCGTTGAGCGCCGTACGGACCTGGTCCAGCTGCGCCGTCAGGGCGACTTCCTGTACGTCCCCGCCCGGGGCCGCCGGGCCCGGCTCCGTTACGGAGTCGGACTCGGCGCCCTTCGACGCGGCATCTTCGGGGGTCGCGCCGGAGGGAACGTCGGGCTTCTCCTCAAAGCCCGGGGTCTCCTCCGTCACACCGCACCGTCCTTCTTGGGCTTCTCGTCGTCCACGATCTCGGCGTCGACGACATCGTCATCGGCCTTGGCCTGTCCGGCGCCCGCGCCGGCCTCGGCACCGCCGGCGGCCGCGCCGGAGGACGCCTGGGCGTCGGCGTACATCGCCTGTCCGAGCTTCTGCGAGACGGCCGCGACCTTCTCCGTGGCGGTACGGATCTCGGCGGTGTTGTCGCCCTCGGCGGACTCGCCCTTGAGCTTCTCCTTCAGCTCGGCGATGGACGTCTCGACCTCGGTCTTGATGTCGCCCGGGACCTTGTCCTCGTTGTCCTTGAGGAACTTCTCCGTCTGGTAGACGAGCTGCTCGGCCTGGTTGCGGGTCTCCGCGGCCTCGCGGCGGCGGTGGTCCTCGTCCGCGTACTGCTCGGCCTCTTCACGCATCCGGTTGACCTCGTCCTTCGGCAGCGAGGAGCCACCGGTGACGGTCATCTTCTGCTCCTTGCCGGTGCCGAGGTCCTTCGCGGCCACGTGCATGATGCCGTTGGCGTCGATATCGAAGGCGACCTCGATCTGCGGCACACCGCGCGGCGCGGGCGGCAGACCGGTCAGCTCGAACATTCCGAGCTTCTTGTTGTACGCCGCGATCTCGCGCTCGCCCTGGTAGACCTGGATCTGCACCGACGGCTGGTTGTCCTCGGCCGTCGTGAAGATCTCCGAACGCTTCGTCGGGATCGTCGTGTTGCGCTCGATCAGCTTGGTCATGATGCCGCCCTTGGTCTCGATACCGAGGGACAGCGGGGTGACGTCGAGGAGCAGGACGTCCTTGACCTCGCCCTTCAGAACACCGGCCTGGAGCACGGCGCCGATGGCGACGACCTCGTCGGGGTTGACACCCTTGTTGGCCTCGCGGCCACCGGTCAGCTCCTTGACGAGCTCCGCGACGGCGGGCATACGCGTCGAACCACCCACGAGCACCACGTGGTCGATCTCGGACAGCTGGATGCCGGCGTCCTTGATGACGTTATGGAACGGGGTCTTGCAGCGGTCGAGCAGATCCGCGGTCAGCTGCTGGAACTGCGAGCGCGTGATCTTCTCGTCGAGGTGCAGCGGGCCCTCGGCGGACGCCGTGATGTACGGCAGGTTGATCGTGGTCTCGGACGAGGACGACAGCTCGATCTTCGCCTTCTCCGCGGCCTCGCGGAGACGCTGGAGAGCCATCTTGTCCTTGGAGAGGTCCACGCCGTGGCCGTTGGCGAACTGCTTCACCAGGAAGTCGACGAGGCGCTGGTCCCAGTCGTCACCACCGAGGTGGTTGTCACCGTTGGTGGCCTTCACCTCGACGACGCCGTCACCGATCTCCAGCAGCGAGACGTCGAAGGTGCCGCCACCGAGGTCGAAGACCAGGATCGTCTGGTCGTCCTTGTCGAGCCCGTAGGCCAGGGCGGCCGCCGTCGGCTCGTTGACGATACGCAGCACGTTGAGGCCCGCGATCTCGCCGGCCTCCTTGGTGGCCTGACGCTCGGAGTCGTTGAAGTACGCGGGGACGGTGATCACCGCGTCGGTGACCTTCTCGCCCAGGTACGACTCCGCGTCCCGCTTCAGCTTCTGCAGCACGAAGGCCGACATCTGCTGCGGGTTGAAGTCCTTGCCGTCCAGGTTGATCTTCCAGTCGGTGCCCATGTGGCGCTTGACCGACCGGATGGTCCTGTCGACGTTCGTGACTGCCTGGCGCTTGGCGACCTCGCCGACGAGCACCTCGCCGTTCTTGGCGAAGGCGACGACGGACGGCGTGGTCCTGGCGCCTTCGGCGTTGGTGATGACGGTGGGCTCGCCGCCTTCGAGAACGCTGACGACGGAGTTAGTCGTGCCCAGGTCGATGCCGACCGCACGTGCCATTTCGATTCCTCCAGCTGACTTGAGTGGAACAGACTCAAGGATGCATCACGGATCCCGGAGAGTCAAAGGACCTGAGTCGAAGGGACTCAACTATCGTGCGCGGCCCCGGACTCCGGGCACCCCTGGACGCGCCTGAGGGGCCCGCCTACCCGGCCCTCACACCTTCACCGTGCGATCGTTCCGTGGCAAAAGCACCGAACTCAATGAAACTACCGAAACTACCACTGAACGCAATAGAGCACATATAGCGAACAGAACGGTCAGGTGTGACCTTGAAGCGACGCCCCACGGCATGGCGCCCGCCCCACCTCCCGGAGCCCAAGCGCCTTCTGGATCTGACCCTCGGCTCGGCCCTCCTGGCGCTGACCGCGCCCCTGCTCGCGGCCGCCGCCCTCGCCCTCGCGCTGTCCCGGCCGGCCGGGGGCGTTTTCGTACGCGACTACCGCACAGGACTCAACGGCCACCCCTTCCTGCTGAGTTCCCTGCGCACCCGCCTGTTCCGGCTCGACGTGCTCTCCCGGCTGCCCCATGTCGTACGGGGCGAGCTGTCCCTGGTGGGGCCCGCGCCCCTGAAGACCGGCTCCCCGGCGGGGGCGGCGCCCTGGCGGCAGCTCGTACGGCCCGGCCTGACCGGCCTCGCGCAGGTACGGCACCACTCGGGGCTACCGTGGGACGAGACACAGCTGCTCGACCAGCACTACGTGGAGCACCACTGGATCGGCCTGGACCTCGCGATCCTCGCGCGCACGCCCGGACGCGCACTGAGGGCGGTCGGGGCGGTCAGGTTTCCCTGAGGCCGCCGGAGGACCCCGCGAGGCCCCGCGGCCCCCGAGCCTCCCGCCCCCCCAAGACCCCCGAGACCCCCCCGAGACCCCCTGAGCGACACAGATCACCGGCTCCGCCGCTACATTGCGGCGGGAGAACTGGGTAACCTCAGCACGAACCGATTAAGTTACCGCTTAGTAAGCGGTAATGAGCACGTAAGCGGTAATGAGCAGCAGGAAGCCCGTAGCCCGTCCCCGTAAAGCAGAAGCCCGTGGAAGAGTGGGCCGATTTCCCACCCTCGCAGGCCCGAGGAGCCCCCAATGCAACTCGCCGCGATCATCGTGTCGCTGGTACTCGCCGTCGTCGGTGTGGCGCTGTTCGGCCGAGCCATCGCGCAGATCTACCGCTTCGTACGGCTCGGCCAGCCCGTCCCCGCGGGCAAGCGGACCGATGAGCCCGCCCAGCGCACCCTGACCGTGGCCAAGGAGTTCCTCGGTCATACCCGGATGAACCGCTGGGGCGTGGTCGGCGTCGCGCACTGGTTCGTCGCGGTCGGCTTCTTCTCGCTCGTGCTGACCCTGGTGAACGCCTTCGGGCAGCTCTTCCGGGCCGACTGGCTGCTGCCGGTCATCGGCGACTGGACGCCGTACGAGGTCTTCGTCGAACTCATCGGCCTGCTCACGACGCTCGGCATCCTGACCCTGATCGTCATCCGGCAGCTCTCGCTCCCCAGCCGCGCGGGCCGCAAGTCCCGCTTCGCGGGCTCGAACTTCGGCCAGGCGTACTTCGTCGAGGCCGTCATCCTCATCATCGGCCTGGCGATCCTGGTCCTGCGCGGGCTCGAGGGCGCGCTGCACCACGTCGACTCGTACCAGGCGGCGTATCTGGTCTCGTACCCGATGGTCGCGGCGTTCGACGGGCTCAGCCTCGGCACCCTGCAGAACCTGGTCTACCTGGTCGCGCTGATCAAGATCTCGACGTCCTTCATCTGGATGATCACGGTCGCGCTCAAGACCGACATGGGCGTCGCCTGGCACCGCTTCCTCGCCTTCCCCAACATCTGGTTCAAGCGCGAGGCGGACGGCGGCACGGCGCTCGGCGCCCTTCAGCCGATGGCGAGCGGCGGCAAGGAGATCGACTTCGAGGACCCGGGCGAGGACGACGTCTTCGGTGTCTCCCAGATCGAGCACTTCTCCTGGAAGGGCATCCTCGACTTCTCCACGTGCACGGAGTGCGGCCGCTGCCAGTCGCAGTGCCCGGCCTGGAACACGGGCAAGCCGCTCTCCCCGAAGCTCCTGATCATGTCGCTGCGCGACCACGCCCACGCCAAGGCGCCGTATCTGCTGGCCGGCGGCGGAAAGACGACGGAGGGCGAGGAGAAGGCCACCGAGGAGCAGCTGGCCGGAGTGCCCGCCGCGGCCCTCGCCGAGGCCGAACGCCCGCTGATCGGGACGCTGGAGGCCGTATCCGACAGCGGCTTCGCCGCGGGCGGCGTCATCGACCCGGACGTGCTCTGGTCCTGCACCACCTGCGGTGCGTGTGTGGAGCAGTGCCCGGTCGACATCGAGCATGTCGACCACATCGTCGACATGCGGCGCTACCAGGTGATGATCGAGAGCGCCTTCCCGAGCGAGGCCGGGACGATGCTCAAGAACCTGGAGAAGAAGGGCAACCCCTGGGGTCTGGCGAAGAAGCAGCGCCTGGAGTGGACGAAGGAGGTCGACTTCGAGGTACCGGTCGTCGGCAAGGACATCGAGGACCTGACGGAGGTCGACTACCTGTACTGGGTCGGCTGCGCCGGAGCGCTGGAGGACCGGGCCAAGAAGACCACCAAGGCCTTCGCGGAGCTGCTGCACATCGCGGGCGTCACGTTCGCGATCATGGGCGGCGACGAGAAGTGCACGGGCGACTCGGCCCGGCGCCTGGGCAATGAGCCGCTGTTCCAGCAGCTCGGCCAGGAGAACGTCGCGATGCTGAACATGGCGTACGGGGAAGACGATGACGACGCTTCGACGAAGAAGCCGAAGTCGTCGAAGAAGATCGTCGCGACCTGCCCGCACTGCTTCAACACGATCGCGAACGAGTACCCGCAGCTCGGCGGCGAGTACGAGGTCATCCACCACACGCAGCTGCTCCAGCACCTCGTGGACGAGGGCAAGTTGGTCCCCGTGACGCCGGTCGAGGGTCTGATCACGTACCACGACCCCTGCTACCTGGGCCGGCACAACAAGATCTACACGCCGCCACGCGAGATCATCGCGAAGGTGCCCGGTCTGCGGAACGAGGAGATGCACCGCCACAAGGAGCGCGGCTTCTGCTGTGGCGCGGGCGGCGCGCGGATGTGGATGGAGGAGCGGATCGGCAAGCGCGTCAACGACGAGCGGGTGGACGAGGCCCTTTCGCTGAACCCGGACATCGTGTCGACGGCCTGCCCGTTCTGTCTCGTGATGCTCACCGACTCGGTCAACGGCAAGAAGAACGACGGCCGGGCGAAGGAGTCCCTCCAGGTCGTGGACGTGGCGCAGTTGCTGCTCGACTCGGTACGGACGCCGGCGGGGCCGGAGGGCTTGGAGGAGCGGGAGAGCGCGCCGGACCCGGACCCGGACCCGGATCCTGATCCGGCCCCGGAGCCTCAGCCCGTGAAGTAGGTGAAGTAGCTGAAGTCGGTCGGAGAGCGGCCGGATCTGCCTCGGGGCGGGTCCGGCCGCTCGGCGTATCGGCCGGGGCGGGGACAGGGGCCGGGGCCGGAACCGGGGCCGAGACGAGTGACGACATCGGTCGGCTTTGGCTTCGGTTGGGCTTCGGCCGCTGCGCGGGCGAGGACTGGGGCACCATGTGACGACTGGAGCCGGCACGAGGGATCGGGCGGACGGACGGGGTGGATGGGGCATGCGCATACGTGTGACAGCGACGGCTTCGTCAGTGGCGAGGCGCGGGGTCCGTACGGCCGCGTGCGCGGCTGTCTGCGCGGCGCTGCTGCTGACGGGCTGTTCCGCCTTCTCCGACCGGGCCGCGGACGGCGGCCGGGACCAGGGCAAGGGCACGACAGCCGGCAAGAACGGCGACACCGCCCCTCTCTCCGGCCGCTCCGGCGCCCCGCGTCGTCCCGTACCGCGCGGCAAGGGCAGCCGTCTCCCCGACGACTTCAACGGCGACGGCCGCCGTGACCTCGTACTGAACGACCTGGTCAAGGCAGCGGGCGACACCTACGGCGATGACGCGGGCATCGGGATCGTGTACGGCACCGCCACGGCGCGCGGTCTCGATCCGGCCGTACGCCAGATCCTCAGCCCGCGGAAGCACGGCGCCCGCGTCGACGGCACGCTGCCCGCGGCGTTCGACGCCGAGGCCGCGTGCGATCTGGACGGCGACGGGTTCGGCGATCTGATCGTCGCCACCGACCCGCCGTACGACGGGATCGGCGCCCCTCCCGTACCGCTCCAGATCCTCTTCGGCGGTCCCGACGGCCTCGGCGCGAGCGGCACTGGTGGTGACGGGAACGGCGGCAGGGCGGTCGTCCTCCGGATCCCCGCCAAGGCCCGCGCCGGAGACGAGTGGCCCGACCATCCCGTCTGCGGCGACTTCGACGGCGACGGCGAGACGGACCTGGCGGTGACGGCGAGCGCGGGCCAGGTGAGCTACCTCCGGGGCCCCTTCAGCCGCGCCGGTGCCCCGCGCGCCGCCTCCGCGCCGATACCGGGCGGCGGCCCGGTCCTCGAAGCGCCCACGCCCAAGGCCGACGTCAACGGCGACGGCTACGACGACCTCGTCCCCCACACCCGGGCCCGCACACTTGGCACCGCGGCGAAGGGCGAACTGCTGCTCGGCGGCCCGGATGGTCCGACGCGCGAGGGGGGTGCGTACCGCTTCAAGGCCGTACGGTTCCCGACCGCGCCCAGACTCCCGTCGGGGTCCGGCCGGGCCCTGACGGAACTCCTCGGCACGGCCGACTTCACCGGGGACGGGCGCCAGGATCTGGTGACCCGCACCCACCGGGGCGAACGGACGGATCTGATCGCGCTGTACGCGTCGGGAGCCGACCGGCCGGTGATCACGTTCAGCACATCGATCTTCCTCGGACAGTCCGGGTAGCCCGGGTACCTCGGGTAGTTCGGGCAGGGGGTGCGAGGCCCCGGGCGGGCCGGGTGCGGTCCCCATAGGGTTCCCCTAGGGGATGTCACAGCTCGGCCGCAAAGGCCCCCTGTTCCCCCACCTCACCCGCCCGGCCCGCCCCGAGCGGGTACGTTCGATCGCGTGGCTGGATTCAGGATCGGACGCGGCCGGGACAACCGCACCCCGCAACAACAACCGCAGCGGCAGCAGCAACAGCCGTATGGACGGCAGGCGCCGCCGCCCCCGGGTTACGGGGGCGGGCACCGAGCCGCGCCCCCGTACGGGCAGCAGCAGTGGCCTCCCACGGGCGGCGCACCGAACGGATACGGCGGTGGACACGGCGGCGGTGGACACGGCGGCGGTCATGGCGAACCGGAGTACTTCGGCGACCCGTACGGCCAGCAGGGCCAGCAGGGCCCGTACGGACAGCACGGGCAGCACGGGCAGCCCCCGCACGGCGGACATGGCGGGCAGCCGGGCGACCCGTACGCCAATGACCCCGGTCATACGCAGGCGTTCAGCGTCAACGAGGACCCGTACGGCGACGGCACCCCCTACCGCGCCGGCGCGGCCGCGGGCCCCACGGGCCCCCGGCTGCACTGGAAGGAACTGCTGAGCGGCGTCGTACTGCGTCCCTCCGAGACGTTCCTGCGGATGCGCGACTACCCGGTCTGGGGCCCCGCCCTGATCGTGACGTTCGTCTACGGCCTGCTGGCGATCTTCGGCTTCGACACGGCCCGCGAGGACGCGATCAACGCGACCCTCACCACGGCCATTCCGTACGTACTGACCACCGGCATCGCCTTCGTCTTCGGCGGTCTGATCCTGGGCGCGGTGACCCACACCCTCGCCCGCCAGCTCGGCGGCGACGGCGCCTGGCAGCCGACCGTGGGCCTGTCCATGCTGATCATGTCGATCACGGACGCCCCGCGCCTGGTCTTCGCGCTCTTCCTGGGCGGGGAGAACTCGCTGGTACAGGTGCTCGGTTGGATCACCTGGATCGGGGCGGGGGCGCTGTTCACGGTGATGGTGAGCAAGTCGCACGACCTGCCCTGGCCGAAGGCGCTGGGCGCGTCGGCGATCCAGCTGATCGCGCTGCTGTCACTGCTGAAGCTGGGCACGCTGTAGCGGCACCCGGCACACGGCACGCGGAAGGGGCCCGGACAGGAACGCCGGGCCCCTTCGGCATACTCCGCGCGCTTCGCTCACTCGCTGTGTCAGGCGTCGAGGACCTGCCCGCCGCGACGGACGACGGGCGGCTCGACGCTCCAGGGGAAGTTGATCCAGTCGTCGGTGCGCTTCCAGACGTACTCGCACTTCACGAGGGACTGGGGCTTCTCATAGATGACGGCGCTGCGCACCTCGGCGACGTGGTCTATGCAGAAGTCGTAGACCAGCTTCAGCGTCTTGCCGGTGTCGGCGACATCGTCCGCGATGAGGACCTTCTTGTTGGAGAAGTCGATGACGTTGGGAACGGGCGCGAGCATGACGGGCATCGCGAGCGTGGTCCCGACCCCGGTATAGAACTCGATGTTGACCAGATGGATGTTCTTACAGTCCAGGGCATAGGCGAGGCCCCCGGCGACGAAGACACCACCGCGCGCGATACTCAGAACGACATCGGGCTCGTACCCGTCGTCCGCGATCGTCTGCGCCAGCGCACGAACGGCGCGGCCGAACTTCTCGTACGTGAGGTTCTCTCGGGTCTCGGTCATGCCCGCATCACACCTGTGTCCGATGGAAATTGAGATACGAGCGGGACGCGGTCGGCCCCCGCTGCCCCTGATAACGCGAGCCGTACCTCTCGGAGCCGTACGGGAACTCCGCCGGCGAGCTGAGCCGGAACAGACACAGCTGCCCGATCTTCATCCCGGGCCAGAGCTTGATCGGCAGCGTCGCCATATTCGACAGTTCGAGCGTGACATGCCCGGAGAACCCGGGGTCGATAAAGCCCGCGGTCGAGTGCGTCACCAGCCCGAGGCGCCCGAGGCTGGACTTTCCCTCCAGCCGGGAGGCGATGTCGTCGGGCAGCGAGATGACCTCGTACGTCGACGCGAGCACGAACTCCCCGGGGTGCAGGATGAACGGCTCGTCCCCGTCCGGCTCGACGGTGCGCGTCAGATCGACCTGCTCGACGGCGGGATCGATATGCGGATAGCGGTGATTCTCGAACACCCGAAAATACCGGTCGAGCCGCACATCAATGCTGGAGGGCTGCACCATCGACGCGTCATACGGTTCGAGGCGTACGCGTCCGGATTCGAGCTCGGCCCGGATGTCCTTGTCTGAGAGAAGCACGCCCCGAGGATACGCAGAGCGCGCGAGCCCACCCCAATCGGGCAGCCCCGCGCGCCTGGACCACTACGGTCAGTGCCGCTCCACCGCCACGGCCTCCATCGCCACGGCGTCCACCATCACTGCCTCTGCCGGCACATCCACCCGCTCCACGGGCACGGCATGCCGCAACCGCGCACACCGCGGACACCGAATGAGCCGCCCGGGGCCGATCCGCCCGGAGTCGAGCTGCTGCATCGGAAACGTGGCGGTACTGAACACATGCCCTTCGGCACAGCGGACGACGGTGCGCTCCATCAAGTCCATCAAGTCCCTTCCCCAACAAACGCGGACGAAAGCCCACACTAGGGGATGAAGGGAACCCACCCGTCAACGGCACTCCGCCCCCGACCCTACGCCCCAACTGCCGCCCACCGCCCCCCACATCCACCCACGACGACGGCCCCCACGCCGCCCGGGAACACCACGGGCCCCACGGCGTAATACGCCCGGGGCCCGCGAATGGGGTAGAGTGTCCGACGATGCGAAGCCGATCAGCGCCGCGTCGCGGGTGTAGTTTAATGGTAGAACATGAGCTTCCCAAGCTCAGAGCGCGAGTTCGATTCTCGTCACCCGCTCCACATGAAAGCCCCAGGCCAATAGCCCGGGGCTTCACTGTTGTCTAGACCATGGTTGACGTACTGGTCTTGTCAATGCGTGTTGACGTGAGGCCGCAGGTCAGATCCACCCACATCGGATCGACGTCAGAACTTTCTCTGTCCTAGTACGACGTATGCCGATGATTCACAGCCCTCAAGTCGCGTCCGCACCGCTCATCGCCGCATGCGGCGACAGCGAGAATGGACCCGCCGAACCTGCCGCCGCCGAGGAGCAAGCCGTCGACATGGCGGACGGCGCCCCGGCCGACGACGAGCCCGACGCCGAAGAGGAGCCGACGTTGGACACCGAACTCGCGGTCGGTGACGGCTTCCACTACAAGGACGGCGTCAAGATCACCATCACGAAGGTCGGTGAGCTGACGGCGGCCGACTTCGGTGAGTACTACGCCAAGCCCGAGGCCGACCAGACCGGGCTCCGCCTCTCCTGGGACATCGCCAACGGGTCCAAGAAGCGCGTGGACCTCCACGTATTGGGCTATGACGCGCAAGGCGCCTCCACCGGCCGTACGACGGAATCGATCTCCACCGAGAATGGAGGCCGGACGATGACCGGCTGGCTCGCCCCGGGCAGGACCGGCAAGTTCACCGCCGAGTACGCGGTGGCCAAGAGCGGCGGTCTCGGCATCGTGTTCACCATGTCACGTATCGACGAGGACACGGACATCCTCGCCGAGGAGCCGCACCGGACCGACTCCACCAAGTAGCGCCCACAGCGCTGCCGGCGGCACGGCAAAACGCTGCAAGGTTCTCGCAAGGGTCCGTCGAGCCTTCCGTCCCGCCTGCCGGGCATCCCGTCGGCAGAAGCAGTTCGTGGCACTCGGACAGAAGCCAACAGGGGGACGCCATGTCGGCGTTGAGTACGACCGAAGCGAGCAGGTTCGAAACGGGCACCGCCGAAACGAACGTGGCTGAGTCACGGCAGTGGCTGACCCTGGTGGGGCGCAAGAAGGTACTCGCGGTGATCCACACCGTGACCTACGGGAAACGACTGCTCGACGTTCTTTCCCTGCTGGAAGCCGACTTCCGGCTCCAGGTCGTCTTCACGGCACCGCCGCACGCCTTCGGCGACGACGTGCCCGCCTTCCTCGCGAGGCTGGGAAGCGTGCTGCTGCCGTGGGACCAGGCGACCCGCATGCCCTTCGATCTCGCCCTCGCCGCCGGGCCGCGCGGCGTGCAGTACATAGACGCGCCGCTGATCACGCTGCCGCACGGGGCCAACTACCTGAAGCGGGTGACCGGGGGAGCGAACGCGGGCGTGGCAGGACTGCGCAGGCAGGACCTCCTGCCCGGTGGGCGGCTGCCGGCCGCCGTGGTCGTGCCGCACCACGCCGAGCTGCGCGAGCTCGCGCGCGACTGCCCGGAGGCGCTCCCGCTGGCACACGTGACCGGCGATCCCGTACACGACCGGATCACCGCCAGCCTGCCGCTGCGCGCCGCGTACCGCCGCGCGCTCGGGCTCGCCGAAGGACAGAAACTCGTCGTCGCGGTCTCGACCTGGGGAGCGCACTCGTCCTTCGGCCGGTTCGACGCGCTGCTGCCGCGGCTGATCGGCGAGCTGCCGACGGCGCGCTACCGTACGGCCCTGCTCGTCCACCCCAATGTGTGGGCCGGGCACGGCGCTTATCAAGTCAGGTCGTGGCTGGCACGGTGCGGTCAACTGGGAATCGGGGTCGTGCCACCTGAGGCGGACTGGCGCAGTGTCCTGATCGCGGCGGACTGGATCATCGGTGATCACGGCTCAGTCACTCTCTACGGGACGCTCACCGGGGCGCCGATCCTACTGGCCACCTCGTCGGAGCAGGAGATCAATCCGTCGTCCCCCGCCGCTGCCCTCGCCACCCACGCGCCGACATTGTCCCCCACCCACCCGCTGGCCGACCAACTCGACTACGCGGCAAGGGAGTACCGGCCCGAAGAGTACGCCGCGATCCGGTCGCGCATCACGTCGGAGCCCGGCCGGTTCAACCGGAACATGCGCAGGCTGATGTATGGGCTCCTGGGAATGGGCCAGCCCGCGCACGAGCCGGTGACCGTCCCGCTGCCGGAGCCACCGCCGTTGCCACCGACCGCGTGGGCTCCGGTACACGGGGAGGCGTCGGCGTGAAGCGCTTCGTCGTGGTCGAGGCGAGCCCCTTTCCGGATGTGCTGCACGCGCGTTGCGCCGACGCGTCGTTCGAAGTGCGGCTGAGCCATGCGGACCGTGACCACGGCGCAGCGGTCATCGACGAGCACCTCGTCGTGGACGTGGACGCCTGCCAGGACGGCTCCCTGCTGGACTGCGCGGATGTACTCCAGGGAAGCCGGGCGTACTCAGTCGTCGACGCACTGCGCCGATTGGCGGAACTCGCTTCGGCCCACCCGGCTTGCGGCATCGCCGCGGTGCCCCTGGCCGGTGCCGGAGGCGCGAGCGGCTGGGCCGTGGCCGGCGGCTCCGACCGGTCCGTGGTCCTCGTACCGTACGGCCCTCACCGGCCGTATCAAGCCTCCGCAGAGCAGTCGTTGCTGCCGTCGTTCTTGCACGCCTGGCTGGTGGCGGGGCGCTCGCTGCGGGAATTGCCGTACGCCCACGACGCACCATCCAGCTGAACGGCACATGCCCAACCACACACCGGGACCGGGCCGTCGATCACGGTCCGGTCTCGCCTTGCCGGATCACCCGCCCCCGCCGAGCCGACGCGCGTCGGCGGGGCTCGTGGTCGCGAACAGGGCGAGGGCCCGCGCGAGGAAATCCTCCGCAGCCGTCGCGTCACCGTGCTCCGCGGCACTCTCACCCAGCATCTCCAGGGTGCGCGCCTGCCAGAAGGCCGCTCCGGACCCGGTGAAGACCGCCAGCGCCTCGTTCATCCTCGCCACGCCCTCCGCGTACGCGCCCGCCCGGACACCGGCGCGCCCCAGGAAAGCGAGGGCCCGCGCGGCGTCGTGCGGGTCGTTCACCGCCACCATCCCGGCATGGGCCCGGGTGAAGCAGTCGACCGCCTCGTCCAGGTCGCCCGCCGCGAGGGCGATCTCGCCGAGAGTGGTGCGGGCGAGAGCCGCGCCTCGCGGGTAACCGCAGCCCTCCCACACGGAAATCGCCCGGTTCAGGTATGTCACGGCATCGGCGGGCCGCCCGGCCTCGCGATGGCACGCACCGAGGCCCAGCAGTGCCTGGCCCTCGTCCCGTACGTCCCCGGCTACTCGCGCGGCCTGGAGGGAGTCCCGGTACCAGGCGGCGGCCCCCTCGGTACGGCCGGCGGCCCCCAGGCCGATGGCCCCAGAATTGAGCATCTGGCGCTCGGCCGCCCTGTTCCCGGCCTGTCGGGCAGCCTCCAGGCCGATCTCGTGCGCCTCGATCCACTCGGCGTAATGGCGCAAACGTAAAAAAAGGGGCCATAGGGCGTCCACGAGCATCCAACTCGTTTCGTACCAACTGCGGTTCCACGCGAGCCTTACGGCACCCAGCAGTTGAGTTCGATGGGAGTCGAGCCAGCCGAGCGCAGCGACGTCATCTGCGAACGGCAGCGGAAGATCCGGCCGGTAAACGTAAGTCCGGGGCAGCGTGAACTGCACCGGCGTCAACCGCTCCTGAGCCGCCGTCGCCGTGTGCAGGCACCAGTCGCAGAATCGCCGCAGCACCTCCTCGCGGGCGGCGCTCGTTTCGTCCTCCAGGGCGTGGCCATGCGCGTGGGTCCGTACGAGATCATGGAAGCGGCAGCTCTCCGGGCCGACGTCCTCCACGAGGTTCGCCTCGACCAGCTCGTCCAGTCGGCGCTCCGCCCACTCCGGCGACTCACCGCAGGACGCCGCGGCGATCATCCCGTCGAAGGTACGCACAGGGAGCAGACCGAGCGTCCTGTACAGGCGCGCGGTCTCCTCGCTCAGTACCGCGTACGACGCGTCCAGAGCCTTGTGCACCGAGGTCTCCCCTTCCACTTCCAGCGCGGCCAGCCGGCCACCGCCCGCGTTCCGGGCGAGGGCGTCGGCAAGCGCCCCCACCGACTGCCTCGGCCGTGTCGCGAGCCGAGCAGACGCCAGGCAGACCGCGAGCGGAAGGCCCGCGCAGAGAGCCACCAGACGGCGGACCGCAGGGAGTTCGCCCACGACGCGGTCCGCGCCGATCCCACGAGTGAGCAGTTCGACACCGGCGGCCGGATCGAGCGCGTCGAGCTGATGAAAGCCCGCTCCGTCCATACGCAGGCCGGTCAGCCTGCGGCGGCTGGTGACCACCACGAGGCCGTCCGGCCCGCCGAGCAGTAACGGCCGAATCTGGGCAGCCGTAAACGAATTGTCCAGCATGACCGCGATCCGCCGGTCGGCGGTGAAGGACCGCCAGAGGGACGCCAGTTCGACCACGTCCGTGGACGGTGGTCCGGCGCCCAGCGCCCGGAGGAACTGGCCAAGGATCTCCGCAGGCCCCACCGGCCCACCTGCCGAGTGCCCACGTAGGTCTGCGTACAGCTGCCCGTCGGGGAATTCGGTGCTCAGCGAACGCAGCCATTTGGACACCAGGGTCGTCTTGCCGATTCCGGCCGGACCGCTGACGACGATCAGAGGCAGTCCCATGTCGCGAAGACCGTTCAGCGACGCGAGATCCCCTTCCCGGTTGGTGAAGTGAACGGGGACGGGCAGCAGTTGGCGAGGTGGCGCGGGCCGCGCGGGCGCGGGCCGCGCGGGCGCGGGCCGCGCGGGGTGGAGATGAATGCCGCCGTGCACCTCACGGGCCTGGACGGTGGGACCGTACAGTCTCGCCTCGCCACTGATCTCATTCCCGTGAGGGCCTTGCGAGGCCGTACTCGAGTCGCTCATCCATCCGCCCCCGCAGATCGATTGCCAATTACACGGACGCTTTCGGGTCCTACCCCGGCGCGGCTTGGAATGACCATCAGGAATAAGAACGGATCGCGCCAAGTATGGCAACGGTCTATGGCGGGGTGCGCCACCTGATGTCATGCTCGTGAGACATCCGACGGACCAGCGGGGGCGCTGGTGGAATTCCAGATTCTCGGACCGGTGGGGCTTCGGCTGAACGGGAACTGGCTGAAGCTCGGATCGGACAAAGAACGGGTGTTACTGGCCGCGCTCGCTCTTGATGTGGGCCGTCCTGTCGCGATCAGCGAGCTGATGGAACGACTCTGGGACGGCGACCCTCCCGCACGCGCTCGCGAAAACGCGCACACCTATGTCTCCCGTATTCGCCGACGGCTGCGGGCGGCCGGAACGGGGCCGGGCGCGCCCACCATCGTCGCTGGGGCGCACACCTACACCCTGCAGACCCCGCGTGACTCCGTGGACCGGCAACGTTTCCAACATTTCGTCGACACGGCGTTCACCAGTGACGGTGACGCGCGGGCGGTGGAACTGCTCTCCCGTGCGGAGGAGTTGTGGCAGGGGGAGGCACTGGCGGGGCTGCCCGGATTCTGGGCGGCGACCGTACGGCGGACGCTCGCGGAGAAGCGACTGAGCGCCAGCGCGTCACGCATCGCAGCCGGACTGCGGCTGGGGCGCTTCGCTGAACAGGTCGGCGAGCTGTCCGCGTTGGTTGAGCGGTATCCCGAGGACGAGACCCTGCTCGGGCAGTTGATGCTCGCCTACTACGGCAGCGGAAGGTACGCGGACGCGCTCAGGGTTCATCAGCGGGCCAGGCAGTCGCTGATGGCTGAGTACGGGGCGCTCCCCGGGGTCGAGTTGAACATGATCCACCAGGGTGTGCTGGCGCGCGTACCGGCACGTGTATTGGCACAGGGGGGCGGTACGGATCGAACGGCCAGTCCACTCGCGGCTGTTGCCGGTGCGCCTGAGGTGCCCGTGCCTGCCGGGCTCCCGCCCGATGTACCGCCGCCCCGGAATCTGCCCCAGCAACCGTCGCTCGTGGGGCGCCGGTCGGAGTTACAGGCCCTGAGCTCGATAATCGCCGACAAGAGCGCGCACGGCGGATCGGTCGTCACCGTGGAAGCGGTCAGCGGCATGGCGGGTGTCGGCAAGACGGCTCTGGTCGTCGCCGCTGCCCATCTGCTCGCCGAGAGGTACCCAGACGGTCAGCTATATATCGATTTACAGGGACATTCACCCGCCCAGGAACCACTCACCGCGAGGGCGGCGCTGGCGACTCTGCTGAGGCTGCTCGGAGCGCCGGCCTTCTCCATTCCGGCGGAGCTGGAAGGACGTACGGCCCTGTGGAGGACCATGCTCGCGGAGCGCCGAGTGGTCATCATCCTGGACGACGCGGCCGGACCCGAACAACTCGGCCCGCTGCTGCCAAGTGGGTCACCGTCCCTGACGATCATCGCCAGCCGTCGACATCTGACCGGTATCCCGCAGGCGTTGTCGGTCCCGCTCGACGTCCTGTCGAAGGAGGACGCCGTCACGCTCTTCCGCAGCTTCGCGGGAGAGAAACGCACCCGCGACATCGCGGAGACCGGCCGGATCGTAAGATTGTGCGGGTATCTCCCCCTTGCGATCGAGTTGGTGGCGCATCGATTCCGGGCCCGTACGTCCTGGACGCTGAGCGTCCTCGCCGAGCGTCTCGCCCGAAGTCCCGGGCGGCTGGCGGAAATTCGCACCGCGGATCAGGAGCAGGAGATGACACGTGCATTCGCTCTCTCCTATCGGACCCTCACCGTGCAGCAACGGACAGCGTTTCGCCGTCTTGGGCTGTACCCCGGACCCGATTTCACCGCCGACGCGGCAGCCGCTCTGCTGGGTCTGCCGCAGGATACGACGGAGCGACTACTCGAAGGTCTGCTGGCGTGTCACCTGCTCAGGGAGCCCGTACCGGACCGCTATCGCTACCACGATCTACTTCGTGAATATGCCCATGGTCTATCCAATTCGGAGGACAGCGAGCAGGAACGTCGGCAGGCCGTCGCCCGCCTGACGGATTTCTACGTCACGACAGCCGGCCTCGCGGATCAGATGGCATATCCCAGGCGCATACGGCTGGACGCACCGACGCCACTCCCGTCGGCGCCTCCGCCGCCCTTTCCGGACTCCGCCGCCGCGCGGTCCTGGCTCGCCGCGGAACGCGGCAACCTCCTGGCCGTCGAAGACCACGTCCGGCGCAACGGCGCCCCCGAGCGGGCGGCCCAACTCACCTGCGCGCTGGCGGGGTTCCTGCAGGCGGAGTGCTACTGGCAGGACGCCAGGAAGCTCCTGCGACATGCCGTCGTCCACTGGGACCGAACGCGCGGCAACGAGCTGGCGCTCTGCCGTGCCCTGATCGACATTTGTGCGGCGGACGCGAGCATCGGGGGCTACGCGGAGGCCGCGGAGGCAGGGGAGCGGGCGCTGGAGCTCGCGCGGGCGCTGGGCGACGGACCTGCCGAGGCCGAGGCGCTACGAGTCCTTGGTACGCTGAACTGGCATCTCGGCGAGAATCGCAAGGCTCTCGTTCTGCTCCAGAAATCCTTCGCCATCAAGTCGCTCTCGGGTGATATCTGGGACAAGGCGCGCAGCCGAAACAATATAGCGGTGACTATGCTGTTCCTCGGGGAACGTGGTCGGGCGCTCGTGCATTTCCGAAGTGCTCTCGCAGGTTTCCGGGAGGCGGGTGACGAGATCGCATCTGCCAAGACGTTCAACAATATCGGGGAATTGCAGATGCAGGCCGGTGAATTGATGTCGGCCCGTCGTTCGTTCGAGGTATCCCTATCTTTCCTGGAAGCCGATGGAAGCCGATACGACCGTGCGACCGTACGCAGGAATCTGGCTGGATCCCTCACGGAGTCAGGTGAATCCGCGGCGGCTCTTGACCTATTCAGCGAGACGCTTTCAGAATTCCGTTCGCTCGGCGACCGGAAAAGCCAGGCCGAGGCTCTGGTCGGGATCGGCGAGGCGTACTGGCGACTGGGGAGCGTCGAGGAATCCGTCCGGCATCTCCTCGAAGCACTGAAGATCGCGCAGGACATAGGAACGACCCACCACGAGGTCCAGGCCCTGCGCTGTCTCGGGCGCGCAGACTTGGCCAACGGCCGCTTGGACGCCGCGACGGCCCGGCTGCGAGCAGCGGTCGCTGTCGCTACCCGCACCCATGACGTCGACGAGGAAACCGCCGCGCGGACGCTGCTGGCGGAGGTGCGACTCGCGGCGGGAGATGTCGATGAAGCGCACATGACATTACGTCAAGCATTCGAATTGGTTCGACACCGAGACAATGTTGATGCGCATAGAATCAGCCGCCGCCTGAATGATATCGAACGCATAGGCGACGACGGATCGGATGCCCGTTCCGAAGCCTACGACGAATAGGGTAAAATCTCGAACTCAGATCTGCAAATGTGTCGCGTGTTCGATATTTTGGTAACCTTCCGATTCCATGATCAACGCGGAAGGAACCTCGCACGTGCGCAAAATCTTGCCGGTCACCACCCTCGTCTGCTTGACCGTCTTGGCAACAAGGGCGATGACAGGTGTCGCAGCGGCATCCCCGGCGACCGACAGGGGGAATGGCTGCATCATGATATGAGGCAGCCCGCCCGTTCCGGGCGTGACGTAGCGGCCGGGCGTCACCGGAGCGTACGGATGGATCGGCGGTAGGCCCGCCTCTGTGGCATGCAAGACGGGCATCTGTCGTACTCAGTGCAGGGGCCCGTGATACAGCGGTTTCTCGTTTCGCCGCGCCGTGGCCGCTGGCGGGCTCCTGGTCCTCGTCGTCTTGGTGCCACATCACGCGCTGGTGCCAGGCACGTTCCGCAGCAGCGCGGCAGCCATCGCCAACAGGGTCTCCGCTTCGGCCCGGTCGTAAGCGAAGCCCCCGACGATGGGCAGCCCGGAGAAATCGGTCGGCTCGTGGACGCTGGCGATCAACGGTCGTCAACGGCAGGTTGAGGGAAGCGGCGAGCTGCGTCAGAGCCGCGGTCTTGCCGATGCCCGGCTCGCCCCATAGCGGCACGGGCAGGTCGGCCGCGACGGCCAGGGTGAGGGCTTCGAGTTGCTCGTCGGGGCGCGGCTCGGTGGTGGTCGTGCGCAGGAGGGCCAGGAGGTCGTCGGCGACGGCGAGTTGGGCGCCGGTTCCGGGTGCGTCGGCGGGGGTGGGTGCGGGAGCGCCGGGGGCCGGGAGCGGGGCGGGCAGGAGGGTACTGGAGGTCATGGGCATCACCTTGGGTGGGATAAAGGAACGGGACGGCCCGTCCCTGATGTCATGGGTGTACGGCTGTCGTGGGCATACCGCGCCCAATACGCGGCGCGCGCACGGGACTCAGGTGGGGCAGCCGGTCAGCTGTTACTCAAGTACAGGCCGGTACGGGCCCGGGCCCGGCTGCTCCGCTTGAGGCGCATCGCCGGAGGCGTACGGCGGTCCAGTCGGGGGCGGTGGCCCACCTCCGCGTGCCTCGGGTCCGAGGCCATTCCGCCCGCCGCCGAACCGGTACCGGGACGCACAGCGGCCAACCCCAAACAGAAGAGCCCGTGGTCCATGCGGCGGGCCGCAGCCGACTCCGGTTCCTTCCGCAGCGGTCCCTCGCGCAGGACCGCGCCGGGACCGAGCAGCCGCTCGACCACGGCCAGGGCCCCAGCGACGTCACCGTGGCCCAGTCGCTCCCGCACCGCAGGCAGTGCCTCCGGGTCACGGTGCACCTCGTCGATCGCCCGCAGGCAGGGCAGCGCAGGACCGCCGAGCGCCACCAACAGCTCTTCCCGCCGCAGTTGTGCCGGGTCGTGATCGATCGCCGTGAGTGTCCCGTCCCGCAGCGCTATCCAGTGGACCTCACCCCGGCACTCCACCCGGTGCGGATCACCTGGCTGGAGGGCAGGGCCGGTCGCCGGACCCGAGCCGGACGAAACCGCTGAGCCGAACGCCGCCAATGCTGAGGCGACGAGCGGATGCGGGCGATCGGTCGCGACCAGCCCGGCCCGCAGCAGCTCCAGATCCGGAAGGACCCGGGCCGCCGCCTCCGGCAGCACCGGAGGCACCGCGACCTCCTGCGGCGGCAGCGTCTCCCGCAGCGGCCGGAACGTCGGGGCATGGCTGTCGTCGGGGGCGACGAGTTCGAGCACGGCGCGGCTCCGCGCACCGAGCCGCACGGTGAAGGCCCCGCGAAGGTGGCCCTCGGCCCCCAACAGCAACTCCGCCTCGACGGCCCACCGTGCCAACGCCCACGAGTCATCGTGGACGGCGGACCGATCTGGCCGGTCAGGCACGTCCGGCCGATCGGATGAGAGGGGCCGGGCGAATACGTAGGGCTGGTCGGACGGCACCATGGACAGCGCCACGCCCGCACCGCACCGCCGCGCCAGTTCGCCGCTCCGCTCGGAATCCCAGAGATACCGGTGCAGGTCGAGCCGGAAACGCCGGTCGGGATGCGGGTGCGGGTGCGGATGCAGCGGGTGCCCGGAGGCGCCGTCCCCGGACTCCTCTCACAGGCCCAGGGATATCCGCTGTCCGGCGTCCGCCCAGGCCGGCGGTGTCCGCACCACCAACTGCAGCGGCGTGGCGCCGGAACTCCCGTAACGGGCCAGGGAGATGGTCAGGCCGGGACCGAGCCGCCCGTCGGGAGCGATCCGAGGCATGTGCCAGCGGAGCAGATCCGGAGCCAGCCGACGTAGTCGCGCGGCGACTACCGGCCTCGCCGCCCGTTACGGACCGTGTGGACACGGAGGGAAAGTCCAGCGGCCGAGCCCGAGCACCCCGCGGTGGCGGCCAGTAGGCCAGAGCGACCATGTGCCCGATTACGGTCACATGGCGAGGGCCATTCTTCGTCCGCAGCAAACAACCCGACCGTGCCATAACGTGCCAGTTGGAGCGGTAAAGAGCGGTAACCAGCAGCATCCACAAGGGAACCCTAAGCTGCTCTGGATCGATTATTTAGGCAGTTCAGAGGCCATGCGGCGCCCCGGAGCCAATGGATTCCCAAGCTCAGAGCGCGAGTTCGATTCTCGTCACCCGCTCCACACAAAAGCCCCAGGTCATCGGCCCGGGGCTTCGTTGTTGTCTAGACCTTTCATGGCCTCTCGCACCACTTGCGCACCACTTGAGAGGCGGAAACGTCCACTCAGGCGGTGAGCCCCGGGCCATTCGCCCGTATGTTCGGCGAGCGTCCCTCAAATGGTCGATTTCATGTGACTCGCGTCACGCACCCCTCGTTTGGGCGACCCGCTCGACTCGGCGCATGCGCCGAGTACACACCCACGCCGTCAAGGAACTCGCGCACCGCTACCGGCGCATCGCCGTCGCCAGCAGGATCGCCGCGAGCGGAGCCGTGCCACTGGAGCCCACCGACGAGGTGTGCGCCGCAACGGGCGCCAGCAGGGTCGTCGTTGGTCACTATTGAGCAGGCAACCGACGGTCAGTTCAAGGCTCTGCCCCGCCCTCGGGCAGGACCAGACACGCTCGCGGGACGTTCGGCTGCAGCCCGCCAGAGACCTGCGTGGTCCGGAGGGAGCGGGCAGCGTCGGCGTGGCCATGACGTACGACCGCGCCCTCGACATCGTTATCGAAGGCGCGGCCTGTACGGGGCGCGGCCCTACGGGATGCGGCTCGGCCCGGGGGAACAGCGCGTGCCGGGGCGTGCGGTCGCCTTACGGCGTGTAGACGGCGTCACTGCCGTACAACTCCCGGGTGAACGCGGAGACATCGGAGCTGCGATCGGCGCCGTCGAGGTTGTACGTCAGGTAGACGCCGTATCCCTCGCTGACGGTGCGGCGGGCGAGGGCGGCGGACGTGCTCTGCGAGGTCCTGCCGATCTCGACGGCCGCCGGCGACAGCTTCGACTTGGGCAGTGCGATGCCGGGGACCTGCCAGGTGCCGTAGTACGGGTTCCAGGCGTAGTCGAACTTGGACGACACGTCGACGCCGCCGAAGGAGAGGCGCGACGCGGCCGGGCCGATGTTGTACAGGCTGATGATCTTGCCCGGCATGTTCGCGCGTAGCGCCGTCACCAGCTGCACGAACGAGCTGCCGTTGGGCTGGCCGGTGCCATTGTTGCCGTATTCGGCGTACTCGTCGTCGAAGTCGACACCGTCGAGGCCGTACTTGGTCACGGTGTCCGACAGCTGTTTCGCGAACGCCGAAGCCGCCTGCTGGGAGGGGAAGTTGGCGAAGCCTGCGCCCTGATGGTTGCCGAGCACAGAGAGGACGACCTTGATGCCCTTCTGCTGCAACGGTCGTATCTCTGTGGCGGCGTTGTCGAGGACGCGCTGCACGTTCGCGTTGAAGTACAGATACGCCGCTTTCGTACCCGTATCGTAGTTGATGTTCGCCGCGAAGATCACCGCGACGTCGAAAACGTTGCCGCTGCCGTTGGCGAGGGTGTACTTGCCGACGTTCCGCATGCTGTTGTTGTTCACCTCGACGTACGCCACCGAGGTCGGCCCCTGTTTCGCAGGAGCGGGTGCTGCTGCCGCGCCGGTCGTCGCGATCGTGCCTGAAGCGAGGGCCGCGACGGCCGAGAGCGCGAGCGCGGCTGTCCGCACTCTGCTCCGTACCAGAGTGAACATCAGTGATCGGTCTCCTATCGCATGGGGCGGCGCCCGACTGTTTCGAAAGCACCGAGTGAGCCCTCCGAGTTTTCCGCTCCCGTGACCGAATCCCGAGAACCGTGCGCGAACTCTTCACGACACCCACAAACGGCCCGCCGTAAGACGGTCCCTGGGCAGGAGTGTGCGCTCGCCGGCCGCTGCTGTGCACCCCAACCATTCGTGGACGGCTGATAGTGCCCAACGTCCCCATCCCTGATCTCGCGTGAGTGTCCCCGGCTTCAGCCGGGGCGGGAAACGCATCTCAGGACTGCTCTGACCCGCAGGTCACAGCGGACGTTTTCGCTGCTCGATGTACTGACGGATCACCGTGAGTGGCGCGCCGCCGCACGACGCGACGACGAGCGCAGCCTGAGAGGCCTGACCAAACCCATCACACGAATCAGCCGGAATCTGATGGAGAAATAGGTCGTCCCGGACTCGGCGGTGCCGGTCCTCACCGCCGAGTACGACAACGGCCCCGGCCGAGCTTCCGGATTCAAGGTTCCCCCTCTCCTCGTCCGGTTGATCGACGACTTGGCCGACAACGACGAGCCCGAGTAGGAGTTGGTCATGTGCGGTCTGCGATGGCGTGTCTTCTTGATGGGGCGGAGATGTTCGAGCCGTTCGCGCGAGCGGACGAGACTCCGAGTCCTTCGCGTGCGGACGCGCCCCTGCGGCCATGGGTCCGCAGTCTCTTGCCGTACGCCCCAGGGCTACTGAAGCCGTCTTGGTAGACGCTCAGCCGCCGGGCCAGCCCCGCCCCAGCCCTTCAGGGCGGTACACCATGGTCAGAAGCGGTCAATCCAGCGGGCTCCCACATAGTTCGCAGACCCAAGCAACCCCTGGTGGGAGCACTGCGGCACTCCGGAGCGCCGTTGATTCCCAAGCTCAGAGCGCGAGTTCGATTCTCGTCACCCGCTCCACGACGAAGGCCCAAGTCAGCGACTTGGGCCTTGTTTGCTGTCTAGACCCGCCTAGGCGTCATGTGCCCGTTCCGTGCCCGATGCCCGATCGTCCGGGCCGGCCTCAGCCCTTCTCCTAGGTCCGCCCCTGCGCACACCATCGCATCCTTGAGCGTCGCGCCGGACCGCGGCGACAGGGTGCACCTGGTGTGGCGGAAATCGTAGAAGCGGAAGCCGTCCGGCAACCCCAACGTCCGACTGCCGACCCGCTCCACCCACGCGCCCACACCCGCAGCCTCGACCGAACGAGAACACTGTTCTTGACTTCGCCCCGGGGGTGAGGCATGGCCTTCCTCAACAGAGAACAGTGTTCTCGATTCCCGGATCTCCCCTCGCCAAAGGACTCTCGTCATGAGCGCAGCGACCACAGCGGCCAAAGCGACCACCACGCGTTGGGATCTCATCGGGCGCAGTCTGATGGGCCTCAACTCCGCAGTGACGTTCGCGGTGTTCATCAACGGCTTCTTCCTGATGGCGGAAGCGAGCGACGACCGCATGATGGTGGAGGGCTGGCGAACCTTCGGATACCTCGTGTTCAGCGCGATGTGGGCGATGCTCGCCTACCGGCCCCGGCACGTTCCGGCGATCTGGGAAATGGTCATCTTCCACAAGGTCGCGGCAACGGTGCTCGCCTTCACCATCCTGGACACCACCGAGGGCATGCAGTCCTCGATCACCGACACCACCGTCGCGGCGCTCACGATCTTCGCCTACATCGCCTGCCGCGGATGGCAGTCATGGCGCGTCATCCAGCGTGGCGATGTACCGGCGAACGCGCTTTGAGCTGCCGTTCCCGGCGACCAGACGGTGGAGGCACCGCACGATCCGGCCAGCCTCGCCGACACCGTAGGCCTCTGGCCGAGGCAGCCGGACCCCGTCGCCTGTGAAACGGCGGGGCCGCACCGGCACCGGCACCCGTACGTGGCCGAGCAACCCGTCATCCCCTGCCGGGAACTTGATCCCCCGCTCGCGGCCCGGACTGCGGTTCCCTTCTTACGTCGTGGGCTCCACGGTCTCCGGGGATGTCAGGCGGAACAGGGCGTTCGCTCATGCCAGCGCCGTGTGGTTCGCCCAGGCGACCTTGTACGGGTGCCGGGACTGCCAGCGGCCGATGACCTCGTGCAGGCCCGGCGCGGTGAACGCCTTCGCGAGCGTGTCGGTGTCGGCGACGGTCACCCGCACGATCGCGGTCGCGATCAGGGCCGGAATGGCCTCCTCGCCGGGGACGGGGATGTGGCGCCGGGTGACGACCGACTGCACGAGTCCGGAGTCGAGCATGACCTGTTCGATATCCGCGAGGTACTGGTCGAGCTCGGCGTCAGGCAGCGGTTGATCGAAGGAGACGATCATCGTGTGGTTGATTATGCGGTCAATGTTGGCTCCGTACAACGCCGGCGTCCAAGACCGGTTTGCCATGCGGCGATAACCTGGAGGCATGGTCGAACTGGAGACCCGCGAGCTTGAGTACTTCATCGCCCTCGCCGAGGAGCTGCACTTCGGGCGGGCCGCCGTCCGTCTCTCGATCGCCCAGCCGGCGCTGTCGAAGGCCATCCGACGGGTCGAGACCCGGCTCGGGGTCCCGCTCTTCATCCGCTCCAGCCGGCACGTCGAGCTGACCCCGGCCGGGAAGGCGTTGCAGGAACATGGCCGGCACGCGCTCAACGCGGTGAGCGCCGCCGTCCGGCACGCCCAGCATGCCGGCGATACCCAGGCCCCCTTGCGGCTCGTACTCAAAAGCGGCGGCGACGCCGGCCTGCTCTCCGGGCTCCTGGCCGAATACGCGAACCAGTCCGACGCCCGCCAGGTGGACATCCTGTTCAGCGGCCCGGCCGACCGGGCCGACTTCCTGCTTGACGGCCGGGCCGACGTCGGCCTGCTCTACGCGCCGTTCGACGACCTCGACGGCCTGGCCCACGAGACGCTGCACACCGAGGACCGCGTGGCTGTCGTCCCGGCCGGACACCGGCTGGCCGGGCGCACTTCGGTGCGCATGGCCGATCTGGAGGGTGAGGTACTGCCACGCTGGCAGGGGATACCCGGGAAGGACGGCACCGACCCGGAGATCGCCAGCGTGGTCCAGATGCTCCAGTTGGTCGCGGTGGGCCGGATGATCGGGATGCTGCCGCGCTCGCTGGTCGAACCGGTGCCGGCCGGCCTGGTCTGCGTCCCGGTGGCCGACGCGCCGCCCATCCGTCTGGTGCTCGCCCGGGCCGAGCAGGATCGCCGGCCGCTGGTGGCCTCGTTCGTGGCCGCCGCACTCAGGCCGCTCCGGGACAAAGCCTGACGACAGGGGGCGGGAGCGGGGACGCGACGGCCGGTCGTGACAGCGGCGGCTCAGTGTCGAAGGAGACGATTGGCCGACGATGAACTGGCGATCAAGCGGCGCGTCAAGCACCCGCGCGGTGCGGCTGCTGTTCGTCAGGGAGACCGCCCGACGAGCCTTGAACGTCGCTATCCCGCGCTGCGCGGCGACAGCCGCTCCGTAATCCGGTCGAACAGCTCCGTAGCGCGTCGGAGCCGGGTGCGGGGACACGAGCCGGCGGGCGGCGCTGACCGAGCCGATGCCGGACGCGGGCCTACTGACATGCGGCGGCGGAAGACTGCGTCATTGGCGCCGGCGCCTGCGCCGGCGCCTCGGTGGAGTGCCAGTAGATCAGCTGAGCCCGCTCGGACGACTGGACCCGCGAACCACCAGGTTCTTCAGCTTGGCGCCGCTGTCGGCGGCGAGGGTCCCAGGGTGCCGCAGGTCGTAGAAGCGAAACTCCTTCGGCATGCCGATCGCGGCACGGGCAGTGGGCCACTTCCGGCCGGAGCTGGCGCCCCGGAGGGCCGCACCCCGCTCACCCATGAAGACGAGGCCGTATGGCCCGCATGGCCGGCCCTTCGTGGATCTCTTCTGTCTGCCCCCGGCGGACTGGCCCCCGGGGACCGCTGTAGGGTTTCGACTTTCGTGTCGGAATCTCACGGCCTGCGCCGGAGGGAAGTCGGATCCGACGTGGCGCCGAGACGAGCGGGTCGTGCCTGTACCTCGTTCGCGTGGAGACGTCGACGCCTGGAAGGCTGAGCGGCCGCGCCGGGAACAGCCGGTCCGGTCGGCACGGTTGCATCGACCGAGGGACCGGCGCCGCACGGGCGGGGAACACGGAGACCACAAGGTCGTCCGCCCCACCAGGATCCGGGCTCCCGGGGTCGCGGTACGCCCGCCGCGCACACGGACCAAGACGTATTTCCGCAGGAGGACTTGTTTCATGACTGACCGGCCCTTGACGCTTATGGCAGTTCACGCCCACCCCGACGACGAGGCCACCGGAACCGGTGGGGTCCTCGCGCGGTACGCGGCGGAAGGCATCCGCACGGTTCTCGTGACGTGTACCGACGGCAGTTGCGGTGACGGACCGGAGGGTGTCAAGCCGGGCGATCCCGGTCACGATCCGGCGACCGTCGCCTCGATGCGCCGTCAAGAACTCGATGCGAGCTGTGACGTCTTGAAGGTCAGCGATCTGGAGATGCTGGACTATGCCGACTCCGGAATGACGGGCTGGCCGACCAACGACGCCCCCGGATCCTTCTGGCAGACCCCCGTGGAGGAAGGCGCCGCCCGGCTCGCGGAACTCATGCGCCATTACCGACCCGATGTGGTCGTCACCTACGACGAGAACGGCTTCTACGGCCACCCCGACCACATCCAGGCGCACCGCATCACGATGGCGGCGCTGGAGATGACCGCGCTGACACCGAAGGTGTACTGGACGACGATGCCCCGCTCGATGATGCAGCGGTTCGGGGAGACGATGCGCGAGTTTCAGGAGGACATGCCGGAGCCGGATCCTGCGGAGGCCGCCGCGATGGCCGAGATCGGCCTCCCCGACGAGGAGATCACCACGTGGGTGGACACCACCACGTTCAGCGGTCAGAAGTTCGACGCGCTGGCCGCGCACGCCAGTCAGGGCGAGAACATCTTCTTCCTCAAGATGGGCAAGGAGAGGTTCGGCGAGCTGATGGGCATAGAGACCTTCGTACGCGTCCAGGACGCCACCGAGGCGGCCGTGCCCGAGAACGATCTCTTCGCCGGACTGCGCTGATCCGCCCGCCCGACCGGCCGGGAAAGCACATCAGCCTCAGCGGACCTACCCTCCCCGTCTCACTCCGAGGAGCCGCCGCATCCAGGGGGACCAGCGTCCAGTTCCCCGACCAGGCCGACCGTCTCCCAGGACTCAGCGCAACGGGGCCGTGCCACAACGTGCCAGTACCGTCGGTACACAGCGGTCACCAGGGGCTTCACCGAGGCCTTGAGCGAACGGCCACAAACGACCATCACCCCAGGTCAGAGGCCATTATCTGGCCGAAGCCCGGGGTGATTCCCAAGCTCAGAGCGCGAGTTCGATTCTCGTCACCCGCTCCATGATGAAGGCCCTGGTCGGAGACCAGGGCCTTGTTTGTTGTCTAGACCTCTTTGCCCGTGCCATTCGCGTGCCGTAACCGCCTTGACCTCGCCTCAACCTCGAATTTTCGTGACGGGCCGTCGGGTTCTCCGGCGGTCCGTTTCGTTTGTCGGGTCGGTCATGGGTAGGCCGATGACTCGGCTGTCGCGTCGGTGTGCGCCGGGGTCCACGGATCCGGTGCTCATGCCGTCAGTGTGCTCGCAACCACTGACCACGCCCGCGGCGGCCCAGTAGCGTCCATCTGGACCTGCCCCGGGCGGGCGGCGAGCACCGGCGGGTGCTGGCGGTGCTGAGATTCCCGGAAGGAAACGGCGGACCCCGGGCGCTCGCCGAAAGCCCGGCCGACGCCGGGGCGGCGGAAGGCTTGGCGTGCGGGGCCGACGGAACCGGGTAACGTCTTTGTCATGTTCTTCCAGACGCCGATTTACGAGAGGGAGCGTGATGGGCCCCTGCTGACGTCCCGCGACGTCGCTGCGCCCGTCCCCCACCGATAAATCCGTAGATCACTTCACATCACTCCGGGAGAACCCATGACCGTGAGCAAGAACATCAACAACCCCGTGGGCATGGGCGGCGGCCAGCGCAAGAGGCTGTCCCGCGCCGAACGGCAGAATAATGGTCCGCACCGCAACCTCGACCGCAATGGTGCCGCCGACCGGAAGGCGGAGCTGGTGCGCAAGATGCGCGAGAAGGCAGGCGCAGCCGAGGGCGCAGCCGAGGGCGCCGGGCAGACGGGCGACGACACCGCACAGAGCTGACGCACCGCCGCCGCAGGGCGGCACCGCACGGGGCAGGGCCCGGACCGCGACGCACGGTCCGGGCCCTGCTGCCGTACCGGGCGCGGCCGGTCCCGCTCAGCTCTCGGCCGACCACCCGGGGGTGGGCGTGCCACTACGTGCCAGTCAGGACGGTGAACAGTGGTCAGCAGAGGCCCGAACGAAGCCACTGCGGCACGCCTCCAGGGGCACGTTTCCCCAGGTCAGAGGCGGGCAAGCCTATGCAGTACCGGGTGATTCCCTTTCGCTCAGCGCGAGTTCGATTTTCGTCACCCGCTCTATGAAAAAGCTCCAGGTCAGAGATCTGGGGCTTCCTTGTTGTCTAGACCTTTCCGGTCTTCCGCGCCATTCGCTTGCCATAATTGCCCTTACGGTCGGATTGATCACGGGGTAGAACCCTGGAAGCCAAGCCGCGTCGAGTAGTCTCGAATACCGAGCAGTGATGCACGTGACGGCCCTGGTCTCGCCATGACCCGCTGCCTCGACCTCGCGGCGGCCGTCCCCGACCAACTGGCGGAGGAACCGCAGCCGGCTACCACCACTGAGTGACCGGCCCGACACTGAGTGACCGGCCCGACACTGAGTACCTGGCGGGCTCCAGGCCCGAAGCGCCACTGCCGTTCTGCCACCACACCGGTGAACCTGTACCGGACTTCGGCGGTTCTGCTCTTCCCGGCGGCGCAGTCCTCATCCGCCGCAGCCGGTCCCGCACCCACATCGCGACCGTTCCCTTCTTCGGCCCCACTATGCCGGTCATCTCTCGCCGGGACGAGCCCGATATCATCGACCTCGGCAGGCTCCGCTATGTCGTCGAGCAGACCGTCGCCCAACTCCACCAGTTCAAGCGTCTTACCATCCGCTGGGACGACGCCCTTGTTTCACTCGC
Source organism: Streptomyces sp. NPDC102274 (assembly GCF_044766385.1). Lineage (NCBI taxonomy): Bacteria > Bacillati > Actinomycetota > Actinomycetes > Kitasatosporales > Streptomycetaceae > Streptomyces > Streptomyces sp. NPDC102274. The sequence goes on along the minus strand of NZ_JBIWLW010000002.1, from coordinate 68,599 downwards.
CTGCGAACTCATCTCCTGGCGACGCCTCTGCCGACGGGCATCGTGATCTCGTTACGACTTCCAAGCGGGCTTGCCTTCCTGAATCAGGGCATCGGGAGTGTTCGAGCAGGCCCTCATTGATCAAAACTGATCACTTGAGATCAAAGGCAGGGAGTTCCGGTGTCGGCGACCTTAGAATCAGAGGATGACTATCGGTATTGCAGAGCCAGAGGAGCCGGAAGATCCGAAGGAAAGCCTCGCCTTGCCTTTGACGAGGAAGGCGCACTTCTCGACGGCCAGCATCGCAAATATCTTCATAACAGTCTCCTTCCATTTTAATCAGCGTGCTGGTTGATTCAATCCGGCTCGACGGGCCTCATGCGCCCTTGAGTAGTAATGCCTGTTCCGCCTTTAGCAATCCGTACGACTCACGGACGTAGGACAGAAATCTGTTCCCGGGATGGCGAATTAAGGGAGATTTGCTTGGTCCGGATCCGTCCCAGTTCGCCAGAAGGACGTCATGGGATGCTGCGTGCGCACAAAATTCCAGGACCACAGGCGGCATTTCTCCCCCGATGATCAGGTCTCCCCGGGCGGTAATGATCTCCGTATCTTCTGGGCCGTGGGGGCGAATATCTCTTCTACCCACGTGCGCCACCGTGCCTCCTCCATTTCCGGCAGCGGAATCTCGGCCGGGCCTGCACCAATGGATAAAATGTAGCGTCTGCAGTACTCACTCCACGCCCTCTCATTCGTTTCCGTGAGGACGAGAAGTGGGCCGTAGAGGTCTTCTAATTGACTGCTCGCCCAGTCGATCCGCGCTTTCCTCAGAGATCTTCGAGTCTCTCCTTGATGGTTCAACCAGTAGGCCATGATGGCAATCAGGATGCTGACACAGGCAGTTACCAATTCTGCGATCATCGGAATCTCCATGACACCACTTCGATGTCGGGTGCACCCCGTGGGGAGCTTATGGGCAGGATGCCGCAGTGCCGCAGCCCGTTGTGGACCGGTTCGCTGTCGTAGCCTTGTCGCCGAGCAGGATCTCGGGGCGCTTTCACGGGTGGCCGACACGGCCGGCGACCCCGGGGAAGCGGTCGATCAGGGCCATGGTCTGGGTGACGTTGTTCATGTTCGCCGTCGGTGACGACCCTCAACGGAATTCCGTTGCTGTCGCTGATCAGGTGGAGTTGCTGCCAGTCTTGCGGCGGTCGACCGGTGACGGGCCCGTCGCGGCGGACCCCTTTTTCGCGCGCACGTGGGAGGCATCCACGCCCACGCGACACCAGCCCAGTTCGGCGGCCGCACTCAGCCGCGACAGGAATATGCGGTGCAGCTGCTCGAACACACCCGCGTCCTGCCAACGCTCCAGGCGTCGCCAGCAAGTCTCGCCGGTGCGGAAGCCCAGCTCCAACGGCATCTGATGTCAAGGGATCGGTGTGGAGCACGAACAGCACTCCCTGCAGGCACAGGGTCCGGCGCCGGCCGAGACCCGGGCGACCGCTCCAGCCACGAACGCAGCACAGGCTTGACCACCGCCCACAACCCGTCGTCCACGACCCACGGCTTCACGCTCACACCCACGTGAACGGCTCCATCACCACACCGGTTACGGACGAACACCACCGCACTACAAGATCGGGTTACGAGCTCTATCGCAACATCCTCAGCGGGCCCCACGCATTCTCCGGCCATGAGCGGCGACTCGCGGCGACAACGGAGAAGTTCACCGTCACCGCAACGCAGACACCTCAATCGGCCAAAGTTTGGGCATCGACTGGATAGCCGAACTCGACATAGGGCTCTGGGGCGCCCAACGCGTTCCCCCGACTGTCACCGCACTAGCCAACGGGCCTACCCGCCCGCTTCACTCTGAGGAGCCCACGTACCCAGGTGGACCAGCGCCCAGTTGCCCGCCCAGACCTGCCGCACGACCCTCGTCACCAGTGCCAACAGCGGCCTCGGCTTCCAGCCGGGCCGCGCTGCGTCACAAGCGCGAGGGCCGTGCCACAACGTGCCAGTAGGGGTGGTAAACAGCGGTCACCAGGGGCATGATCAGGTGGCGCCGCGCATCCGGATTCAGGGAACGAGGTGGCCCGCGGCGCGGAACAGTTCGTACCACTCGGCCCGGGTGAGTGGAAGTTCTGAGCCCTGGGCGGCGCCCGCGACGCGCTCCGGGTTGGTGGTGCCGAGCACGACCTGCATCTGAGCGGGGTGGCGAGTGATCCAGGCAGTCGCGATCGCGATGGCGGGGACGTCGTACTGGCCGGCAAAGCGGTCGATAACGGCGTTGAGCTCCGGGTAGTCCGGCGAGCCGAGGAAGACACCCGTGAAGAAACCGGCCTGGAAGGGAGACCACGCCTGGATGGTGATGTCGTTCAGCCGGCAGTAGTCGACGATCCCTCCGCCGTCGAGGGTGACCGACTGCTGCTCCGCGAGCATGTTCGTGGAGACCCCTTGGGCGATGATCGGCTCGTGCGTGATCGAGAGCTGGAGCTGGTTGGCCACGAGGGGCTGACGCACGTACCGGCGCAGCAGGTCGATCTGGCGCGGGGTCTGGTTCGAGACGCCGAAGGCGCGGACCTTGCCCGAGGATTCGAGCTCGTCAAAGGCGCGGGCGACCTCTTCGGGTTCGACCAGCGCGTCGGGGCGGTGCAGCAGCAGGATGTCGATACGGTCGGTCCGTAGGGCCGCGAGTGAGCCCTCGACCGATTTGACGATGTGCTCGTACGAGAAGTCGTAGTACGGGCCGTCCGTCACGATTCCCGCCTTGGTCTGGATCGTGATCTCGTCACGCTGGGACGGGCTCAGCGCCATCGCGTCGGCGAAGCGGCGTTCACAATCGTGCAGCTCGCCGCCGTAGACGTCGGCGTGGTCAACGAAGTCGATGCCCGCATCGCGCGCGGTGCGGACGAGTTCGCGGACTTCCTCGTCTGTCTTGTCGGCGATACGCATCAGGCCGAGCACGACGTTCGGAGCGAGGATGTCGGTGCCGGGCATGGTGAAGGTCTTCACGACGGTTTTCCTTTCAAATGTTCAGGTCCGCACAGTACAAACGGGGCCACTCCGCACTTTAGGGGGCGGAGGCTCCCTCGGCGGCGAACAGCGAGTCCCGGATGCTCCCGGGACGAGATGCACCGGGGATCGGGATCACGACGGGTGGGAGGGCGAGGTGCGGATCCCAACCCGGCGTGTCGCCGACCGCCCGCCTCCCCGGCATCGAGTCCAGCGCCGGAAGTACGGCGCGAGGTCGAAGACCGGGCTTCTGTCGATCGCGTCCAGGTCCGTGACGCGTAGGTCCAGGCCGTCGACCTTCAGGAGCCGGGGGAAGGACTGGGCGAGCTGGTTCGGTCGGCGGTGGTTACGGTGGACGAACGTCCCGGTGGCCGGCCACTCAGGATTGTTGCGGGGACTGCGGGCCGGGCGGAGACAGGTCTCCGGAGCCCGCACCACCACCGCGCCAGATCGAGCGGGGAACGTTGCGGATGAGGCGCTGTGCCTGCGAGGGTCCCAGCGTAATCGTGGTTCTGGGAGACACGCACAGGTTCGCCGCCGAGGTCGGCGAGTGGGACCAGGCGCTGCGTCCGGTCGACCCGTGGGCAGCGGGGAAGTTGCTGACCTGCGACGACAACATGGCTTTTGTCATCCAGTTCCGCCTCGCGGTGCTGGACACGGCCGCCTGGCTGCGCTCCGGTAAAGGCTCTCCGCTGCCATTCGACGGCCTGTCCGCGAAAGCCACACACCGACGCCTCTGGCTCCGTGCCGGGGCTGACGATGAGACCCAGACCGACTACAGGTTTCGCAACCAGTTCCGGGCCTGGGCTGGGGACCCACGACCGACAGCGCCACGGCCCACCTCTTCCGCGACGGGGACCGCTTAGTGATCACGCTGCAATTCTGGCGTGAGGAGCACCTGATCAAGCATCCCGAGCGTGTGGGCGAGGTCTTCGTGGTAGAGATCCCGACTCCAGAGTTCATTGGGATCCTTGAGGACCTTGTGGCTGTTCTCGACGGTCGCCAGAACCAGGGCTGTCAATGACCGGCTGACGCCCTTACGTTGACCGTGCCGGCGGCCGTGGTGACCGACCTGCGCCGGTCGACACACGACCAGGCGGCGACCGGCGCCGTACCGCTGGTCAGCCAACTCAGCTTCGTAGGCGTTGACCTCGACTTCTCGCGCGGCGGCCACCATTCGCCCTGAGCATTGCTCTCCCATCTGCGTACGGAGTTCATGCCATACCTCTCACAAGGGACCGCCCCACATGGGGCCTACGGGCGCCGCGTGCCACCACGTGCCATTCGTAGGGGTAAACAGCGGTCGCTACGGGCATCATCCGGCCGCTGACCAGGAGCACATCCACACAGGGTTTTGGCTGGTCAGAGGTACCCGAAGCGATCAAGTGCCAGGTGATTCCCAAGCTCAGAGCGCGAGTTCGATTCTCGTCACCCGCTCCACGACGAACCTCAGGTCAATGACCCGGGGGTTGTTTGTTGTCTAGACCATTTCGGGCCCGCGTGCCACAAGGGACCAATTACCGCGCGGAATTGAGAAGCGCAACACCCTGGACGACGACTTGACGCCTGGCCATCTCACATCGTGTCGGCGGTCATGCCGTCTGGACTCCGAGTTCGGCGAGCAGGCCGCGGACGCGCCGCTCGATCTCGTCGCGGGTCGGCCGGACCGCGTCAACGCCCTGCCCAGCAGGATCGTCGAGCTTCCAGTCGAGGTACCGCTTGCCCGGGAAGACGGGGCAGGTGTCGCCGCAGCCCATGGTGATGCAGACGTCGGATGCCCTGACCGCGTCGATGGTGAGGATCTTCGGGGTCTCGGCGGACATGTCGATGCCGACCTCGCGCATGGCCTCGACCGCGGCAGGGTTCACCGAGTCGGCCGGGGCGGACCCGGCGGAGCGGACCTCGATCCGGTCGCCCGCCAGGTGAGTCAGCCAGGCGGCGGCCATCTGGGAGCGACCGGCGTTGTGGACGCAGACGAACAGCACGGATGGCTTCGACTTCTCAGACACGGGCGGGACCTTCCGGGACGGCGGCCGAAGCGGCCTCCGTGGTGGGCTGGGGAAAGTAGCGGCGGGCGGCGAGGGCGACATGGACCAGGCCGATGAGGACGGGGACCTCGATGAGGGGGCCGACGACTCCGGCGAGGGCCTGGCCGGAGGTGGCGCCGAAGGTGGCGATGGCGACCGCGATGGCCAGCTCGAAGTTGTTGCCCGCGGCCGTGAACGCGAGCGTGGTCGCTTTCGGGTAGTCCAGGCCGACGGCGCGGCCGACGGCCATGGATCCGGCCCACATCAGCGCGAAGTACACCAGCAGCGGCAGCGCGATACGTGCGACATCCAGCGGCTGGGAGGTGATGGCGTCGCCCTGGAGGGCGAAGAGGACCACAATGGTGAACAGCAGCCCGTACAGGGCGAACGGTCCGATCCCGGGGATCAGCTTCGTCTCGTACCAGGTGCGGCCCTTGGCCTTCTCGCCCAGGCGGCGGGTCAGGAACCCGGCCAGCAGCGGGATGCCGAGGAAGACCAGGACGGAGCGGGCGATCTCCCACACGCTGACGTCGAGCGCGGTCTGCTCCAGGCCGAGCCGGCCGGGCAGCGCGGTCAGGTAGAACCAGCCGAGCAGGCTGAAGGCGAGGACCTGGAAGACGGAGTTCAGGGCGACGAGGACGGCGGCGGCCTCGCGGTCGCCGCAGGCGAGGTCGTTCCAGATGATGACCATGGCGATGCAGCGAGCGAGGCCGACGATGATCAGGCCGGTGCGGTACTCCGGCAGATCGGGCAGGAACAGCCAGGCGAGCGCGAACATCAGCGCCGGGCCGACGACCCAGTTCAGCACCAGCGAAGGGATCAGCAGGCGCCGGTCGCGGGTGACGGTGTCGAGGCGGTCATAGCGGACCTTGGCGAGCACCGGGTACATCATCACGAGCAGGCCGAGCGCGATCGGCAGCGAGACCCCGGTGACGGTCACCTTCGCGAGCGTGTCGCCCAGGCCCGGGACCAGGCGGCCCAGGCCGAGGCCGGCAGCCATCGCAAGCAGAATCCACACGGCGAGGAACCGGTCCAGGAACGAGAGCCGCCCGGCTGCCGGCCCCGCGGGTGCCGCGGTGCCGGTGCTCACGAGGCGGCCCCGGCGGGAGCAGGTTCGGGCAGGGACTGCCCGGCAGGGCGGGTGAGAATCGCGGCGAGCCGGTCGGTCATCTCGGGCAGCAGCCGGTAGTACACCCACGTCCCGCGCCGCTCGGAATCGATCAGCCCGGCCTGCTTCAGCAGTTTCAGGTGGTGAGAGATCGTCGGCTGCGACAGGTCGAAGGCCGGGGTGAGGTCGCAGACGCAGACCTCACCGCCCGCCCGTGAGGCGATCATCGACAGCAGCCGCAGCCGGACCGGGTCGCCCAGGGCCTTGAACACCTTTGCCAGCGTCTCCGCCCGGCCCTCGTCCAGGGGGGCGGTCAGCAGTGTGGGGCAGCATCCGTCGGCGCCGTCCTGGCCGAGGACCACCAGCTCTTGTTTCGACATGCTTCTATGTTGACATTCTTCGATCCAAGACCGCAAGGTTGAATCGACAGACATCAATTCAACCTGATCGGGGAAGACTCGTGTCCCGTGTCCAGCTCGCGCTCAACGTCGCCGACCTCGAAGCGTCGGTCGCCTTCTACTCCCAGCTGTTCGGCGTCGAGCCCGCCAAGCGGCGCCCCGGCTACGCGAACTTCGCGATCACCACCCCGCCGCTCAAGCTCGTCCTCATCGAGGGCGAGCCCGGCCAGGAGACCCGCCTGGACCACCTCGGCGTCGAGGTGGAGACCACCGACGAGGTCATCGCCGCCACCACCCGGCTCAAGGACGCCGGACTCGCCACCTTCGAGGAGAACGACACGTCCTGCTGCTACGCCCTCCAGGACAAGGTCTGGGTCCACGGCCCCGGCAAGGAGCCATGGGAGGTCTACGTCGTCAAGGCCGATGCCGACCAGAGGGGCAACAGCCCCGTCCTCGACGGCGACTCCTGCTGCGCCGGGCAGGACGAGAGCACCGAGCCCGCGCCGGTGGCCGCAGACTGCGCCTGCGGCGGCTGAGCGGGTCCCGGTCACCCCTCGTCCGGCTCGTCCCCTGCCCGGCGTCCGGGTCGCGCAGCGCGCGCAGGTTCTGGCCGGGGCCGCCGGCTTCGATGGTGAACAGGTGGCGGCCCAGGAAGTTGTTGTGCCGGTCCTTGAACGGGGAGAGCCGGGCGACGTCCTCGTCCTTGATGTCGTGGCCCTCGGCGCGGAGCTGGGCGACGGCGGCGTCCAGGTACCGGGTGTTCCACAGGACCACGGTGTTGAGGCCCAGGCCGAGGGCGGCAAGCTGATCCGCCTGGCCCTCGCGATACGCCTGGCGGATCTGGTCCCGGCCGCCGTGGCAGATCGCGCGGGCCAGGCGGTGGCGGGACTCCTGCACGGTCAGCCGCCGGTTCATCAGCCGGCGGCAGGTGTCGTCGCCCGGTCGACAACAGCGAGCAGGTGCATGGCGCCGTCCCCTCATCGTCTGTCCCGTCTCAGATGATCTGGCCTGTGTCGGCGGCTCTGGCCTGGGGCGACCAGATCCCTTGAGCCGCCTGGTCGCCGGAAACCTCAGTTGATCGGGTCCCTGGCGTGTGAATGTTGACTGTCGTCTCGGTTGATCCGGTCTGCTTCCGCCAGCTCGAACTGAGGTCGGCCGAGGTCGGCCAGTACCGGCGCCCGTAAGATCACGTGCCCATGGACGGGTGCGCAGGAAACAAGATGATCGCCATCCCGCCGGGGCAGATAACGCTGTCGGACCGGCGGACACAGCGCAGTTGGTCGGTCGAACTTGCGCCGTACCAGCTCGCAACGTTCCCGACCACCCAGGCGCTGTACGCACAGATCACCGGCCAGCGGCCAAGCACCGCCGAAGGGGACCAACTGCCCGTCGAGGGCGTTTCCTGGTGGGACGCCATCCGGTTCTGCAACGCGCTGTCCCAACGCGACGGGTTCGCACCCGTCTACCACCTCCGCTCCAACGGTGAAGGCATCGAGTGGGACGCATCTGCCGACGGGTACCGGCTGCCGACCGAAGCCGAGTGGGAGCATGCCTGCCGTGCCGGTACGACCGGACCGCGTTACGGGCCGCTCGACGAGATCGCTTGGTACCGGGGCAACTCACACGAGCGCATCCACGACGTGGGCGGCAAGCAGGCCAACCCGTGGGGCCTTCACGACATGCTGGGCAACGTCTGGAACTGGTGCTGGGACATCTATGACGCCGAGGTCTACGGCACCTACCGCGTGCTCCGTGGCGGCGGCTGGTTCGACGAGCACTGGAGCTGCCGGGCCTCTGCGCGGCGCCGCAGTCACCCGAACTTCCAGGTCGACGACGTAGGGTTCCGCGTCACGCGTTCCGTCGCGCGCTGATCCGCGTCGTGTGCGACGACCGCTTTGATGAGACGGGACTCCGACGGACCAGGCCACCTGAGACGACGAGCGAATCGGACCAGATCGTTTGAGACGGGGACCCGATCGACTGAGACAGGACATCGTCCGGGGGCCAGCCAGGTACGCGACCCGCTGTCCTGTCGTAGTGCATCTGACAGACAGCGGGCTGCTGACCTGCCGGGGTGCCACGTCGCTGGAGAGCGACGGCCCTCGGCATTCTCAAACGACGTGGCTTTCACGGAAGTTGCGTTCGTCGTACTGCCGTACCGGCTGCTGGAGTGTGGAACGCGGTAGGGGGTTGGTTCGTTTCGGCGGTATGAGAAGCGCTGTGATTGTGGTGACAGTCGGCGTCGCCGCCAGCGTCTGCCTGATTTTGGTGGATCGCGCTTTGCTGTGGGCAGAGCACCGTGGGTGGATCTATTACCGCGAGACGAAAGGGGGTACCTCTGCGCTGCTACAGGAGTTCTCTCCAGCCGCGCAGGCGGTGAAGCGAGCGATGGAGCAAGAGAGGCTCCATAAGAACGTCCGGATCGGAGAGGGGACGCCACTTGGTGTCGACCTGGACAAGGGCGTTGCACGGGTCCGTCGCTCAGAGCCCGGTCGGCAAGAACCTGCCGGCCCGAATGAGATCGAGTGAGAAATCCGCCTGTTTGAATGCGACAGGACACCAGCAAGTCTCACGAAGACGGCGTAAGTGCCACGGCTGTGCCATCGAAGCTGAGATTGTGCCGCGAAATTTGAGACCCTACACGGGCGGCCAGGTCCCGCACGCCGGTCAGGGTGCCCTGCTCGGCCGGGCGCTCCAGGCCGTACTCGCGGATCGTCTCCAGCATCCGGTACCGGCCGGACAGCGCGGCGGCCAGATCGGCCAGCGAGAGCGTACGCAGGCGGGCCGCGGCCAGTTCGAGCGCGAGCGGATGGGTATCCCGTTCCTTCGCGCGAGCACACCACCCCGTGGCCATGGGCCCGAAGTCCCTCGCCGTACCGCCCAAGGGCCACCCAGGCAGTCTTCGTAACCGCTCGGCCGCCGGGCCAGCCCCATCCCAGCCTTTCAGGGAGGTACACCAAGGTCAGAAGCGGGCAATCCAATAGGCTCCAGTACAGCTCCCAGACCCACGTAAACCCTGCTCAGAGCGGTGCGGCGCTCCGGAGCACCGTTGATTCCCAAGCTCAGAGCGCGAGTTCGATTCTCGTCACCCGCTCCATGAGGAACCCCCAGGCCAATGACCCGGGGGTTGTTTGTTGTCCCGCGCGGCCCCTGGCTGCAGCAGATCGGCGTCGTAGTGGCCCGCCCCGCAGCAGGCCGACGCTGGTCCTCTACTGAGAGTGTTTGGTCGAGGAGAAGTACATGTTCGCCCTCGGCAGGAACATCAGCACGACAGCACCGGCAACCAGGACGACCGGACTGACGCTGATAAAAAGATCATAAATGACGTCAGCCACAGTCTCTTTATGGAATTCACTCGCGTTCACACTGTTGACCAGGAAGAACATGACGAGAGTGCCGGTGGCGGCGAGTGTGCTCCGCGCCCATTTTCGGCCCTGGCGCATCTTGAAGACGAAGAACAAGAACAAGGCGCTGGTGAAAATCAGAAAACCGGCAGACATGGCGACTTGCTGGATCGCTCTGCTCTCGCCCATCTCGTTGCGCATTTCGTCGAGCCCCGAGGGAGAGATGGCGAATGTGTCCAGCACCCAGAGGGCGGCGTCCACGACAATCGCCGCGAGGAGTAGCAGGAAGGCCGTTTCCACCTCCCTGGGGCGTGCCCTCCTCTGGTCCGCTTCCAGCTCCATCGTCACTTTTGTCTCCTCTGATAGTCCGTATCCCCTCAAGAGACGGCCAACTCCGCTGAGCGGTTGCGTGTGGCAGAGCGGCGAACTCGCACCGGACTGGAAGGCGCTCCGTCACACACTGCGGAACCGTGGCGTTCGATTTTCGTCACCCGCTCCACATAAAAGCCCCAGGTCGGTGACGTGGGGTTTGTTCATTGGTCCGGGGCCATTTTTCGGCGGCCGGGTGCTTCGGGCGTCGGGCGATGGATGTACACCCGGGTTTTCCGGCTCCGTCATTCCCTTTGCCGAGGCTTCTGCGGGGCCCGAGCGAGAGTTGCTCCTGTCTCGCGGGCGAAGGTTCTCCTCGCCGGGGATACCAGGGAGAGCGCGAGGTCGCGGCCGTGCACGTCGCCCGTGGCCTCGATGAGGATGGCGCGGGCGTCGAGGGCTTGCCCGTGCGCGGCGCCAAGGGCGGTCCCGGAGTGAGCCTGACCGAGGGCAGGGAACTGCTCTCGGCCGTCGGCGGAATCGTCCCGTTCTTCGTCAGCATGCTGATCGCCGGTCCACTGGCCGAGGAGCCCGGCCGGCGCGGCACGGCGTATCCGCGTCTGCGCGCGTCCATGAGCCGCCTTCAGGCCGGCCTCCTGCTGGGCGCCGTCTGGGCGGTATGGCATCTGCCACTGTTCAGGCGGCCCCTCACCCGCATCAGGTCGTCACTGACGCGTCGCGTCAGATCAGTCCGACCCGAGACTGACCGATCCGGGCGGCGCACCGGAATCGCCCGGAGGAAACGCCGCGGCTCAAAGCCTGCCGCGGCGGCGCAGCCGTCAGCCCGACCTGGATGGACACGGGTGGACGCGTTCAGTTCGGTCATCAAGCGGTGGATACGGCGCTGGGTGGCGCGTTCGCTCCGGCGCTGAGCCCAGGCGGCCGGCCTCGTTCCAGCCCGGCGAAGCTCCTGCCAGGTGGATTGCCGACAAGGGTCGCTCTGTCCGGCGGGAGCTTCATGTGCTGTCCACCCATTGAGGATCCAGGCCCATTACGTGGATCTTGCGCGCCCCTACGTGCCGTAACCGGCGGCACGATCAGGACCGCGAGGGAGCTGATCCGGGTAGAGGCGCGCGTCCCGTGGGCGGCGCGCCACCAGAGTTCGCCGTTCGGTCAGTGCGCGGTTGTCCGATGTTGTGTCCCGTCCTGTGTCATGCCGTCTGTCGAAGATCGATACGCACAGTTTTATGACGGGACATCACATGATGAGATCTGTTGTTCGGGCTCGTACGGTCGTCGCCGCGGCGGCCACCGTTGGTGCGGTGGTCACGGGTACGGGTGTCGGGCAGGCGACCGCGTTGGACAAAGTCCGGCTGGCCGCCGAAGCCTCCGTGGCACCGGGCATCAGTTACCGGGCGTTCTCGGTGACGGGCTCGCACGGGGTGGTGTCCGGGCATCTGGTCACCGCCGACCTCACCAACCGGCACGTCTCGGTGGACCTGCTCACCCCCGGCACTGTCTCCAGCCGCGTCAAGCTGTCCCAGATGGCCGCCGTCCAGGGCGCAGTCGCGGGCGTCAACGCGGACTTCTTCAACATCGAGGAATCCCAGCACGTGGGGGTGGCCCCGACCAACTCCGCGGTCGGCCCGGCGATCGCCCACGGTGAGGCGCTCAAGGCGGCTGTGCCGGACGGCCAGCGGTTCGGTCCCGGTCTACCGCCCGGCACATCGACGCGCGATGTGATCGGGGTGGGATACGACAAGCGGGCCCGGCTGGACGAGTTGACGCTCAAGGGAAGCGTTCGCACCAGGTCCGGTTCGTTCGACCTGGGCGGCTTCAACCAGTACGCCATCCCGGTGGGCGGGGTGGGCGCGTTCACCCCGAAGTGGGGCGAGGTCTCCCGGCAGCGCTCGGTGTGCGGGACCGACACCGTCCGGGCGGCGGCGTGCTCCACGGACACCTATGAGGTCACCGTCCGCGACGGCCGGGTGGTCTCCGGATCCGCGACGATCGGGGCAGGCGCGATCGCTGAGGACACCGTGGTGCTGGTCGGCCGGGAGGCCGGCGCGGACCGGCTGCGCGCGCTCCGGAGCGGAGACAAGGTCAAGGTCTCCGAGCGCCTGAACACGGCGAGTGGCAGGCGTTTGCAGTTCGCCGTGGGCGGCTTCCCGGTGCTCCGGGACGGCGAGCCCCTCCCCGGCCTGGACACCAAGGCCGCAGCGACCCGGACCGGCGCGGGTGTCGGTGACCACGGTCGGCGCCTCTACTTGCTGGTACTGGACGGAAGTGCGGAGAGCGGCTCGGGCCTGACGGTCGCCGAGGTCGCCGACGTACTCGACACGGTGGGCGCCGACGCGGGCGTGAACCTGGACGGCGGCGGTTCGTCCACCCTGGTGACCCGGGACCCGGTGACCGACACCCCGGTCGTCCGCAACCACCCGACCGGTGGCGCCGAACGCCCGGTCCCGGAGGGCATCGGGCTCTTCTCGCGCTGATCCAATGGCCGAGCGGGCCGCGGGCCGTGGCAGGTTCTGCCGTGCGCCACGTGGCCCGTCCGGCCGCGGCGGCAGGAGCGGTCAGGCGCCGTGGTCAACACTGCCGGGGGAACGCGGCCTCGGCGCGGGGGGCAGGTGAAGACGCAACCGGGCCACCCACCACCAAGTTGGCGCCGCCGACCGGATCGGCACCCTCGTTGGCCGGTCACGGCCGGCGCCCGTGCCCCATTCGTGCCCTTCAACCGGGTCAACGGCAGTCAACAGGGGTATCGAACTGGTCCCTGTAGCAGCACCGACTCCGGCCATCTGCCCGGGGCAGAGCCTGTCTTGAACGGTGCAGACGCCGGTGATTCCCAAGCTCAGAGCGCGAGTTCGATTCTCGGAGCCGCAGAAGCCTGCGGCACAACTCGTCCGTCGTCGGAGTGATGCCACGCTCATCGATCCAGCGCATCGGCCTGTCCCTCATCACGTCCGGTGAGTACGGTCTGTGCCTCCTGTCGGGTCGAGCTGGAACGTTGCCCCGGGGATTGAACGCGTGGCGAACCAGGTTCAGTGAGAGTCGCTCTCAAGGCTCAAGGCGGTGGCAGCGGGTGGCATTTCCTGGGCCAGAGCCCGGAGGACCGCAAGGTGGGTTCTGGTGACCTCGATGCCGTAGCGGCTCAGGTGGTTCTTCAGGTGCTTGGCATGGATGTGCTGGCCGGGGCGGTTGCCCGGGAAGAGCCAGGGACTGCTGCGGTTGGCCTCGATGTTGCGGGGGCCCCGGCTGAGGGCGTGGTCGCGCAGGACTGGCGCGAAGGGATCCGGCACCAGGCGCGGTTCGTGCGGTCGGTCGATGCTGATACGGACTTCGTGGTTGTTCAGGGCCAAGTCGTCAATGGTGAGCGCGGTGATGTGAGCCAGAGGCCGAGCGAACAGGATCAGGATGATGAGGGCCGCGCGGTCGCGGAGAATGTAGTCGGTCGCGGGATCGAGTATGTCGCGCAGGAGTCGCAGGCGTTGTTCGTGGTTGAACGTGCCGCGTGCGGGTTTCCGTCGGCGGGTGACCTGAACGTTGTACGGCACGCTGAGGTGGTGGGGGAACACTCCGTCCCCGGCGCCCCACGTGATGAAGGCCCGGGTGCCTTGGCGGCTGGTACTGCCCGTGGTGATCCAGGTGTCGATGTGGGCCTGGGCGCACGTGGCCGGGGTGGTGTCGTGGTCGCGCAGCCAGGCCAGGAAGGCCTTCGCGGAGTTGATCTCGTGCTGCGGACGGTCGACCAGGCCCGGCGTGAGGGGCTCCCGAGTGGCGCGTTCCCGCAGGCGCAGGCTGTGTCCGGTGGCGAATCGGCGGATGAGTTGTCGGTCTTCCACCGGCTCGACGGAGGCGAGAGTTCGGGAGAGCCAGGCTTCGAACTGGACCAGGTAGCGGTCGCGCTGCTCAAGGATCTTGTGCTGGACGAGCAGGTCGCGCAGGTGAGCCGCGGACTGCGGGGAGGGATGGTCGTTGAGGAATTCATGGCTGATTGGCAACCGGCCGGTTGCCAGATCGGCCAGCAGGGGGGCGATGTGCCGGTTGCCGACCAGCCAGACCAGCCCGGCGTCCGGACGGGGCTGGGTGCGGATGGCCTCGTGCAGGGGCAGCAGGGCAGGGGAGACCTGGCCCGTACCGTCGTCGAGGACCTCTGTGATCCGTTCGGTGAGATGGCAACGCGGGCATATCACGCCGTCGTGGCGGTGTGCCCACCAGCGGTGCTGTTGCCCCTGGTGCCGGCAGCGGGGACAGGTGAGTTCGGGCATGGCTCAATCAGTACGTCGGAGTCGCTGGAGGATGAGGTGGTGCGCCACGGTTGAACTTCGGCACAACGCTCTCGGGTCAGGCGGCGGGCGGACGATCGTCATGCGTCGGCAGGCAGAGAGTGTAGGCGTAATCCGCGCTCACCACTTTCCACGAACCACACGGCAGGGTCCAGCGCTTCGGCGCGGAGATCGTCAACCGCTGTAGCAGTGGCCTGACGGCGAACGGACCAACCCGCCTTGCTGAGACATCCGGTGCAATCACGTTGGTTCAACCACAAGATGTAGTTTTCCAGGTTAGACGAGCCGCCATGTCACACAGGTCGGCAGGACAGCGATACGGGTGCGCATCGAATTGTTCGGCGATGCCGTCACCACCACCCCGCGCGGCGAAATGGCAGTTAATCGTTCTTCGTCTGTTCAACTCGGTTTCCGTCTGAATGCTCCGCTGTCCCCCTAACGTCCGTGAGGGCCGTGAAGGAAGGGACTCATGGAGACACTCAACGCGATCCGGGCTCGTGGGATCACCAAGACATTTGACGACGTCGTCGCACTTGACGGCGTCGATCTGGATGTGACGTCAGGTCAGATTCACGGCCTGGTGGGCCCGAACGGTGCCGGGAAGACAACGTTGCTCGGTCTTCTGTTGGGCTTGGCCGTCGCCGACGCGGGCCAACTGGAGATCCTGGGTACGCCGGTCGGGCGGGCGCTCGCCGCTCCTGACGGTGTCGCCGGTTTCGTGGACGGCCCAGGTCTGTACCCGTCGCTCACCGCCAGGCAGAACCTGGCCTCGCTGGCCGCGCTTCGCGGTCACGATGCACGAACGGCGGGGATCGACGACGCCCTCGATCAGGTCGGGCTCACCGCTGTCGCCGACGACAAGACCCGCGGTTTCTCGCTCGGCATGCGTCAGCGGCTCGGTCTCGCGGCCGCCCTGCTCACCAGGCCCCGGCTGCTCGTGCTCGACGAGCCGTCCAACGGTCTGGACCCCGCCGGTAAGAGACACGTGCACCGTGTGCTCACCCGACTCGCGGCGGAGGGAGTGAGCGTCGTGCTCTCAAGCCACCGCATGGACGACCTCGAGGAACTGTGCTCGGAGGTCACCATCCTCGCCACCGGGCAGGTTGTCTTCTCCGGCCCACTGAGGAAGCTGGCGGCCGAGAACCGTGAACTCGACTATCGGCTGATCACCTCCGATGCCCAAGCCGCCCGCCGCGTTGCTGTCGAGACCGCCGGGATCCTGGTCGTCGACGACGCTCAGTCGCGGTACGACGCCGAAGCGCTCGTCGTGCGGGCGCTGGTGCCGGCCGTGGACGAACTGGTGGTGCAACTCGTCAAGGCGGGCGTCGCGTTGCGCGAGCTCGCACCCGTCGTATCGCCGCTGGAGGCCGCGTTCCTCGCCCTCACCGAGCAGCAGGAGGACTCTCGATGACTGCGACCGCACCTGCGGCCCTCGTGGACCACCCGAATGGCGACGCCCGTCGCATCCCGGTGTCGCGCGCCTACCGCTTCGAACTGGTCAAGCAGGTCTCGCAATGGCGGATCCGCCTGCTGGTCCTCGCCTGCTGGATCGCGCCGGCGCTGTTCGTCGTCGCGATGAGCCAGCAGACTTCGCTGCCCGTCGACACTCTCTTCGGCCGCTGGATGCAGGCCACGGGCTGGGCGGGCCCGCTGGTGACGCTCGGTTTCGCGGGCACCTGGGCCCTTCCGCTGCTGACGTCGGTGGTCGCGGGCGATGTCTTCGCCGCCGAGGACCGCCTCGGCACCTGGCGCCACCTGCTTGTGGCCGTGCGGTCGCCTCAGCGGATCTTCGCAGCGAAGGTACTGGCCAGCCTGACCGTCATCCTGCTGCTGGTCGTCGGCCTGGTTACTTCCAGCGTTGTCGGCGGGCTCGCGGCGGTGGGCAACCATCCGTTGGTCGGCCTGGACGATCACCTCATGACGCCCGGCGGCGCCGCGGGCACCGTACTGCTCGCCTGGGCCTGTGTGCTCGCCCCGACATTGGCCCTCGCCGGGATCGGACTCCTCGGGTCCGTCACGCTGGGGCGCTCCCCGATGGGACTGCTGCTGCCCGCGCTCGTCGCGCTCGCGATGCAACTGGCCCAGATGCTGCCGCTGCCGGCGGCCGTGCGCCTGGCCCTGCCCGGCTACGCCTTCATCGCGTGGAACGGACTGTTCACCAGCCCGGAGCAGCTCGGCCCGCTCCTGATCGGCATCGTGGTGAGCCTGGTGTGGGCCGTGATCGCCACGGCGCTGGCCTATGTGCTCTTCCTGCGGCGCGACTTCACCAATCTGACCGATGACGGCTTGACGCGCCGCGCGCTCACCGCCGGAGTCCTGCCGCTGGCCGGGCTGCTCGCGGTGACGATCGCGGTCCTTCCCGCGGTGACGACCGCGACCTATTCGGGCTCGGGCATCCAGCAGGCCAAGGTGGAGCACTCGCTGGCCACGGCATTCGCGCATCTCTACCGCATGCAGGCCGATCAGCTCCACCGTCCCGCCGTCACCGAGGCACAGCTGAAGTCCAGCGCCGCATGCACCAAGGGCAACGTCGACCACGACGCTGAGGGCGCGGGCAACGACTGGCGCTGCGTCGTGTCATGGCACCTGCCCGACAGCGAGGCCACCGGGCAGGCCATCTATCAACTCGACCTCACTGCGGACGGGCGGTTCGTCGCCGACGGTGACGGACCGAAGGAAGTCAATGGCTACTTCCTGGTGCGGACCCCTTACGGGGACACGCCGAACCCGTTGTGGCAGTTCGACAGCAACGTCGAACTGCTTTCCACCTCGAAAGGATAATTTGATGCAGGTAGCACGCCGCCGCATCCAGACGGTCAAGGACGACTCCGTCTATCTCGGCAACAGACGCATCGGCCGCCGGATGCCGCTCATGACGGCTGGGGTCACCGTCCTGGCCGTCGCGGCCGCCGGCACCGCTTTCGCCGAGACCGACTCCTTCGGGACGGTGCAGGTCGGCCAGACCACTGCCAACGGGCAGCTGATCTCCAGCGACCAGTACCTCGCCCCCTACGGCAAGCGCCTGGTCGTCAACGACGGCAAGATCATGTCGTCCACCATCAGCCCGGACGGCAAGCACATGGCCGCCACCGTCACCGACGGTGGGATGGCGCTGAACATCATCGACCTGAAGAACTACAAGGTTCAGCAGATCATCGGCAGCGGCGCCGGGGCCGACCTGAAGATCAGCGGTGGTGACGTGGGCCAGGAAGGCCCGGCCTACTCGCCCGACGGCAAGCAGTTGTGGGTGGGCCGGGCCGACGGCTACACCAAGTTCACGGTGAACCCGGACGGCAGTGTGTCCAACCCGACCACCGTCTCCATCCCGGCACAGGGCTCCAAGCGCTCTTTGGCGGCCGCGCTGGTGTTCTCCGCCGACGGCTCCACGGTCTACTCCGCGGTCAACGGGCAGAACCGGGTGGTCGCCATCAACGCGGCGACTGGCGCCATCGAGCAGAGCTGGAACACGGGCAACGCCCCACGCGGCATGGTCCAGGTCGGCAACAAGCTCTACATCAGCAACGAGGGCGGGCGTCCGGCGGGTCCCGGTGAGGACACGATCAACTCCTACGGCACGCAGGTGCCGGCCAGCCCGGTGACGGGTGCTACCACCACCGGCACGGTCAGCGTCATCGACCTGGCCAACCCGTCCGCCGCGGCCAAGAGCATCAGTGTGGGTCTGCACCCGACCGCGATGTACGCCAAGAAGAAGACGGTGTTCGTCACCAACACCGCCGACAACAGCATCTCGGTCATCGACACGGCGAAGGACAAGGTCGTCCAGACCATCTCCACCCAGCCGTGGGCCGAGGCGTCAGTCGGGTACGAGCCCAACGCGGTGACGCTCACCAGCGACAATCACCTGCTGGTGACGCTCGGCCGTGCCAACGCGGTCGCCGTCTACAAGTACAAGTCCGCGCAGGAGCCGGTCAGCTACGTGGGTCTGCTGCCGACTGACTACTTCCCCGCGGAGATCGCGACCGTCGGCAAGGAGATCGTCGTCTCCAACACGCGCGGTATCGACGCCCGCCGTCCCACCACCGCCGCCGGACATGGCACCCACGACACCACCTCCAGCCTGACGCACTTCACGCTGCCGGACGACAAGACCATCAAGTCCCAGACGAGCAAGGTCTTCAAGCAGAACGGCTGGACCAACAACTCCGTCCAGCTGGCCAACGGCAAGAGCAACGCCAAGCCTGTACCGGTGCCGGTGAAGATCGGTGACCCTTCGACGATCAAGCACGTGTTCATGATCGTCAAGGAGAACCGGACCTACGACCAGGTCTTCGGCGACATCCCCCAGGGCGACGGCGACGCGTCGCTGGCCCAGTTCGGCGAGAACGTCACCCCGAACCAGCACGCGCTGACCAAGCAGTTCGGCCTGTACGACAACACCTACGACGTCGGCACGAACTCCGCCGAGGGCCACAACTGGCTGATGCAGGCCGACAACCCCGAGTACACCGAGTCCTCGGCCGGTGAGTACCTGCGCAGCTACGACACCGAGGACGACGCGCTGGGCCACCAGAAGTCCGGCTTCATCTGGACCGGCGCGCAGGCCGCCGGCAAGTCGGTGCGCAACTTCGGCGAGTTCCACCAGTTCCTGTCCAAGCCGGCCGACGCGAGCTGGCAGAACCTGTACTGCGACGCCAAGGACATGAACGCGTCCGGCAAGCAGTCCGCCTACACGCTCACCTCGTCCTCGCCGATACCGTCGCTCAACGACGTGTCGGTGCCCGCCTTCCCGAAGTTCGACACCAGCGTCCCGGACGTCTACCGGTCCGAGATCTGGAAGCAGGACTTCAAAAAGAACGGGCCGGCGAACCTGAACATGTTCTGGCTCTCCAGCGACCACACCGGCGGCCCGGTCAGCCCGGCCGCCCAGGTCGCGGACAACGACCTCGCGGTCGGCCGGATCGTCGACGAGATCTCGCACAGCAAGTACTGGAAGGACTCGGCGATCTTCGTTGTCGAGGACGACTCCCAGGCCGGCCAGGACCACGTCGACGGCCACCGCGCCCCGGTCCAGATCATCAGCCCCTACGCCCAGCACGGCGTCGTCGACAGCCACTACTACTCTCAGATCACCATGATCCGGACCATCGAGCAGATCCTCGGGATCCGCCCGATGAACCAGAAGGACAGCGCGGCCACCCCGATGGCCTCGGCGTTCACCAAGAAGCCCGACTTCACCCCGTTCACCGCGCTGCCCAACCGCACCTCGCTGACCGACGGCTCGAAGACCGCGCCTTCGTGCGGCGTGGACACCCCGGCCCCGCAGGACCCCCAGGCCGCGGCCGTGCCGGCGACGAAGGTCCCGGCGAGCATGACGGCGCTCGCGAACGAGTGGAACGACTGGAAGTCGCACCAGCGGCTGACCGGGCCCAATGCCGTGCCCGACTACGCGCCCCCCGCGCAGATGGACCACCTCACCTGGTACGAGACGCACAACTGGTCCAAGCCCTACCCGGGCGAGAACAAGATCCACACGCCCAACGACGTTCCCGGCGCCTACATCCCCTCGTCGGACACCGACTGACATCGGCTGAACTCCCGCCAGTTGTAAGGGCCCCTGGGCGGCGTCACCGCCGGCCGGGGGCCCTTCCCCTTCCGCTGATCGAGCGGGCTCACGTTACGTTCGGCACGTACGGGACCCACGGGGCAGCTCAGGGCGAAGACGGATCGGCATGGGCCGGCATGGGCCGGCGTCCGGGGGGAACCGTGCGATCAGTGCGGCGGCGCAGGACCGGGCGTACAACCAAATGAGGCTCCCGATGGTCACCTCCTAGCCCAGCTGATCATGATTGGAAGGAAGCCTCTCTCTGTGAGACCCCACAACCGGTTGAGCGCCGTCAGCGCGGTGGGCGTCGTCTGCGTCGTCGCGGGCACGCTGCTCAGCGCTGCGGCCACCCCGGCCATCGCTGATGTGACATGTGCCCTTCCGGCCTGGAAGGCGCAGTTCTACGCCAACACCACCTTCAGTGGCACTCCCAAGTCGACTGCCTGTGACAGTGCCATCAGCGAGAACTACGGGACCGGTGACCCGGCGGGCGTCACCTTGCCCCGGGACAACTTCGCCGTGCGCTGGAGCGTCGCCCGCGACTTCGGCTCGGGCGGTCCGTTCACGTTCTCCGCCGCATCCCAGGACGGCATTCGCGTCTACCTCGACGGCGTCCGCAAGATCGACCTGTGGCGGAACGTCTCCAGCACCCAGAGCAAGAACGTGGACCTCACTGTCCCGGCCGGCACGCACACCCTGCGCGTCGACTTCGTCGCCTGGACCGGGTCCGCGAACGTCACGTTCTCCTACGCCCCCCGGAGCACCGCCGCGGTCGACAAGGTCCGGCCGCTCGCCCCCACCACGGTGACGGGCAGGCTCGACAACGCCACCGCCAAATCGGTGGTGTCCTGGGTGCGCAACAAGGAGATGGACCTCGCCGGCTACAACGTGTACCGGCGGGAGTCGGGCAACACCACGTGGGCCTACATCGGCGCGACCACCGGCACCTCGCTCGCCCACCTGCCCGCGATCACCGGCCGCACCTACTACTACGAGGTCCGGGCGTACGACAAGGCCGGCAACGTTTCCGCAGGCAGCACGGACGTGCCGGTCACCACTATCGCCGTGGCCCCGCCGGCCGGACTGGCCGCGCAGGGCCTGGACACCGGCAACAAGCTGACCTGGAAGGCGGTGCCGGGAGCGGTGAAGTACTCCGTCGAGTGGCGCGCCACCGACGGCAGTATCCGCTTCCTCGGCGCGACGACCACCACCGGTTACACCGATACGGCGGCCCCCCGGTCCGAGAGGCGGACGTACCTGGTGCGGTCCCTCGACGGGGCCGGCCGGTACTCGGGCTACGCCGGTGTGGAGGTCTCGCGCCCCGTCGCGGCGCCGCACGAGGTCACCGCCCGTGCCGACGCCAATCGGGCAGCGCTGACCTGGAAGGTCAACTCGGCGACGGGCGGGAGCTACTTCGGCTTCCACGTCTACCGCTCCACGTCCCTGCCGGTGGTCACCACCGGCGAGCCGGTGCGGTGCGATGTGCGGTTGACCACTCTCGCCGACGGCCAGAGGCAATACAGCTGCACCGACACCACCACAGCCGCCAAGACCACGTACCACTACGTGGTGAAGGGTCACGACAACGGCGGCCGCGAGTCGGTCGCCTCCGGCACCGCGTCCGTCACCACGCTCGTCCCCGTCCGGGACCTCACCCCGCCGGCCGCCGTCAGCGGGGTCACCGCCGAGGCGACCGAGTACGGCATCGCGCTGGACTGGAAGGCGAATACCGAGTCCGACCTCGCGCGGTACGTGGTCTACGTCGGGAAGGCACTGCGCGGCGACGACGGCGAAACCACGTGCAGCGGCGCGGAGTTCGTCTACCTCAACAAGTCCACCACGCATTACCTGTACCCGGCGAAGCCCGACGGCGGCGAGCACTGCTTCTGGATCGACGCCGTCGACACCAGCGACAACTCGAACTACCGGATGACCAAGACGGCCGACGCCAGGATCGTCACCGCGCAGGACCTGACGCCGACGGTCCCCACTCCCCCGGGTTCACCCCTTTACCTGAACGCCGTGAAGGGGGCGCAGGGCGCGGTGGAGCTGTCCTGGAACACGGTCGAGGGCGCGACGGGCTACCGCGTGTACCGCTGGGACCGGGCCGCGGGCCGGTACACGCCGCTGACCGGCGCCGACCCGCACGCGTTCACGTGGTACACGGACACAACCGCGGCCTCCGGCACGACCCACTACTACTGGGTGACGGCCGTCCTCGCCGACGGCACGGAAACCGCCCCCGGCGCGGACTGGGTCCCGATGCCGCCGACGGCGGGCTGACGGTTCGATGCCTTACGGACGGGGCGGGTGCCGACACGGATACTCGCCCCGCCGACTTCTGCCCGAGTACTGACGGTTGCAGTTCGGCCGGCATCAAAGACGCGCTGGACTGGGATTGCCGTACCACCGGGCTTACGGCATCCGCTGAAACAATCCGGGCGTTGCCCGGTTCTCAGGTGATGGTGACGACACGCGCCCAGGGCGGCGGGGTGTCCGGGACGTAGCCGGGGTTCTCTTCTTCCGCGGCACGGACGGGACGAGGGAAGAGACCGACGACGGTCCGGCAGGGCGGCTGCCCGGTGGGCCACGGTGTCTGGCCGTCCGTCAGGGCGACGATCACGTCCGGGCGGGGCCTGGAGCGGAGCGCCCGGACGAAGCCGGAGCGCAGATCCGTTCCTCCACCGCCGATCAGTTCGATGTTCTCGGCGCGGCAGAGCGGGACGGCGACCCCGGCGGCCGCGTCGCAGGAGATCACCGAGACCAGGTCACGCCGCCCGCCCACCGCCCGTGAGATCGCCGCCACCTCCAGCAGCGCGCTGCCCAGCTCGGCGTCGCTCACCGATCCGGAGGTGTCGATCACGACGCAGACGCGGGGCGGCGTACGGCGCAGGCTCGGCAGCAGCACTCCCGGGACGCTGGCCGAGCGACGGGACGGACGCCGGTAGCTGTGGTTCTCGCCCGCCCCAGGCGTACTTGCGGCGGAGCGGATCGCCGCCCCCAGCAATCGCCGCCACGGCTGGGGTGGATGGAACGCCTCGTCGGCCCATCGGCGCCATCCCTCCGGAGCTTCGCCCGGCCGCCCCCTGATCCCCTCGGCGACCCGGAAGCGGACCGCGTCCCGCTGCTGCCTGCTCAGCCCGTGTGCCCCGTCGGGCCCCAGCTCCCACGGTCGGCCCTGCCCGTCGGCGCCACTGCCGCAGTCCAGCCACGCCAAGTCCCCGGTGAGCCCTGACATCGACGCCCTTCGCAGGTACTCCTCCATCAGCAGTCCCTCGGGCAGCCGCAGCAGAGACGGCAGCACCGCCCCGGCGGGCAGGGGCAGACCGTCACCGTAGATGTCGTCGTTGATCTCGAAGTCGGCGGCGATGTTCCGCCGGAGCCGCGCGCCGGGCCCGTACTCCTCGTGTTCCCGCGCATACCGCTCGCCCCGCCCGTGGTGGTCCCGGAGCAGATGGGAGACCTCGTGCACCCAGACGCCCGCGAGCTCCTCCACCGGGATGCGCGCGACGAAGCCGGGGGAGACGTAACAGCGCCAGTGCGCGTCCACCGCCATCGTCGGCACCGACCGGTCCTCCACCACGTGCAGCGCGAAGAGCGCGCTTGCCAGGTAGGGACGGACCTTCACCGCGTGCAGCCGGGCGGCCAGCAGTTTCTCCATGTCCAGCGGTAGACCGGGCGGGCCGTACGGAGTGCCGGAGCCTGCCGGTGGCTTCGGCACGGTGGCCCGCACCGGGCGCGGCGGCGCGGGCCGGGCCATCGGGCGCGGCAGCGGGTGCCTCGCGCCCCGCGTCATCGGCGTACCCCCGTCGCGCGCCGGGCGTCGGCCGCCGCCGCGACCCGCCCCACCGACCGGTCCGCCCGTCGGGCGAGTCCGATCACCCCGACCAGCCGCTCCACCGCCGCCGGCACCTCCCAGTCGTCGCGCCGCAGCGAGGCCAGCGTCTTCGCGGGGGCGACCAGCAGGTCCGGGGCGCCGGTCTCCAGCGCCCGGACCAGCACCGCCCAGCCCGCCTCCCACCGCGCCCGCTCGGGCCGCGACCCGACGGCGGCCACCACCGCCTCCAGCGCGGCCTGACGCAGATCGCCCCGTACCGGCAGCTCGGCGGAGGCTGGATCGGCGAGCAGCGACTCCGGGTCCGGCAGGTCCATCCGGTCCAGATGGGCGAGGAGTTCGAGCCCCGGCCCGTCCCCCACTGTGCCCCGCACCAGCAGTGCCAGCACCTCCCGGGAGACGGAGGCCGCCGTGCCGAAGGCCAGCAGGGCCAACGCGGCCTCCCAGCTCCGGGGCGAGGGCCAGGCACCGCCGCGCCGTGTCTCCGTGCTGGGCAGCCGGTGGATCAGCGTCGGCCGGGCTTCCAGGAATCCGCAGACCGCGCGGCGGGCGAAGGCCACTGCCTCCGGCAACCGCTCCGGCACCAGCCGGGGCAGCTCCGCCCGGGGCCAGACCCCGCCCAGTCCGCGCACCACCACGTCCCGGTCGTGCACCCAGTACAGGTGCACGAACCGGTTGGCCAGCGGCGGGCTCAGCTCCCACCCGTCCGCCGCCGACGCGCTCGGATTGGCCGCGGCCACGATCCGTACCTCCGGCGGCAGTTGCAGCGCACCGACCCTCCGCTCCAGGACGACCCGGAGCAGCGCGGCCTGGACGGCCGGTGTGGCGGTGGAGAGTTCGTCCAGGAAGAGCAGTCCCCGCCCGGCCCGCACCAGTTCCACGGCCCACTGCGGCGGCGCCATCGGCACCCCCTGCACCGCCGGGTCGTCGCCGACGATGGGCAGCCCGGAGAAGTCGGTCGGCTCGTGGACGCTGGCGATCACGGTCGTCAGCGGCAGGTTGAGGGAAGTGGCGAGCTGTGTCAGGGCCGCGGTCTTGCCGATGCCCGGCTCGCCCCAGAGCAGCACGGGCAGGTCGGCCGCGACGGCCAGGGTGAGGGCTTCGAGTTGCTCGTCGGGGCGCGGCTCGGTGGTGGTCGTGCGCAGGAGGGCCAGGAGGTCGTCGGCGACGGCGAGTTGGGTGCCGGTTCCGGGTGCGCCGGCGGGGGTGGGTGCGGGAGCGCCGAGGGCCGGGAGCGGGGCGGGCAGGAGGGTACTGGAGGTCATGGGCATCACCTTGGGTGGGATGGAGGAACGGGACGCGGCCCGTCCCTGATGTCGTGGGCGTACGGCTGTCGTGGGCGTACGGCTGTCGTGGGCGTACGGCTGTCGTGGGCGTACGGCTGTCGTGGGCGTACCGCGCAATACGCAGCGCGAGCACGGGACTCAGGTGGGACAGCCGGTCAACTGGTCAGCTGGTACTCAAGTTCAGGCCGGTACGGGGCCGGGCCCGGCTGCTCTGCTTGAGGCGCACAGCGGGCGGCGTACGGCGGTCGAGCCGGGGGCGGTGGCCCGCCTCCGCGGGCCTCAGGTCCGAGTCCTTTCCGCCCGCTGCCCCACCCGCACCGGGGTGCACGGCGACCAACCCCGAGCGGAAGAGTCCGTGGTCGACGCGGCGGGCCGCAGCCGACTCCAGTTCCTTCCGCAGCGGCCCGTCGCGCAGGACCGCACCGGGACCGAGCAGCCCCTCGACCACGGCCAGCGCCCCGGCGACGTCGCCATGGCCCAGCCGCTCGCGTACCGCGGGCAGTGCCTCCGGATCACGGTGGACCTCGTCGATGGCCCGCAGGCAGGCCGGCGCGGGCCCGCCGAGGGCCACCAGCATTTCCTCCCGGCGCAGTTGTGCCGGATCGTGATCGATCGCTGACAGTGTCCCGTCCCGCAGCGCTATCCGATGGACCTCACCCCGGCACTCCACCCGGTGCGGATCACCTGGCTGGAGGGCGGGGCCGGTCGCCGGACCCGAGCCGGACGACGCCGCTGAGCCGAACGCCGCCAATGCTGTGGCGACGAGCGGGTGCAGGCGATCGGTCGCGACCAGCCCGGCGCGCAGCAGCTCCAGATCCGGCAGGACCCGGGCCGCCGCCTCCGGCAGTACCGGAAGCGCCGCGACCTCCTGCCGCGGCAGCGTCTCCCGCAGCGGCCGGAACGTCGGGGCGTGGCTGTCGTCGGGGGCGATGAGTTCGAGCACGGCGCGGCTCCGCGTACCGAGCCGCACGGTGAAGGCCCCGCGAGCGCGAGCCTCGGCCCGCAACAGCAACTCCGCCTCGGCGGCCCAACGTGCCAACGCCCACGAGTCATCGTGGACGGCGGGCCGATCCGGCCGGTCCGGCACGTCCGGCCGGTCCGGCCGGTCCGGCCGGTCGGATGCGTGGGGCCGGGCGAATGCGTAGGGCCGGTCGGACGGCACCATGGACGGCGCCTCGCCCGCACCGCACCGCCACGCCAGTTCGCCGCTCCGCTCGGAGTCCCAGAGATGCCGGTGCAGGTCGAGCCGGAAACGCCGGTCGGGACGCGGGTGCGGATGCGGGTGCGGGCGCGGATGCGGAAGGTGCCCTGGGGCGGCGTTCCCGGACTCCTCCCACAGAGCCAGAGATATCCGCTGTCCAGCGTCCGCCCAGGCCGGCGGTGTCCGCACCACCAGATGCAGCGGCGTGGCTCCGGAACTCCCGTAACGGGCCAGGGAGATGGTGAGGCCGGCGCGGAGCCGCCCGTCGGGGGCGATCCGGGGCATGTGCCAGCGGAGCAGATCCGGAGCCAGGCGGCGCAGATCCGCACGAAGACGGGTGACGAGATCGGTGCCGTGGCGGTCACACGCGGCGCGCAGATCGAGATCGATGTCGACCCGGGCGGCGGCGCACGCCCCGGCCCAGTCACCCACCGCACGCCGTGCGGTCGCGGTCTCGATCATGGACGGTGGCACGGCGTACTCACGCACGCGCTGCCACATCAACAGGTGGGTCGGAATCGCATTCGCGAAGTGATGTGCCATCAGCAATCACCTTGCGCGAATGATTCCCCCGATCTGTACGAGGAGTAGTTCTTCATCCCCGGCATCATAAGCACCGCGTTGAGGATCTGTCAGTCCCCCTCGACCGCCCATCGCCCTTCCTCGACACATGCCGCAACGCCCGGAGTCGCGCGGCGACCACCGCCCTCGCCGCCCGTTACGGACCGTGTGGACCGGCATGGCCTGCCGCACCGTCGCGGGCAGGGCTTCGGCGCCTCTCATAATGGGGTGCGTTCCGACCAGCGCTGATGGACACTCCCAGCCATGCCAAGTGTTGAAGTCTCGCCCGAGATGTCCATCGAGTACGAGACCTTCGGTGACCCCTCCGACACGCCTGTCCTGCTGGTGATGGGCTTCGGCGCTCAGATGATCGCCTGGCATGACGACTTCTGCTCTGCGCTGGCGCAGCGTGGCCGCCACGTGATCCGGTACGACAACCGTGACTGCGGGCTGTCCACGAAATTCGACGATCATCCCGTCGACATGGGCCAGTTCATCACCGCTGTGAGTTCGGGAGATATTCCCTCCGCCCTGGGGATGCTTGCGTACACCCTTCGGGACATGGCCGACGACGGCCTCGGTCTGCTCACGGCGCTCCGCATCGAACGAGCACATGTGGTCGGAACCTCGATGGGCGGCATGATCGCTCAGATTATGGCAGTCACCCAGCCCGAGCGGGTGCTGTCCTTGACGTCGATGATGTCCTCGACCGGCGAAACCGAATACGGTCAGCCCAGCCCCGAGGCCCAGGCGGTGATCTCCAGCCCGAAGCCATCGGACCGCGAGGGGTACATCGCGGCGGCGGAAAGGGAGCTGGTGTGGGTCTCCAAGCGTTACGGCGACCCCGCAGCCGTTCGCGAACTGGCCGCCAACAGCTACGATCGCGCGTACTACCCGGCCGGTGTCGCACGCCAGCTCGCGGCAATGATCCTCGCCGGCTCACGCGCTGACGCTCTCCGGCAGCTCCGGGTCCCGACCCTGGTGGTCCATGGCCTCGACGACACGCTCATCGATCCCAGCGGTGGGCGACGTACCGCAGAGCTGGTGCGAGGCTCGAAACTCATGTTGATTCCCCACATGGGCCACGACCGCCCCCGCGAGCTCTGGCCGGAGATCATCAACGCCTTGGAATCGCACAGCGGCTGAGTGCTGGGGCGTGTCCTGAGGCTTGACCAAGCACGAACTGCGCATCAGAGGCCCGCGTGGCGGCGTGGGCCTCATCAAGGTGCTGGGACTCGACACCTAGGGCCCTTCGTCCAAACGAAGGGTTCTAGACCTTGTCGAGCCAGATCACGATCCCGGTCAGGTCGTTGAGCACGGCCGCGACGCCGGCCCTGATGGCGGCCGCGCAGCGCTCGGTGGTGAACGAGTCGGGGTCGTACGTCGAGGACGCGCCGAGCCCTTCGCCGCGGAACGACGCCCCGGACCAGTCGACCGCCGTGACGTTGCCGGTGGGCTCGGCCAGCTCCGCCCCCACGACGAGGAACGGCTGTGACAGGTGGTTGGGGGTGACCATCGCGAGGGGGTCGACGAGGTCGTTGCCCGCGCTGACGATGAGGTCGGGGCGCATCTCCATGGCTTTGCTGATGCTGGATATGAAGTCGTGAGGGGTATCGGCGACCACCGTTCTGAGGTCGACGTGCTCCTCCTCGGCCCAGCCCTCGACCGCCGTCACGAGGGCCTTGGTCGGACGGTCGTCACCCGTGGTGAGCAGTACCACGCGGTAGTCCTTGGACGGGTGGACCCCGGTCCAGGAGCCGGGCCGCGGCGTTGCGGTCGACTCCGGAACGAGGGAGGCGGAGGGGTCGACGAACCCCCGGCCGAGAGTGCCGATGGCGGTGGGCTCAGGATGCGGCCGTGACCAGTCGTCGCCGGAGCTGCATCCGGTGACCAGCGCGGCGGCCGCGGCCAGCGTGGCGACGGCCCGAAGCGGGGAGCGCAAGGCGATCTTCCTCCGAGTGGTGGTGGATAGTGCGCCTACATCCTCCTATCCCGGGTTCTGACTCCTTCATTCGCGGGTGTCGTCTTCGCGCTTGTTTTTCCGCTCTTCGCCGATTGGCCGGGATGCGTTCACCCGTGACATGCACCGTGCACTGGCAACCTGAAGGAGCCAGCCACATGTCACGACACCTCCGCCGCGCCCTCGTCGGGGTCACCGCCGCGGTGATCGCTCTCCTGAGCGTCGGTCCGTCGGCGCAGGCCCACGGATTCACCTCGACCGTATACGCCGACGTCTCCTCGGGCGACGGAGGTCATATACGGACGAAACTGGGGCTTGAGTACGACCTCTTCGTCGTATCCGCCGCCGACTCCGAGGACGACGATCCTCTCTTCCGGACCGGAAACGCCGCGTTCGAGGACGGGGACACCGACGCACAGGCCGCGGCGCTCAACGCCCACGCGAAGTCGGCCGTCTCGTATGTCACCAAGCGCTTCTCGGTCACCTCGGACGGCGCGGCCTGCGCGCCGACCCGGGTCGGCGACTTGACGATGGGCCGGCGGGAGGGCGTGCCGTACGCCGATCTGCTGCTCGACTGGTCCTGTCCCGAGGGGGGCGACAACCGCGAAGTGCGCAGCGCTCTGTTCCCCGACGCCGAGACCTACGTCACCGGCACCAAGACGATCGTCACCTACGAGATCGACGGCCGCACCGGCAGCGCCGCACTCGACGCCGGTCATCCGTCCTTCTCGATGGGGCAGTCGTGGTACGAGCGGTTCTGGGAGTTCTTCCGCCTGGGTGCCGAGCATCTGCTGAGCGGCATCGACCACATCCTGTTCCTGCTGGCGCTCATCGCCGGGTCACGGCGTCTGCGCGAGATCGTGCTCGCGGCCACCAGTTTCACCCTGGCGCACTCGGTGACGTTCATGCTCGCCGCCCTTGGTCTGGTCGACGTGCCGTCGAGGGTCGTGGAGCCCGTCATCGCGCTGTCGATCGCCGTGGTGGCCGGCTGGTACCTCTGGCAGATCCGGCGGCGCGGTGGCCACGCCGCCGACCTCGAACTCGACGGGACGGCGGGGCGCGGTCACTTCAGCCTGGACCGGGCGGGCTGGATGCGGCTCGTGGTCGTGTTCTGCTTCGGCCTCGTGCACGGCCTGGGCTTCGCGGGCGCGCTGGGAATCGACGAGGCGTTCTCGTGGACCCTGCTGTGGTCTCTCCTGGTGTTCAACGTCGGTATCGAGGCGGTGCAGTTGGCGATCATCGCCCTGGTCTTCCCGCTGCTGACCGTGGTGCGGCGCCGGGCGCCGGCAGCCGGTCTCTGGGCGACCGGCGTGATCTCCGCGGGTGTGTGCGCCATGGGGCTGGTGTGGTTCACGCAACGGCTGTTCGGGTTGTGAGACCGGCGCACGCCTTCGAGGAAGTCCAGAAGTTCAGCCTGCGCGAAGGTCGCATTCGCGTGCGGTTCACCAAGGGCCGAGAAGTTATTGATTCCCAATACATCCACCCATGTGGGTAAAAGGAACGTAAAATAATGAGATTCAGACCTTCTGCGCAGGCTTCCGGGCCTGCGCGACGCCGTGTGGCCACCGGGGCCGCAGCGGCATTCCTGGGCTTGGCCGTGGCCTTCGGCGGCGGCATGACGTCCCCCGCCGGTGCCGCCGAGCCCACCTCGCTCACCGGCGTCATCCTCGGTGTAGGCGCCAACGAGTCCCAGCGCACGGTGACCTGGTACTCCTCGGCCGACACCGCGCAGAAGCTCCAGGTCGCCCCGACCGCGGAGCTCGTCGACGGCGAGTTCGGGCCCGGCGCCGCCACCTTCGACGCCATCGGCGGGGCGAACATCGCCACCAGCGGCGGCTTCAACCGCCACGCCACGATCACCGGCCTGAAGGAGCACACGCAGTACTCGTACCGCGTCGGCACCGAGGGCAACTGGTCCTCGGCGTACTCCTTCAAGACGCAGGACTTCGAAGGCGACTACGACTTCCTGTTCTACGGCGACCCGCAGATCGGCTCGTCCGGCGATCTGGCGAAGGACCAGGCCGGCTGGCAGGACACCGTGGACGTCTCCCTCGCGGCCAACCCGAACGCCGAACTCCTGGTGTCGGGCGGTGACCAGGTCGAGACCGCGAACAACGAGTCCCAGTGGAACTCCTTCCTGGCACCCGACAAGCTGCGCCAGTACCCGTGGGCCGCCACCATCGGCAACCACGACGTCGGCGGCAAGGCCTACGAGCAGCACTTCTCCACCCCGAACACGGACCGCTCGGCCCCGTACTACTCCAATGGGAACCCGGGGGGCACCTCGTCCGGCGGTGACTACTGGTACATCTACAAGGATGTGCTGTTCATCGACCTCAACAGCAACAGCTACGCCACCTCCCAGGGCGGCGGCGGTGACGCGGCGCACCTCGCCTACGTGACCGACATCATCAACAAGCACGGCGCCGAGGCCAAGTGGAAGGTGCTCACCTACCACCACGCGATCTACTCGCCGGCCGACCACGCCCAGGACTCCGACAACAAGACCCGCCGCGTCGACTTCCCGACCACCTTCTCCAAGCTCGGCGTCGACCTGGTGCTGCAGGGCCACGACCACAGCTACTCCCGCAGCTACCTGATCAAGAACGGCGAGAAGGCGGACCCGGCCGAGCAGCCCGGTGCCTCCGACGTGTACGCCGGTCCGGGTGGTGTCCTCTACGTGACGGGGAACTCCGCCTCGGGCTCGAAGTACTACGACATCACCAAGCCGGACAACAGCGGTACGAGCGGCGCCGGCAACGGTGCGGACCCGCTGAACCCGGACAGCTACTGGTACAACTCGGTCCAGAACCAGGAGCACGTCCGCACCTACGTCAAGGTCCAGGTGCGCAACGACAAGCTCGTCGTCGAGAACGTCCGCAGCGGCACCTGCGCCGCTCCGAACGCCGCGGTGGAGAAGGGCAACTGGTGCAACAACACCGCTGAGGACCAGCCGGTCGGCTCGCTCGTCGACAAGGTCACGGTGCACCCGTTCCACGGTGACGGTCAGGACCTGCAGGTCAACGTGCCGAACGCCGCCCCGGGCGAGTTCGGCTGGACGATCGACGGCTACAACGGCCTGGTGGACCTCGGCACCGCCGAGGAGACCGACGGCACCCACTTCGAGGCGAACGGCAAGATCAACCCGATCGTCGTCTCGGACAGCCGCCGCTCGCTCGCTCCTTGGTCGATCTCGGCCAACGTGAGTGACTTCAAGGACGCCGGCAAGACGTTCTCCGGCTCCTACCTCGGTTGGAAGCCGCGCGTGCTCGCGAACGGCGCGGGCTCCGAGGCAGGCGCCTCGGTCGCCTCCGGCTACGACGACCAGGGCCAGGGTCTGTCCGTCTCGCGCGGCCTCGGTTCGGCCGAGCAGGGCCACGCCCGGGGTACCGCCAAGCTGGGCGCTGACCTGGGCCTGAAGATCCCGGACAGCGTCGAGAAGGGTGGCTACCGCGCCACTCTCACGATCACTGCGCTGAGCAGCTGATCTGACCCGTTCCACCCGGCGGGGCAGGCGCCTTCGGGTGACCTGCCCCGCCTCCCGTTCCAGGAGAACCCCGACATGCTCACGCCCGTAACGCGCCGGAAGACCGGCGTCACCGCCCTCGTCCGTACCGTCGCCCTGCCCCTGCTCATGGCCTTCGCGATCGCCGGCCTGTGTGTCGGCCCCGCTCAGGCCGCCGACGGCGACGGCGACGTCACCTGGACGGTCAGGACGGCCGCGAACGGGTACGGCGACGACCGGTCCAGTTACAGCTATGCCGTCAACCCCGGCGGACAGGTCAAGGACGCCATGGTCGTCGCCAACCACAGCAAGTCCCCGCTCGAACTCACGGTCTACGCCGCCGACGGCTTCACGACCGACACGGGCCAACTCGACCTGCTCACCAAGGACAAGAAGTCCGTCGGCATCGGCGCCTGGGCTCACGCCGGCCGCGACAGCGTCGTGATCAAGCCCGGTAAGTCCGCCGAAGTCCCCTTCACGGTCAGCGTTCCGGGCAATGCCACACCCGGCGACTACGTGGGCGGCATACTCACCTCCCTGAAGCAGGCCGACGAGGCCGAGGGAATCAACGTCGACCGGCGCCTCGGTATCCGGGTCAAGCTGCGGGTCGGTGGCGAGCTCAAGCCGAAGCTCGCGATCGAGGACCTCCATGTGGACTACGGCGGCACCTACAACCCGTTCGCCAAGGGCGATGCCACCGTCACCTACACGATCCGCAACACGGGCAACGCCCTTCTGTCGGGCCGGCAGACGGTGTCGGTCTCGGGCCCGTTCGGGTGGCTGCGGACCGAAGCGGGCGACATCGCCCCGCCGCCGGAGCTGCTTCCGGGTGAGAGCTGGAAGGTGAAGGTGCCCGTGCACGGCGTGGCGCCCGGAGTCAGCCTGGCCGCGACCGCGACCCTCACGCCCCTGCTCACCGACGCGTCGGGCTCCACCACCTCGCTCAAGCCGGTCGAGGCCACCACGCACGGCTGGGCCGTCCCATGGACGCTGTTGCTGCTGATCGTCGTACTGCTCGCGGCCGTCGTCGGTGCGTTCATCCTCACCCGCCGCGCCCGCGCACGTCGCAAGGTGCGTGAGGACGCCCGCGTACAGGACGCCGTCGAGGAGGCGCTCCGCGACAAGGAGCGGGACCGGCAGAGCTGACCGGCGCGGACCGAACAAAACGCTCGGCTGGGAGACCCCGGCCGAGCGTTTTGTTCGGTCCGCCGACAACAGCCGCCGACAACAGCCGCTGGACCAGCAGGTTGCTACTCCCCCTTGAATTCGCCACGGGGAGGGGGGTTTGTACCGCCGGCGTATCCTCTAGGGCCTGTCTTCGGGTCAGATCGTCGGTGTGTCATCGACGACCTCCTTGTGCGGCTCGACAATGAACCTCCAGCCATCGCTGGGCTCCAGGAACCGCACCCGGGTCGGGTAGATGTCCAGGGCGCGGCGGTCGCGGTTCTGGCTGCTCGCGCTCTTCCGCCCCCGGGTCGGCTCCTCGAACAGGTCGACCTTCACGTCCGGCACCGCGACGACTTCCTCGCTCCAGCGCTGAACAATTCCCACGCCGAACGCGTCCCGCGCGGCGGAGTAGAGCGACTCCAGAGATTCCTTGTTCCCGTTGGGCACGAAGAGGGCGAGGTTCAGGAGGACGCCGGCACTCTGGAGAACCTCGATTTCCTCCCCCGCCTCGTCGGCGACCCAGATCCCGCGCTCTTCGGCATTGTCCGGGAGAACACGGATTTCCTCACCGAAGATCGTCCTCGCGGTGAAGGACCCTCCCTCAAAATTCTTACCCGGCTCCGTAAGGAAAGCCGGGGCGTAGCAGTCGAGAGGAAGGCCATCCATCTCTGCCGAGACGAAGATGCCGTCCTGGAGGCCCAACTCCGAAACCTCCGCGGCCGTAAGACGTCGAGCCGTAGCCTTCTCGGTATTCACGCCATTCCCCTTTTTTCGTGGCGTCCTGTGAATTCATTAAGACTCTACCACGAAAACGACCGGCCAGTTCCCGTTACGCATGCCTGCACGCTCACGACAGTACCGGTCAAATCTCCGAATAATTTCTTCGGGTAGAACCGCAAACGAATCCTCTCGCATTGCCGTGAGGTCCACGAGATGCCTATCCGTTTCGCCGGTGTTTTCGACGGTGTTTTCGGCAACGAAGTCAGCCGTCGACGGAATGCGAGCGGAATTGGTCGAATGGCAACAAACAGAAAAGAGACGCCTTGCCGCTCGGCATCGCGCTGTGTTTGCGCTCCCAGCCACTCGAACAGCCACTCAAAACTCTGCCCCGGCTGGCGACGCGGGCCGGGGCAGGGCAGCCGGGTCGGCCCGCCGTGGTCGAGCTCCGGTGCCGGACGCCGCCCGGCAGAAGAGACTTCTACAACACGCCCTACGCCTCGTTCTCCCGCAGTCGCGCGTCCGCCCAGTCCCCGTGGTCCGAGTCGATGCCGTCGCCGCCGTCCGTGACGCGCAGCGTCAGCCGGCGCACCCCGCTCACGTCGACGTCGAACGCGTGCGCCGCGTCCGTCGGCCCCAGCACACCGCTGACGGCCAGGACCCGGCCGTCGCCGATCACCTCGAAGACCACCGAGCCCTTGTCCGGCTTCTCCTCGTCGATGCCGGTCCAGGACGCGAAGCGGTCGTACGCGCCGTTCAGATCGACGGTCACCTCGGACCGCGCGTGCACCCCGAGCCCCTTGTCGTACGTCGCGGCGCCGAGCCGCAGCGGGCCGCCGTCGCCCGTGCCGTTCTCGCCGTTGGACAGGTCTCGCTCGACCGGGCCCCAGCCGTTCGTCTCGGAGACGAACGGCAACGAGCTGACGTACACGATGCCCGCGCGCGCCACGAAGACACGCACCGTGCGCTCGACCGTCAGCGGCGGCGCGCCCCGCCGGGCGTCCGGGTCCCGGTAGGCCACCGTGACCGGGATCTCCGTCGCCCCGTACTCCGGGTCGACGGGGACCGTGACCCGCCAGGACGCCGTCAGTTCGGCGCCGTCGGCCAGCTCGTCCGCCGTCGCGCCGGCGCCGTCGACCGCCCAGCCGTCGGGGGTACGGGCGCTCAGCGTCACGTCCTCAGCGGGGCCCGCCTCGTCCAGCACGAAGCTCGCCTCGACGTCGACCGTCGTTCCCGGCCGGGCGTCGGCCATCCCGGGGGATACGGACAAGGTGCCGACCGGCACCGCGTCCACGGGCCGGTCGCAGCTCTCGCGGCCCGGCACGGCGCGGCAGATCTGGGCGACGAAGCCTCCGTCCGCCGGCACCGGCACCGTGATCGCGTCTTGACGGTCCATCACCTGGCTGTGCCCGACCAGCCCGTCGGAGCCGTCCCGCACGACATCGACCCGCCACGAACCGGGTCCCAGGAACGTCAACGGCACCCGCTCCGTACCCGCGTCGCCCGCCCTGACGGAGCCGAGGAACCACCGGTCGCCGTTCCTGCGCGCGAAGGTCGCCCCCTCTCCGGGCGCACCGGCGACGAGCCGGCTCTCGTCCCAGACGGTCGGGACCTGATCGAGGAACCGGGCGACCTCGGGCCGGGCCCGGTACGCCTCGACGCTGCCCGCGTAGTTCTGGAAACCGGACTCGTACACCACGGAGAGCGCCAGCTCGGCGGCCTCGGTGTTGTTGCGCTGCCCGAACTGGAAGCCCATGGGGGTGAAGTCCATGGAGCCCACCACGTTGCGGGTGTAGGGCAGCGTCGCCATGTCGTCGGCTTGGACATCGCCCTGCTCGGCGCCGTGCACGCCTTCCATCGTCATGACATGCGGCCAGGTGCGCTGGATGCCGTGCGGGAGGGTCGAGCCGTGGAAGTTGACCATCAGCTCGCGGGCGGCGGTGTCCCGGAGGATCTCGTCGTACCACCCCATGCGTTCGCGCGAGTCGGAGTCCATGAAGTCGATCTTCAGTCCGGCGGCGCCCCACTTCTTGACCTTGTCGAGCTGCTCCGTGCGCTCGGCGGCGGTGTCGAGATCGGTCCAGTGCATCCACAACAGGACGCCCACGCCGTGCCGTTCGGCGTACTCCATCAGCTGCGGCATCCAGTCGGTGGTCTTCCAGCCGTCGTCGACCAGGGAGTACTCCCAGCCGTGCGCCGCCGCGTAGTCCACGAACCGCTGCTGCGTCTCCAGGCTGCGCTGCGCCGCGCCGAAGCCGGCGAGCCAGGACCAGGCGACCGTGCCGGGGCGGATCCAGGAGGTGTCCGCGACGCGGGAGGGCGGAGCCAGGTCGTCCACGAGCGTGGACTCGGTCACGGTGGCCAGATCGCCCGCGATCACGGTCCGCCAGGGGGTCGCGAGCGGCCCGTCGGAGGGTACGGGCACGGAGGGGTCGGCCAGCGCCACGTCGTAGCGGCCGCTGCCCGCCGTGTGCACGAGGCGGCTCGCGGGATAGCGGCCGTCGACGTCCGCCTCGGAGAGCAGCACATGGTCGTCGCCCACCTGGAAGAGCGCGGGGTAGGCGTACTGTCCGCTCTCCGCCCCGGCGGCGGTCGTACCGTCGTACGGCTGCTCGTAGTTGACCGAGTAGTCGCTCAGCCGGGCGGGCGCGTCGCCCGGCAGCACGAAGCCGGACGCCTCGCGCAGCACGGCGCCCGAGCCACCGTCACCGCCGTCGCCGCTGTCGCCGCCGTCGCCGCTGTCGCCGGGGAGTACGTAGCGGTACGCGACTCCGTCGTCGGCCGCGCGCACGACCAGGTCGACCCGGGCCCCGCCCGCCCCTTGCAGGGTGAAGCGCGACTCGGCCATGTCGACGGTGCGACGGCGCTCCTTGCCGACGACGGTGGTGTACCGCTCCGCGATACGACGGTCCTTACGGTCCACCAAGCGCAGCCCGCGCGTCAGGTCCGCGTCCTCGGTGACGATGCCGATGGGCGAGGGCTCCACGAGAGTGCGGCTCCCGTCGCGTACGGCGAGGGTGACGGAGCCGTCGGCGGGGTCGAGCCGTACGGCGGCGGCGGGCCCGCCACGGGACACGGTCCAGGCGGAGCCGTCGGCCCGGACCGAGACGCCGGGCCGGGTGTCGCTCGCGTCGCCCTGGGCCACTGCCGGGGTCCCCAGGCACAGCACCCCCGCGAGCGCGGTCGCACACGCGGCACGCGATCGATTGGCTGAACTCGGTCTGCTGTTCGTCATCGCTTGTCCCTCTCACTCGGGAGCGGAGCGGTCGTGGGTGCGGCCGGAGCCGGACCCACCGGGCAAACACGGGGCGCGAGTTGAAGACGACGGGGCAGAGCCTGAAGGGGCGCCCGTGCTGCGGATTGTCCGCCGGGATCCACCGGATCCGCCAGGGGCCGTCGCACAGAATCCAACAGAATCCATAACGCGCAGACCATGCCGAGCATGCGGACCGCGACCGGACCGGAGGCCGGAGACCCTAGGGTGTCGGCCGTTCCGGAGCAACCGGTCCAGTTCTCTTCTGCTCGGGAGTGAGCGTGGCGACGGAGTCCGCGTGGACCGTGTCGGTCGAGTCCTTCCGGGACGCCGCGCTGCCCGGCACCTGGGGATCGTCGGTAACGACGGCTTTCGGGCCGACCGCCCCCGGCCTCGCGACGTCAGGGGAGTCGGCTTCGCCGCCGGTTCACGACCCGTTCGGCCCGGAGACGAGGTGACCGCTCTTGTCGTAGGGCCAGGCGTTGGCGATGCATCCGTGCAGGCCCTTGATCTGTTGCATCATCACGGGGGCCAGTTGTCCGGGACCCGCGCAGGTCGTGTGCGTGTGGCCCAGGAAGTGCCCCATCTCGTGGTTGATGATCAGTGCCCGGTAGTCATGGATCGGACCGTCGAACGTGGGCGAGCCCTCGGCCCAGCGCTTCAGGTTCACCACCACCCCGTTGGGAATCTCGCAGTTGTATTCGCCTCCGGTGTCCTGGTGGATGCCCTCCCAGCACAGGGCGTCCGCCGTTCCCGGTGTCGCGATCTTCACCTTGAGGTCGTAGGGCTCCCCCGCACTCACCAACTGGAACGAGGAGATCCCGTTGTGAGTCCAGCCCCGGGGCGCGGCAAGTATGTCGGCGATCTCGTTCGCCGCTTGGGTCGGCGAGACGTCGAGCCCGGTCTCGACCTGCACCACGTAGCGGAGCAGACGCGTACCGTGACCGACCTTCGCGCCACTGGCACGGGCGGTGACGAACGTGCCGCTGCCTGTCGCGGGGACGTCGATCTTGGTCGCGGTCGGGGTGGGGGTCGGGGTCGGGGTCGGCGTGGGGGTCGGTGTGGGGGTGATGCGCACCGTGCTCCGCGGGTGCGGCGCACCGCTCGACGCGTCGCTTCGTCCGCCGTTCAGGAAGAACGTCACGGAGCCGAGCAGGCCGGCGGCCACCAGCGTGCCGACCAGAAGGCTCCGGCCCCGGCGGCGCGGACGAACCCGGCGGCGCGGACGGCCCCGGCGGTGGGAGGGCCCGTGACGTCCACCACGGCGGGAGGACCGCTGCTGCCGGCCAACGCGGTGGGCCACGGCGCTGCCGGTGGGAGGTGCGGATTCCCGCTCTCGTGCCGAATGCATGGCAGCTCAAACTGGTCATTTCAGATGATCGCCATGGGATCGGATGGTCACGAAAGAATAACGAGTGGTTTTCAGTGACTCTCGCGCCCACTTCGCCGCCCACTTCGCGCCCACCGCCGAACCGGCCCACCAGCCTTCCGTATCCCCCTCGGCCCCCATCCTTTGCGATCCTTCTGTAACAGCTCCCGAGAGAGGCCTTTAGTCAGACAGTCATGAAATGCGATCTGTGCATACTGTCCGCATGTCCCGAGTCCTTATTGTCGAAGACGACTCAGATATCCGTAAGGCCGTCCAGCTGGCGCTGCGACATCAGGGGCATGACGTTTTCGCCGCCGCAACCGGTGAAGAGGGATTGGAACAGCTCCGCCCCTTCCGCCCGGATGTCGTCGTGCTCGACCTCATGCTGCCCGGCATGTCCGGCCTCGACGTATGCCGGCGGATCAGGGGTCGCGACCAGGTGCCGATCATCATGGTGACCGCCAAGGGGGACGACATCGATGTCGTCGTGGGGCTGGAGGCCGGCGCGGACGACTATGTGGTCAAGCCCGTGCAGGCCCGGGTGCTCGACGCGCGCATACGGGCCGTACTGCGCAGGCAGGACGCGTCGGTCTCCGGCGGCGTCCGGCCCAGGGCGGAGTCGCACGGCGAGCTGGTCATCGACCGGGCCGGGTTGGTGGTGACCTACCGCGGTGAACCCGTCGCGCTCGCCCCCTCCGAGCTTCGGCTGCTGCTGACCGTGTCGGCCTCGCCCGGCCGGGTGTTCAGCCGCCAGCAGTTGCTGGAAGCGGTCTGGGAGCACAGCTACCACGGCGACATACGGCTCGTGGACGCCTGTGTGAAGCGACTGCGCAACAAGCTCGGTGAGCTGGGCGGGGATCCCCGGTACATCCAGACCGTACGCGGCTTCGGCTACCGCTTCGGTTCCCCGTGAACAGCGGGAGATCCGTGCGGGCACAAAAGGCCGCACGGGCAGAGAAGGCCACACGATCGCAGAAGGCCGCACGGCAACGCGAGGCCGGCGCGGCCGGGCAGGGCGCGGCCGGGCAGTGCGCGGCCGGGCAGTGCGCGGCCGGGCAGTGCGCGGCCGGGCAGGGCGCGGCCGGGCAGGGCGCGGCCGGGCAGGGCCCCAGGCCGGTGCGGTTCCTTCGGACGGTCCTGGCGAAGGCCCCGCTCCCGCTGCGGGGCCTGCGCTCCCGCCTGGTGGTGGCCTTCGCCCTGGTGGCCGTGGTCAGTGCCCTGAGCACCGGAGCCCTCGCCTTCCGGGAGGCGCGTACGGGGGTGCTGCAGCAGAGCCAGGACTCCGTCATCCGGCAGTTCCGGACCAGCGTCGACGCCGTGGCCGTCTACACACCCACGGCGCCGAGCCAGTCGGACTTGCAGGTGGCGGTGAACCAGGTGCTCCACGCCAACCAGTCACAGGGATGGCGGGTACTGGCCACGTACGGCAGCTTCCGCGCCTACGCGCCGAGTGCGGACTTCGACAAGCTGAGCCCGCAACTGCGCCGGTCCGTAGGAACCCAACGCGCCGCGGTGTTCCAGCGGGTGGACGCCGACGGTCATCCCTATCTCGTCGTCGGAATGCCGGTCACGTACGACGACACCACCGGTGAAAGCACGGAGTCCAGGCTCTCGGGGATGGTGATGTACCTGGTGGTGCCGCAGAACACCGAAGAGGCTTACGTCAGGGCGATGGTCAGCGGCATCGAGCGCGCCACCCTGGTGGCACTGTGCCTCGCCGTCGTCCTGGCGCTGCTGGCCGCGGGCGGCGTACTCCGTCCCGTGCGGGCGTTGCGCCGGGCGACGCGTCGGATGGCCGAAGGGCATCTCGACGTCCGGCTGGCCGTCAACGGTTCCGACGAACTGGCCGACCTCTCGCGATCCTTCAACGACACGGCGGCCGCGCTGGAACGGTCGGTCGCGGAGTTGCGCCGCCTGGAGGCCCAGGCGCGCCGCTTCGCCGCGGACGTCTCCCATGAACTGCGGACGCCGCTGGCGGCGATGTCCGCGGTCACCGACGTGCTGGACGAGAACGCACTGCACTTGGACCAGGAGACCGGCGACGCGTTGCGGCTCATCACGGAGGGAACCAGTCGGCTGAGCGGGCTGGTGACAGACCTGATGGAAATCTCCCGCTTCGATGCCGGCGCTGTCGAACTCAACCTGGACGAGGTCGACTTGGCCGAGTCCGTACAGCGCACCCTCGCCTCTCGGGGATGGCAGGGCCAGGTGGAGACGCGCTTGCCCCCGCCGGGCGTGCTCAGGACGCGTGTGGATCCGCGCCGGCTCGACGTGGTGGTGGCCAATCTGGTCGGCAACGCCCTGCGGCACGGTGCGCCGCCGGTGCGGCTGACCCTGGGTGTGCGGAAGGAGCGAGCGGACGTGGCGTGGGCCGTCATCGAGGTGACCGACAGCGGACCGGGGATTGCCGAGGAAGCCATGCCCCACATCTTCGAACGCTTCTACAAGGCGAGCACCACACGGACCAGAAGCGAGAGCAGCGGGCTGGGTCTGGCCATCACGGTGGAGAACGTGCACCTGCACGGAGGGCGCGTCAGCGCGGCGAACCTGCCCGGGGGCGGCGCGGCGTTCACGGTCGAACTCCCCCTGAACCGCGACTCCGCGGCCACCGACGACGCCACCGCGGGTGCCTGGTGACGGGCTCGCGCGTACCGGCGCTGCTGGTCGGGGTCACGGCCGCGCTCACACTGGCGGCGTGCGGCGTCCCCCCGTCCGACGTCATCCAGGCCGGCGAACCGGCGAGCGGCATACGACCTCCGGCGTCGGCGGTGCCGGCCGCCATCCCCTTCTATTTCCTGCGCGACGGCGATCTGACGCCCTATTCCCGCAGGATCGACGACCCAGGGGACTTCGGGGCCGTCGTGAACTCGTTGTTCGGCGGACCGACCGCGAGCGAGGCCGCGACGGCCACCACGGAGCTGCCCCGTCTGACGGCGGCGCCGGAGGTGACGCTCGGCAGCGACAACACCTTCTCCGTCCGCCTCCCCAAGGAGGTCACTCCCCTCAGCCGAGTGGCCATGCTGCAGTTGGCGTGCACGGTGGCCGACGTGCACGCGCCGTTCGCCCCCCAGCCCTTCGAGGCGAACCAGGACAGTGCGTCCGGGGCTGCTTTCGGCCAGGCGGAAAAACCCCCACGCCCAGGAACGTCCATGTGCTCGGGAACGGATGGACGATGACGCAGTCGGACGCCCCATGCCCCTGAGCGTTCCACCGGTAGAAGCCGACGGCGCCGGCCGGCCCATGCGTGTGGCCGTGATCCCGTTGCCGATGGCGTCGGCACCTGTGACTCCTCCACCCTCTGAAGGGGGTGGCTTCTCGCTATGCCGGTTGGGCTTCGCGACGGACCAGCCCGGCCCGTAGAACGTTGATCGCTCCCACTGTGTCAGCGTGCGCGTTGTGGCCGCACGAGAGGCAGTGGAACTTTTCCTGTGTGGGCCGGTTCTCCGTGGCGGTGTGCCCGCATGCGGGGCACCGCCGGGAGGTGTTGCGGGGGTCCACGGCCATCACTCCCCGTCCGGCGCTTTCAGCCTTGGCGTTCAGGATCGCGAGGAGCACCCCCCATCCGGCATCGGCGATCGAGCGGTTCAGCCCGGCCTTCGAGCCGGCCCCGTTGGGCAGGAAGTTGCCCAGCTGGTCGGGTCCCACTTCGCCGGATCATGCGGCGGCGCACCACTTCAAGTGGTGAAGGACTACATCGAGAACCAGAAGCTGCCCACCTGACCTTCACGACGAAGGGGCAGAGAACTCCAGCGCCCCGCGCCTCCGGACCCAGAATCGGATTCCCTCCCCGCCCGAAGGCGGGGATTCCCTCCGAAGAAGAGGGATGGGAAGGGCGTAGGCAGCCGCGATCGGGAGGCTCCGTATGGGGCCCCGGCGTCCGGGAAGCCGGCGCCAGAGCGCACCGAGTAGGAATCCGGCGCAGACTCAGCCAGGAGGCGCGCTGCCAGTCCCGTTCCCGGGTGAGCGCCACGCCGAGACCGATGACCACGACGGCGAGGCCGACCAACGGTGCCATATGGCGCAGCGAAAGTTCGCGTCGTTCCGGCGGCCGGCCCCGGGCATTGGGCACGGTCGGGCGGATCAGCCCGGCCGATCGGGCCAGCCGCCAACCGGTCGCCACCGACCCCATGAGGAGGAGGGCCAAGACGCTGCCCGTGGTGCCTCGGGAGCGCGATCGGCGAAGTCGCCGCCCTCATCGGACGGAATTGCCGCCTCGGCCGCGCCTCGGCCGCATTCGCTTCCGCGCCCGTATGCCGCGCCCCTGGAAAACTCGTGGGGTACGTGTTTTCACCTGGTGCGTTCCGACATCACGCGGGGTTTCACCACCGTGCACTGCGTCAGCCACGCAGTGCCCCACGGCTTCGGCGCACCCCAAGACAAGGAGGCACCACGTGAACTTCCCGAGGAACGTCAGACGCGCGGCCAAGGCGGCCGGTGTGGCGGTCACCCTGGGCCTGGGACTGGGTCTGGGACTGACCGTCGCCGCGCCGGCCCAGGCCGACCCGCCGGTGGGGACCTTCACCCCGCTCGTCGGGGTGTGCTCGGACACGGTCGAGCCCGTGCTCGATGCCCTCGGCGAGGGGTACTTCTCCTGCTTCGGGTCGAGCGGTTCGCCGATCATCCAGACGCGCCCCGCCGGCTGCCGGATGGCCCGCCCGACCGGCTCCTCGGCCGCCATCGACGCGCTGCGCAAGGACATCGACACCCGCGCGGGCTGCCTGGACTTCGCCGGGGTCGCCCGCGGGCCCATCGACACCTCCACGCAGGACCTGAGCTGGATCCAGTTCGCCATGGACGGGGTGACCGCAGCCGTCCGCGGTGACAGCCCGCTGAGCAGCCACCCCTTCACGCTGATGGAGCTTCAGCGGATCTATACGTGCGAGACCACCCAGGCGGCCGGGATCACGGTGAACCCGCTGCTGCCGCAGCCGGGCTCCGATGCCCGTGTCGCATGGCTCGCGGCGCTGCGTCTCAGCGAGGTCCAGCTGGGCTCCTGTGTCGGCGGCTCCGCCCCCGAGAACAACGGCACAGTCCTGACCTCCGCCGGACACATCGTGCCGTTCTCGATCTCCAGTTACCTCGCCCAGACGGACGGGCCGGCACCGGACGCCCGTGGCGAAGCCGTGCTCGTGCCGATGGACGGGGTGGAACCCATCAGCGGTTCCGGCACGTTCAACACCGACTTCCCCCATGTCCGTCGGCTCTACGTCGTCGTGGACAGCGCACGCGTCGAGAACGCGGACATCAAAGCCGCCTTCATCGGGCCCACTTCGAAGCTCTGCGACAGCCCCGCCGTCATCCGGCTCCACGGTTTCGGGACGCTGAGCAACTGCGGCACGGTCGCGGCGACCGGCGAGCGCTGATCCACCAGAGGCTGCCGATGAGAAAGGGCGCCCCCGGGGAAGGGGGCGCCCTTTCTCACGGCGCGGCTGGATGGGGCCGCGTCAGAAGGTCGACACGGA
The DNA here is from genome assembly GCF_044766385.1 of Streptomyces sp. NPDC102274. Lineage (NCBI taxonomy): Bacteria > Bacillati > Actinomycetota > Actinomycetes > Kitasatosporales > Streptomycetaceae > Streptomyces > Streptomyces sp. NPDC102274. Next base: position 24,251 of record NZ_JBIWLW010000002.1, on the reverse strand, counting down.
TCGTCAGGAGGCAGAGCCCGCCTTGCGGCGGCGGCTGACGAAGACCGCGACGGCGCCGAGGGCCATCGCCGCGCCGGCCGCCGTGGCGAACTGCGGGAGTGCCGAGGGGGAGCCGGTGCTGGCGAGGGCGCCGGTGTCCGCGGTGTTGTCGGCGTTGTCGGAGTTCACCGGGGTGGTGGACGTGCCGCCCTGCGGCTTGTTGTCCGGGGTTTGCGGCGTGGTCTTGCCGGGCTCGGCGTCGTCGACGTCGTCGGGGACGGCGCTGCCGGCGGCGAGGAGCTCGAAGGCGTACTCGGTGGAGAGGTTGCCGCCACAGGACTCGTCGTCGTTGACGTAGTTACCGGCGACGAAGGCGAGGCCGTACCCGGCCGGGGCCTTGGCGTCGACCTTCAGGCGCAGCTTCACGTCGGCGTGGGCACCGGCCTTCAGCGGACTGATGGAGCCGGCGTTGCTGCCCTTGTCCACGTTCTTCCAGGTCGGCGACGCGGTGGTCGACCACTGCAGGTGGAAGGCGTCGTCGATGACGTTGTAGCCGCCCTTGTCCGTCGCGTGGAAGTAGACGCGCGGGGAGACCTCGTCCAGCGTCCTGTCCGTGCCGTTGCTCACGCGGAGTGAGAAGTCCGTCGTCGAGCCCGCGACGATCTTGGACGGCAGACCGGTGACGACCGTGCTGAGCTTGCTCTCGAAGACGCAGCTCGGCTCCTCCGGCTCCGTCTCCTCGTCCTTGGCGTCGGCGAGCGCCTTGTCGGCGGCCTCCTTCACCTTGAGGGCCGCTTTCGCGGCATTCTGGACCTTGGAGTACTCCCGAACGGCGGCGACGCGGGCGTCGTCACGGGCGCGGCCGGCCGTCGCGGCCTTCTCGTCGGCGGTGGCCTTCGCGCCCTCCGCGGACACGGCAGCGGTCTCCGCGTCGGTAACGGCCTTCTCCGCGGCCGCCTTCTCCTCGGCGGTGGCGGTCTCGGGCAGCGCGGCCAGTGCGGCCTTGGCGTCGGCGAGCGCCTTGTCGGCGTTCTCCTTGGCGGTGGCGGCGTCGGCCGCCTCCTTTTTGGCGGCCTTCGCGGCGACGCTGAGAGGCGCGTCGTCGGAGAGGGCGGTTTCGAGGACGGCCCGCGCGGCCTTGTCCGCGGCGACGGCGTCGTCGTACGCCTTCTGCGCCTTCTCGGCGGCCTTCTCAAGTTCCTCGATGGAAGGCTTGTCCTGCTCGCCCCGCTGCTGCGCCTGCGACGCGGCGGACTGCTTGGCGTCGGCGAGCGCGGGAGTGACGGAGAGCAGGATGGCGGGGGTGGTCACGGCGGCGACGACGGCCGTGGCAAGCATGCGGCGAATCTTCAACGGAGTCCTTCGCGGGTCCGAAAAGCTGGTTCGAAAAGCGGGTGAGAAAAAGTGTTGAGGCAGCCGCTGCGGCAGCAACCACGCAGGGCTTCGTCGCCGATCGTATGACCGGAAACACCGTTGTCGGAAGTACGTGAGGAAGGTGACGAGTGCGGCACACCGCTGTCACACGGCGGGCAATTGCCTCGTAAGGGGACAGTTGCTTTCCCTTTACGGGGCACTTTAGTGATCCATGTCATTTTGCGGAGGCGCGCCGGGAGACGACTACTCGCCTCCGCATGGTGGGGTGAGGGCCGTCCGAGCCGGCCTGTGATGCGGCTGTTGCGGCGCGATCGCGTTCAGCGCCATGTCGACGGTCCGCCCGTGCAACCCGCCCCGGCGGCAAGCCCGGTGACGCGCCTGCGCTGCCGGAAGCCAGGGGTTTCCTGGGCCCCGGCTCGACCGCGCAGAACAACGCCATGAACACGTGGATCAAGAACTACAGAGCGGCCTGCCCCGACACCCAGATCAACTACAAGCCCTTCGGCTCCGGCGCCGGCGTCTCCGAGCTGATGAAAGCCGCCCTCACCACGGTGCGGCGGCCCTGGCCGGCCTCGCCATGGACACACCACGAACGGCCGCCGGCGATGCGCCGGCGGCCGTTCAGGATTCCGTTGTCGCGGGCGGCGCCGGTGAGCGCCGCGGTGGATCAGTCGCGCCCGAAGATCTTCTCGCTGGAGCCGAGGCGCAGGAAGACCGTCTCGCCGGTGGCGTTGTCCAGGCCGTCGTTGTCGGTCACGGCGTAGACCTCGCCGTCACCGGCCACGGTCAGCCCTTCGAGCTTCTCCTGGGTCCAGCCGTTCGTCGCGCGCAGGTCGGGCAGCACGTCGTGGGCGAGCTTCTTGGGCAGCACGGGCAGCGAACCCGACGGCGCCGCGGACTTCGGCAGGTCGACCGTGTACACCCGCTTGATCTTCGCGGACGGGCCGTTCAGCTTGTCCCGCTCGATCACGGCGAGCTTGTCGCCGACCACGGTGATCTCGGAGAGGCCGATCCAGTCACCCGGGGTGGTGGTGCTGCCGATCTTGTAGCCGTACCAGCTCCAGGTGCCGGCCGCGACGTCGTACCGGCCGAGCCGGACGATCCCGGCCGGGTCGGTCTTGACCTCACGCTGCAGCGTGGCCCAGACCACCTCGCGACCGCCGCGGTCGGTGGTCGCGGTGACTCCCTCGAAGCCCTGCCCCCCGAGGCCCGCGGCGATGTCCGCCGGAAGGGGAACGACCTGCCGGGTCTTTCCGTCGCTGTCGAGCCGGACCAGCTTGTTGTCCGCGCCGGTCGCGCCCTCCACACCGAGCCAGAAGCCGCCCTGCGGCCGGGCGTAGATGCCCTCCGCGTCATAGCCGATCGGCTTGCCGTCGGCACCCTTGACGGTCAACGACCGGGTGATGACCGCGGGCTGCCGCGCCGCGTCAATGGTCAGGATCTTGGTCTCGGAGTACGCCGCGTCGGTGACGCTGTAGAGCTCGTGCCGTTTGCCGGGTACGGCGGAGAGCGCGCCGAGCACGCCCCAGCCGATCGGCACGCCGGTGGAGTCCGGGCCCGAGACGATGCCCGGGAACGCGGGGGCGCCCTTGCCCAGCCGGAAGACACTCACCGAGGAACGCACGTTGACCGAGGCGTCGTCCTCCTCGCTGGAGACCGCGAGCAGGCCGCGTGACGGGATCGGCAGCAGCCCTTCGGGGCCGTTGGTGGTGGGCAGCACCTGACGGAAGACCGGGGCGGTCGGCCGGCTCAGGTCGTAGACGGCGACGAAGTTGCTCCGCTCCGAGCCGACGAAGGCGTAGCGCACGCCGTCGAACTCGGCGATCGCCAGGCCCTCCGGCTCGGTGCCCTTCTTCTCGGACCGGTCCTCGTTGTGCAGCCCGTAGCGTACGGCGAGCGACTCGAAGCTGTTGCCCGCGTCCCAGACGACCTTGCCGGTCCGGCTGTCGAAGATGGACCAGCCCCGGGTGCCACCGCGCCAGTCACCCTCGTTGGCGGTCGCCAGATAGCGGTCGTCGATCCAGCCGACCGAGTCGGGCTCGCGCGGTACGTCGGTGATGGAGCCGGTCAGGTCGACTGTGCCGTCATCGACCGTGTCGATGCCGTTGACCGACGCCGTACCGGCACTGAATGCCTTGGTGATCCTGCCCGTCGGCAGATCCAGCAGAACGACGCCGTTGTTCTCCTGGAGGGTCACCACGAGCTGGTTGCGGCGGTTGATGGAGACGTACTCCGGCTCCGGGTCGGTCGGCTCGGTGATCCCGGCGGCGACCAGGGCGGGCAGCGCCTTGCCGTTCGGCTGGGTCAGCGGCACGGCCCGGGTACGCCACCGACTCGGCGCGTCACCCTTGAGGTCGACGATCTGCACAAAGCCGGCCGGCAGCTGGGGCAGGTCGCCCTCCTCGCCGCCGGGCGGGGTCGCCTCCTCGTCACGCTCGTTCTCGATCGCGATGGCGGCGTACCGCTTGTCCTTGCTGATCGCGATGGAGTCGGGCTGGCCGCCGAGGTCATGGCTCGCGACCCGTCGGCGGTCGCGCAGCGAGATGACGTCGAGCCGGCCGGACGGATTGGCATAACTGGCGCTGGTGTTCACCACCACCAGGACGTACTGGCCGACCACTGCCACCGAGGTCGGCTCGTCCTCGGCGTCGCCGAGTTCGGCCAGCGACAGCGTTCCGAGCCCCCGCGGCTTGTCGGGGTCGCCGAGGTCGAGGAAGCCGATCCGCCGCGCCGCCGCGTCGGTGTAGACCAGGGTCCGGCCGTCCTCACTGACCGCCGAGATCTCGGCGACGGTCGGGGAGGCCGGGTCCTCGCTGGCCGGCCGGTTCTGGAAGACCGGGTAGGTGGCGGTGCGATCGAAGGCGACCGTCCGCCGCGACTCCTGATGTGCGCTCGCCGCGCCCGTGCCGGCCAGCATGCCGGCGGCGACAGCTACGGCCACGAGCGCGGCGCAGGTTCTCTTCGGGGGCATCTTTTCTCCGTTGCACGACAGTGAAGGAGCGAGATCGTCCCACCTGCGAGCGAGCATGAGACGGCGTCCGGGTGAACAGCCGACGAGGAGCGTCGACTTCGGCCCGGCGATTGGTCCCCTTTCGTCCGGGCGATCCGCTGCCCACCCCGCGCACGGCGGCCGTCGGTGAACAATCTTCGCGAGAGCAACACACGGACTACGCACGGCCTCCCGCAGGTGCCGTTACGTTGTTTCCCGCTCGATCAAGAGTGCGAACTTGAACAGGTCGCCGGAATTCCTGGTGGCGCAGTCAGCACAGAAAGATCGCGGATGGACTACTGCTCCTCGTGCCGTCGGACCCTCAACGGGGCACTCGTGTGCCCCGGTTGTGGCGCGTACGCACCGGATATCGCCCCTCCTGGCCACCGCCACCGCCCCCACGACGCGGCACCAACGACCGTGACGGCGGAGGCGTGGCGGACGCGGGAGTTCCCGGCCGCGACGGACTACTACGCCGACTCCCACCCCGGCCCCGAGCCGGCCACTCCCGGCGTTTCCCACGCTTCCCACGTTTCCGACGCTTCCCAGGACGCGATGGCGGACGCGTCGGACTCCGGGCCGTCGGGCGGCTCCGAGGAGACCGTCCCCGTGACACCGGGCCGCGCCGCCCGGCGCCGCCAGCTGGCGCGTTGGAAGAAGCAGCGACGCCGAGCCGTGGTCGCGTCGACCGTCGCGCTCGTCGGGGGCGGTCTGACGCTCGCCGTGCTGCCGTCGCGGCCGTCCACCGGCCACGACACACAGGCATCGGCGACGCCGGAGCCGAAAGCCACGGCCACGACCGAGACGGACGCCACCGAAACCGACTCGTCATCCGTACGGCCGCGCATCCGCGATCCGCGGGATTCCGGCAGCGGCGCACACTCTTCCGCGATCACCAGCCCACCGCGGAACGCCACCACCGTGGTGGCCACGACCGCTACGAAGAACCCGCGGCGGACCAGCGTCACCACCCGCCCCGCCGCGACGACGAGCCCGCAGCCGCGCGCCACCACGCCCGTGACGGCCGACGCGTCGCCCACCACCAATCCTCCGGCCTCACAGACGACCACGCCACCCGCCTCTCCTCCGTCCCAGCCCGCCGACGACTCGGCATCGGACACAGCGCCCCCGAGCCCCGCGCCGGCCACGACGCCACCGGACCGGCTCTGCCTGCTTGTTCTGTGCATCGGTTGATCGGCTGCGTGAACTGACGGGGTGCGTGAGCTGATCGGCTGCGTGCGCCGACCGATCGGTGGCGGGCTAATCCCGCGACCGCATCGCCTCCAGCGGCCGGGCGCGCAGCACCCTCGTCGCCGGAATGCGGATCGACAGCACGCCCGTCAGGACCGTCGCCGCGACGATGGCCGCGAAGACCCAGGGCGGGCCCGACGGCAGTGGGGTGTCGATGAGGCGCAGGGCCAGGACGGTCAGGGGGACGGCGGCCACCGCCGTGCCGATCAGTACCGCGATGCCGGCCACCAGCGACGTTTCCAGGGCCAGCATGCGCTTCACCTGTCGGCGGGTGCCGCCGACCAGGCGCAGCAGGGCGAGTTCGCGGGCGCGGCCCGTGGTGATGGTGACGAGAGTGGTGGCGACCGACAGGGCTACATAGGCCAGTACCACGGCGAGCAGGAGGCGGTTCAGCCAGGCGTTGGCCTCCATCTCGGTGTCCTGGGCCACGAGCAGGGACTCGCGGTCGCCGACGGCGATGCCCGGGTGCTCCTTCGCCAGCGCGCTCAGGCCCGTGGCGACAGTGTTGCCGTCCGCGCCGGGGTCGGTCGCGACGAGTACGACGTCGGCGAGCCGGTCCGTCGTGTGCGGCAGTACGACCGCAGACGGGAGGAGTACGTCGCCGAAGCCGAGGTTGGGCCGGTACAGCGCGACCACTCGGGGCTTCGTGGGGGTGCCGTCGCCCAGTACGAGATCGACGCGGTCGCCGACCTTCTTGCCGAGCCAGAGCGCCTCCGTCTCGCTCAACGCGACGGTGTCGCCACGCAGTTCGCGCAGGCTGCCCGATGCGACGGGCAGGTCGAGCGTGCCCCTCAGACCCGTGGCGTCGATGCCGTAGGCGGTGGACCGTGACAGCGGTTCGTCGGAGGCCTCGCGGTCGACCGCGACCACCGTGGTGGCGACCAGCGGGGTCGTCGCGGCGACGCCGGGCACCTGACGCGCGGCTGCCGCGACGTCCGGGGCGACGCCGCCGGTACCGGCCACCACGAAGTCCGCGACCGTCGCCGCACGGGCCTGGTACTGCGTCGCCGTGGACAGCGTGGTCTGGCTGTAGAACTGGCTCGTCGCGAAGCCGATCGTCAGCACGAGCGGGGTCACGGCCGCCGCCAGCCGCCGGGAACCGGCCACGCTGTTGGCAGCGGCGAGATAGCCCGCCACCCGGGAACTCCGCAGCAGGCTCGCGCCGGCGAAGCGGGAGAGCGCGGCCATCAGCCGTGGGCCGAGCAGCGCGATACCGATCAGGGCCAGCATCGAGGAGAGCGCGGCGGGCACCGCGGCCATGCTCTGCGGTACGACCACGACGGCCACGACGGCGAGGGACGCCAGGCCCAGCATCACGTACCCACCGATCATCCGCCCGCGCCCGATGTCGGGACGTTCCACCGCGGACTCCCGCAGCGCCTCCACCGGACGCACCCGCACCTGGCGCCGGGCCGCCACCCAGACGGCGAACCGCGCCGAGCCCAGGCACAGCACGAGCGTGGCGATCGCGGGCGCCGGGCCGATCGACAGGGCGAAGCCTTCCTCGATCACACCGATACGGGCGAAGCCGTCGCGCAGCGCCTGCGCGGCGAGATAGCCGGGCCCCACACCGGCCAGCGTCGCCACCCCCGACACCAGCAGCACTTCGGTGGCGAGCATCCGGTGCACCTGCCGCGGGGTGGCCGCCACCGCGCGCAGCATCGCGATCTCGCGGCGCCGCTGGTGCACCATCAGCGAGAGCGTGCCGGCAACGACGAGGACCACGATCATCAGGACGAAACCGGTGAACGACCCCGACACCAGCGTCAGTACGGAGCGCGACTGCGCCGCGCTGAGGAACTCGACCTCGCCGCGTTCGACACCTGCCCGTACCACGGCGTGTTGGCCGTCCGCGCGGTCGTCGTCGGCGCTGTCGCCGTTCCCGCTGTCGCCGTAACCCTTCGCGGCGAGGGCCCGCTCCACGCGTTCGACGAGCGTGTCCTGATCCCGCGACAGCGAAGCCACCGTCCCGAGCAGACCGCTGTCGCCGCCCGTCGGTACGCCGGGGTCGGCGAAGACGGCGATGGCCGCGACCGACGCGGGGTGGCCGGACAGCTCGCGCGCCCGCGCGTCGGTGAAGAACAGGGCGGACTGCCGCGGCAGTCCGTCGCCCTCCGGCGGTGTCGCCAGGCCGACGACCCGGTACGCGGTGGCGCCGTCCGCCGTCGCGATCCGTACCTCCTCGCCGACGCCGGCTCCCGCCCGCGCGGCGGTCTCCGCGTCCAGCACGATCTCGTCGGGGCGGCGCGGTTCCGCGCCGTCGCGCAGCGCGAACGGGGTCAGCTTCGCCGTACCCCAGCCGTGGCCCAGCATCTCGCCGCCGGCCAGGCCGCCCAGCGTCCGTCCGTCGCCCGTCACCAGCGTCGCGGGGAAGCTGATCTCGCCGACTGCCGTACGTACACCGGGAACCGTGGCGACCGTCCCGACCAGCTCCGCGGGCAGCATCGCCCGCTCGGGCAGCGACTCGACGGCGTCCGGTCCCTCGGGCAGCGCCACGGTGACGGACTGCTCGGCACCGACGACGACCGGGGCCGCCGCGTAGCGCTGCGGCGCGATCCCGGCGAACAGCCCGGACTCCAGCAGCACCCCGCAGGCCGTGACGAGTACGGCGCCGCCGAGCACCGCGAGGAACGAGGCGACGAACTGGGCGCGGCGGGCCCGGATCGACTTCCAGGCGAAGAATCGGGCGCCCCCGACCGACCTGCCGCGCCCGGCGGAGCTGCCGCTCTTGACGGACCGGGCGCTCATCGCTGCCCCAGACGTGTCATCCGCGCCGCCACCGACTCCGCCGTCGGCGCGTCGAGTTCGCCGACGATCCGGCCGTCCGCGAGGAACATCACGGTGTGGGCGTAGGACGCCGCGACCGGATCGTGGGTGACCATCACGACCGTCTGCCCGAGCGAGTCGACGAGCCCCCGCAGCAGCCGCAGCACCTGCGCGCCCGTTCCGGTGTCGAGCGCGCCCGTCGGCTCGTCGGCGAAGACGACATCGGGGCGGGTCACCAGCGCGCGGGCGATCGCCACCCGCTGCTGCTGGCCGCCGGAGAGCTCGCTCGGGCGCCGGTCCAGCAGCCCGTCGAGCCCGACCGCGCCCGCGATCTCCGTCAGCCACGCCGGATCGACCGACCCGCCGGCGAAGCGCAGCGGCAGGGTGATGTTGTCGCTGACGTCGAGCGCCGGGATCAGGTTGTACGCCTGGAAGACGAAGCCGATCCGCTCGCGGCGCAGTTCGGTGAGCGCCGTCTCCTTCAGCCCGCTCAGGTCGGTGTCCCCGAGCAGCACCCGGCCCGAGGCGGGCCGTTCGAGGCCCGCCGCCAGGTGCAGGAACGTGCTCTTGCCCGATCCGGACGGACCCATCACGGCGGTGAACGCGCCTCGCGTGATCCCGGCCGTCACCCCGTGCAGGGCGGTGACGGCGGCGGCACCCTCCCCGTAGACCGCCTTGACGGCGTCCAGTCGCACGGCGAAGCCGGACGTCGTCCCGCCGGGTGTCCCACCGCCGGACATCCCATCGGCGCCGGACGCCTCGGCGCCCCTCACCGCCCGCCCCGATGTCCGTACCGGCCCTGCCCTCATGATCCGCCCCTTCACCAGGAAATCGATATCGTGACGGTAGGCCGGAGCCGTTGGCGTGAACGATCCCGTACATGCCAGGATCGGGGGTGGAGCCAACTCCACCACGCACCAGGGGGACAGCCAGAGTGACCCACCTCGCCTCGGGGCGCCCGCGGCCACGGCCATGGCTGCGGGAATTGAGGTTCCTCGGGGTCGGCGCTGTCACCGGCCTGATGTCCTGGTTCACGCTGGCCGGTCTGGTCCTGAGCGTGGCACCGGTCGTCACGCTGCCGCTGCTGCCCCGTACCGCGCGGGCCGCGCGCCGCCTGGCGGCCTTCGAACGCCGCCGTACCGGCGAGTTCCTCGGCACACCGATCACCCCGCCCCAGCCGCTCGACGACGACGGCGACGACATCGGCGTCGTACTGGCGAGCCCCGACATGCGCCGTGACGTGAGCTGGCTGACCCTGCAGGCCACGCTGGGCGCGCTGACCGGACTGCTGGCGGTCGGAGCGCCGGCGGGCGCCGTCCAGAACGTGGTGATCGCCGCGCTCTGGCCGTTTCTGCCCGAGGTCACGACGACGCTGAACCACCCGGTGGAGTCCTGGAGCGACGCGTCCGTCGCGCTGGCCACCGCCGCCGCGTACGGCACGGTGGGGGCGCTGCTCGTATCGCCCATGGCCCGGTGGTACGCGCGGATCAGCGCCGTACGGCTCGCGCCGCGCAAGATCTCGCTCGCCGAGCGCCTCGCCGAGGTCACGGCCACCCGGGCCGCCGCACTCGAAGCGCACGGCACCGAACTGCGCCGTATCGAACGCAACCTGCACGACGGCACGCAGAACCGTCTCGTCGCGGTCGTGATGCACCTCGGCATGGTGGAGCGCGCGCTGCACCGCGACCCGGAGGCGGCCCTGCCGATGGTGCTCACCGCCCAGAACGCGGCCACCGACGCGCTCAGCGAACTGCGTGAGGTGGTGCGCAGCATCTACCCGCCGGTGCTGATCGACCGCGGCCTGCCCGGCGCGGTGAGCGCGCTGGTCTCGCACTGCGCGATCCCCGCCACGTACGAGGCGCGGGACCTGCCCCGGGCGCCCGCCGCGGTGGAGGCCGCGGCCTACTTCGTGGTGGCCGAGGCGCTCACCAACGCCGTCAAGCACAGCGGGGCACGGCAGATCACCGTGGTCCTGCACGCCGACGACGGTCTGCTCACCGTCGAGGTCACCGACGACGGCCAGGGCGGCGCCGACGACACGCTCGGCACCGGGCTGCTCGGTATCGAACGCCGGGTCGCCGCCTTCGACGGCACGACCCTGATCCAGAGCCCGCGCGGCGGACCCACGGTCCTGCGGGCCGCCATACCCCTAGGAGTCTGACGCCCGTGCGCATCGTGATCGCCGAGGACGACGCCCTGCTGAGGGCGGGGCTCACGCACCTGCTGCGTGCCGAGGGCATGGAGGTCACCTCCGCCGTCGACAACCCCACCGATCTGCTGGCCGCCATCGCCGCCGACCGCCCGGACGTCGCGGTCGTGGACGTACGGATGCCGCCGACCTTCCGTGACGAGGGGCTGCGCGCCGCCGTCGAGGCGCGCCGGCGGCAGCCGGGCCTCGCGGTGCTCGTCCTGTCCGCGCACGTCGAGGACAGCTACGCCACCGAACTGCTGGCCGACGGCGCCGGCGGGGTGGGCTATCTGCTCAAGGAGCGGGTGGGGAAGGTCGCCGACTTCCTCGAAGCGCTGGAACGGGTGGCCGGGGGCGGCACGGCGATGGACCCGGAGGTCGTCGCACAGCTGCTGGTACGGCGCCGCACCGACGACCCGCTGCACAGCCTGACCCCGCGCGAGCGCGAGGTGCTTTCGCTGATGGCCGAGGGGCACTCGAACGCGACGATCGCCGGGCTGCTGGTCGTCTCCGACGGTGCGGTGCACAAGCACATCGGCAATATCTTCAACAAGTTGGGGCTGCCCACGGCGGACGGTGGGCATCGGCGGGTGCTGGCGGTGCTCGCGTATCTGAAGGCGTGATCAGCGCGCGGGGAGCCGCGGCCGGGGAGCCGCCCCCGCCTGGAGGTCCCGCCTGGGGTCCCGCCTGGGGTCCCGCCTGGGGTCCCGCCTGGGGTCCCGCCTGGGGTCCCGCCTGGGGTCCCGCCTGGGGTCCCGCCTGGGGGTCGCACCCCCTGAGGGGTGGACCTTGCTCCACCTCCCTTCCGGCAGCAGGCCGCATTCCCGCGGCATGCCCGACACGGACAAGCTGAGGACATGCCGGTGCACACGCGTCCGGCCCGTCCGGTCAGCCCGGTCAGCCCTGAAGGAGTTCCCGCATGTCCGACAACACCCTCGCTCCGGCCTCCACTTCCGGTACCTCCACCCGCCGGAACGGCCCTCGGTGGAGGGCGGCCACCCTGATCGCCCTCACCCTGGTGGCCGGTCTGGGTCTGCCCGCCGCGTACGGCGCGGCCTACGCCGACGAGAACACGGGGACCGGCACGGCGGACGCGCGGACGGACATGCGGAAGACAGTCGACGGACTCGTGGCCGACGGCAAGCGTCCCGCCGCGCTCATCAGTACGCGGGAGCGGGACGGCCGTACGCGTACGTACACCGCCGGCGTCGGCGACCTGGCGACGGGCGCCAAGGTCCCGGCCGACGGACAGGTACGTATCGGCAGCAACACCAAGACCTTCACCGCGGTCGTCGTGCTGCAACTCGTCGGCGAGGGAAAGATCGACCTCGACGCGCCGATCGAGACCTACCTGCCGAACCTCCTCCGCGGCGAGGGCGTCGACGGCCGCCACATCACCGTACGACAGCTGCTCCAGCACACCAGCGGGCTGCCCGAGTACACCCAGACCGTGGCCGAGAACTTCACGGAGGTCCAGCACCGCTACGTGGAACCGCGGGAGCTGCTCGACATCGCCCTGAAGGGCAAGGCATCGTTCCCTCCGGGCGCCAAGTGGGAGTACAGCAACACCAATTACATCGTCGCGGGGCTCCTCGTCCAGAAGATCACCGGCCGGCCGCTCGCCGAGGAGATCAACAAGCGGGTCGTCGAACGGATCGGGCTCCGGCACACGTACTTCCCGCAGCCCGGCGACATGACGATCCGCGAGAAGCACCCCAAGGGCTACTTCGCCCCGCAGCCCGGCGCCCCGCTGCGCGACGTCACGGTGCAGGACCCCTCCTGGGGCTGGGCGGCGGGGGCCATGATCTCCACCAACAGCGATCTCAACCGCTTCTTCACCGCGCTGCTCGACGGCCGTCTCCTCAGGCCCGCCCAGCTCAAGGAGATGCGCACCACTGTCCCGGCCGAGGACCCGGTCCCCGGCTCGCGTTACGGACTCGGCCTGATGAGCAAGCCGCTGTCCTGCGGCGGCGTCTCCTGGGGCCACGGCGGCGACATCCCCGGCTACGAGACCCGCGGCGGCGTCACGGAGTCCGGCCGGGCCGTCAACGTCGCGGTCACGGTCCTGCCGGGCGATCTGGCCGCGCTGACGGAGGTGGAGAAGGCCGTGGACGGGGCGCTGTGCCGCTGAGACACCTCCGGGTGGCCGACGGGGAGGGAGGCGAAGGGCCCGTGCGAGACCCTTCGGCCCGCTATCCGCGGATCCACAGTTCTCGTACCGTGTCTACTCCTGGTAAGCACCCGGGAACGGAAGGTGGTGCGGGGTGGATCCGGTATCGGTGGGATTACTGGCCGCGTTGGCGGGGGGCGCCGGCGGTGAGGTCGGCCGGCAGGCGTGGGCGGCGCTGAGCGCGATGGTACGGCGCCCGTTCCAGCGCGGTTCGAGCACGGCGAACGCTCCCGCGGTCAGCTCGGGGGAAGCGGAGTTGGCCGAGCTGGAAGGGGCGCCGGACGATCCGGCGCGTGCGCAGACGCTCAGTACGGTGCTGGCGGTGAGAGCTGCCGTGGACGCGGACTTCCACGCCGGTCTGCAGCAGTGGTACGAGCAGGCGAAGCTGGTGCGCACCGGCGACGGCGAGGTCAGCAACGCGATCAGCGGGGGCACCTTCCACGGCCCGACGCTACAGGCCAGGGACATCTCCGGAATCTCCTTTTCCGTGGCACCGCCGCCTCCGCCCGCCCCCGACGCCAGAAGTTGAGGGCTATTGCCTCAGGCCGTTGCCTCAGCTTGTGGCCTCGGGTTGTGGCCTCACGTGGCGCGCCGTCGTGCGCGGGCGCGGGCTCTGAGCGCGTAGGTGACCAGGGCGCGGACCGGGGCGGGTGCGCGGCGTACGGACAGGGCCGCGCGGAGCGGCTGGTCCAGGAGCGAGGCGGCGACCGCCGGGGCCAGCGGGGCCAGGGGTGCGGGCAGGCGGGCCGCCAGCAGGCCCTTGCTGGTCGCGGCCCAGAGCGCGCGGCCCGACTCCGTGGGGGCGAAGTGGCGCGTCTCGTAGTCACGCATCCAGCTCTCCACGCCGGCCAGGTCGCCGGCCGATTCGCCCCCCGGGCCCGGGGGTTCGGGCAGGTCGAGGGCGTCCGCGAGGGCCAGGTGGAAGGTGTACGCCGCGTCCCGTTCCGCTTCGGTGACGGCCCGGTGGCCGTGGGCGTCGATGAACCGCAAGGGGCATACGGTGAAGCAGGCCAGTACGTAGTGCATCAGCTCGGGCGTGATGCCGGGCCGGTCGTGGACCCGGCGCAGACCCTCGACGACCCGTCGGCCGTCCTCGCTGTCCAGGCCCAGTCCGATCAGGGTGAACATGGCCACCCCGGTCGCCTTGGCCCGACCGCGCGGCTCGTTGGTCATCCGGCCGGTGGCGGCCAGCACATCGGCGATGTCCGGGATGCCGAAGGTACGGACGAAGCCGAGGGTGAGTCCGACCCGGGACTCCTCCGGCATCGTCTCCAGGACGAGTCGCACGTAGGCGCGGTACGCGCCGCGCGTTCCGGCGGTCATTCGGCCGCGGTGACGACGGCCAGCGCCTCGCCGGTCAGGGGGGCGTACAGATAGCGGGCGACCCGTACCAGGTGTGCGCGCTCCTCGGCCGGTTCCGCGTCCAGGCCGGGCAGCGGAGCCTGGTCCTCGCGCGGGCGCGGCGGGGTCCCGGCGTTCAGCGCCTCGCCGGCGAAGCGCAGCGCGGCGGCGACGATCAGGGCGGCCCGGTCACCGTCGTCCAGGCCGGCCCGTTCGGCGACACCGGTGGCCGCGGTGACCACCGCCGGATCGACCCACGGCCGCAGCGTCAACTGGCCGTCGCGAATCTCCAGTCCACGCCTGGCGGTACGCCACTCCAGGTCCCGGACCGCCAGCCGCTCGGTCCAGACCGACGGGGGCGCCTCCAGGGCCAGCCTGCGGTCCGCGCGGTACACCAGATCCCACAGCGGGCGCAGGGCCTGGTAGTCGCGGCGCCGGCTCGTCCAGGCGGCGACGGCCGGTCCGGCGAACCCGGCGGTGATGAGTACGGCTCCGAGCGCGGCGAACGCCGGGCCCGCGGCGGTACTCAGCCACTCCACCCCGTCCACCTCCGCGAAGGCCGCGCCGATCGCGATGAGCTTGCACACGACGTAGCCGCAGGCCACGAGCCCGCCGACGGAGATCAGCCGGATGCCGCGGCGCAGCCACCCGTGCGGCAGCCCGGCGGCGTGCCCGGAGCACACCCGGCTGATGTCGATCAGCGCGAAGCCGAACAGCACCTGGTAGATGACGAGGAACACCGCGATCCGCGGAATGGTCGCGAAGGTGGTGTCGAACGTGAGGGGCGTCTCCGGGCTGTCCGTTCCCCCGGTCAGGAACAGGACGATCATCACCGGTACCAGCACCTCGAACACCGCGAGCCGAAGCCGCGCCTGACTCCAGGTGTCGCCCGTCGCCGTGTCCCACACCCGTGAGGTGGTGCGCTTCTTCGGCGGGGTCCACATCCGCGCCAGCACCACCACGGCCGCGGAGAAACCCGTGATGCCGAGATAGACGAACAGGGTCGCCAGGTTGCCGCGGCCCGTGAGACGGTCGATCAGCCGGTACAGCACGGGAGCCGCCACCACGAACGCGGTCGCGGGGGCCGCGACCGTCACGGCCACGACGAGCAGACCGGGGGACGGATCCCGGCGCCACGCCCGGAACTTCAGTACGGCCACGACCCAGGCGACCGTACCGATACCGAGGTAGACCACGTTGAACGGCGCCTCGGATATGGCGGATGCGCCGCCCTCAGACATGCTGCCCCTTGCGATGCTCCAGCGCGGGCGCCAGCTGGGACGTCGTCCCGGCCCCGGGCGCCAGCACGAGAATGCGCGTCAACTCGGCCCCCAGGATCTCCGCTTCCTCTTCCGCGGCGCCATCGTAGTGCGAACGGCCGAGGACCAGCCGGATCATGTCGGCGTCGATCGTGGGCAGTTCCACATGGGCCGTGTCCTCGTCGGCCGCCGGGGCCTCGGCGAGGTGCCCGCAGAGGAGATGCGCGAGTTCATGGCAGATGATGTGGGCCTGGTGCAGGCCCGAGGTCTCCTGCTCGAAGTAGATCACGTCGGATTCCGCGCGGCGTTCGACGAACCCCGACGGCTCGTCCACCCGCATCCGGCGCGGAACGAGCTGTACGGGACGCCCCGACCGGTCGGCGACCGCGGCGCACAGCTCCTCGACCGTGCTCAGCTGCGGCAGGTCCAGCTCTCTGACCATGGCCCGCATCCGGCGGCGGGTACGTCCAAGATCTCGCACGTTCTCCCCATCAGCGTCAGCCAGCCGCCAGTGCCCCAGCGGCGTCTGCCGGTAGTCGGTCACGCGTCGGAGTGGCCGTCGGACCGGCCGTCGGCCAGTCCGACCGCCTTCCTCAGTTGTTCCACGACAGTGAGGGCGGCGTCCTGCATTTCCGGGGGCAGGCCGGCCGCCCGCATCGCGATACGTTCCACCCGGGCGTCCCGCAGCGCCTCGATCTTCCGCAGGTCCCGCTCGACGGCCTGGGCGGTGGCGGAGTCGCTGAAGTAATCCAGCGGGATGCCGAAGAACTTGGCGATCTTCACCGCGTTCTCCAGGCTGGGCTTCTGCGTGCCCTTACGGAGGTTGCCGATGTAGGTGCCGCTCAGGCCGGTCCCCTCGGCGATCTCGGAGTCGCGCCAGGGGCGACCAAGATCCTTCGGATAGATCACCGAGATCACGCGCCGGAAGCGAGCCGCGAAGTCCAGAGGTTCCGACGGCTCCCCACTGTCGCCAGTGTCGCCAGTGTCGCCAGATCGAAGAGCCGACGCTTCTGAGCGTGGAGAATCGGTGGCCATGTGCCGGATCATAGAACTCTTCGGCCGTCGGCGGGGATCACACCGTCGTACCGATTCACACGATCGTTGCGAATAAGCGACTCAAAAGACGCATCGCGCACGGAATCGCCGCCACCCAACCGTCGAGCAATCAACAATAGTTGACTTCTACTCGGCGCAAGTAGCAGGATCGACGCGCTGGCGCGTGCACGTCATGAGAGTTCCTCTAGTGGGATCTGACTCTGCGGGCGCTGGGCGCCGCTGCCCCACGGGGGTGGGCAACAGCGCCCGGTGCCAAGGCCTGTCCGGCGGACAGGCCTTGAGGCCCTCATGACGCGCTCGCCACGGCTGTGGGGGGCGAGGCGGCCATGAGGGCCTTGGTGCCTTACTGCCTTACTGCCCTGGGCACTTGGGTCCTTGGGGCCCTACCGCCTTGGGTACTTGGGGCCTTGGGTCTGGAGGGTCGGATCGGGCGCGTCAGGCCGCCGCATCGGTCCTGCGCCTGCGGGCGACGACCAACAGCGCGCCGCCCGCGGCGAGTACGACCGCACTCGCCCAGGCGATCGCCGCCGTACCGCTGCTACCGGTCTGGGCCAGGGCGCCGCTGCCGCCGCCCGTGGTGCCCGCGGTGCCGATCGGCTGTGCGGTGACGGTCTGGGGCTGGGGCTGGTTGCCGCCCGAGCCGCCCGCGGAACCGCCCGTCGAACCGCCGCTGCCGGCCGAGTCCGTCACATGCACCGTGAAGGACGCCTTGTCGTTCGCCTTGTTGGTGTCGAACGTCAACTCCGCGCCGTACACGGATATATGGCGTACGTCACCGCTGGTCGTGGCCGGCGCGTCCGTACGGACCCTCAGTGCGAACGGCAGCGTCGCGACCTGACCCACGGGGAACGGCGAGCCGATCCAGCAGAGGTAGCTCGGGGCGCCGAGCTCGGGTTCGCCCCTCCCGCCATCCCTCCACGGACGGCAGTCATCCGGCACCTTCACCGCCGTCGTGCCCTTGGGGATATTGACCAGCAGCCCGATCTGGGCGTCTGAGGTGAGGAGGTCGAAGGAGCCGGGACCGTCGTTGCGGATCTTCGCCGCCAGGGTGACGGTGTCGCCGGGATCGGCGGTGACGGTGTCCCCCGTGACATCGAGATCGGCGGTGTTGGCCGCGTCGACGATCCACCGCCAGCGGTCCGTCACGGACCCGATGGGCGGAGCGCTGCCGTCCGGAACGAGCGCGAGCACCGGCCCGGAGCCTGAGCCGTTGCCGCTCTTCGCGCTCGTCGGCACGGTGCCCTCAAGGAACGTCGCCCGGTAGTCCACGAAGTCGAAGAGCGCCGTCTTCTTGACATCGATACCCACGGGCGTGGACAGCCGGTACTGCTTGCCCGGTTCGACGGGCGTGCTGAAACGGCACACCGCCTCGTCCAGCGTCCGCCCGTTGCCGGCCGGAACGTCGTCAGTGGTGCCGTACGTACAGTTCGAGAACCGCTGCGCGAAGCCGAGTCCGTGGGTGGTGGCGAGCCGCAACTCCACCCCCTGAGCCGTCAGCGACCCGGAGTTGGCGACCGTGATCGGGGCGTCGAGCACGGTGCCGGGCTCGGCGGTGTCCGTATGGGGGAGCCGGCTCACGACCAGATCCACCGCGCCGACGGTGACCTTCACGGTGGTGTCGATGACGGTCGCGTTGGAGGACGTGGCGTAGACCCGGGCGGTGCCCGTCGTACCGAGCGCGACGCCGGGCTTGGCCTGCATGTCGAGGACCCCGCCCGAATAACCGTCCGGAGCGATGTCCCTGACGGGCCACTCGCACACGTCGTCGTCCGAGCAACCGATTCCGGAGACATCGGTGAAGGCGGAGATGCCGGATACGTCGATCTTGACGACCACGTCCTTGGCGGTCCCGCCGTCGGGGTCGCCGGGCAGGCCCCAATTGATCAGCGGCGGATCGCTCTGTGCGGGCTGCGGCAGGCCGACCTCGTTCTCGACGACGTGGAGCTTCAGAACGGGACCGTCCTGCGCGGCTTGCGGGCCGTTCGCCTCGGCGGCGGGCTGGGGGCGGCTCGCCTCGGCGGCGAGCTGCGGGTTGCTCGCCTCGGCCGCGGGCGGCGACGCACGCGACGGGTCCGCCTGGGCGGGGGTACCGACGAGCACGGCGCCGAGGAGAACGACCGCGACGGCGGTCGGGGCGGCGGACCATCTGCGTCGGCTGAGTAGTGACATCTCGCGGATACCTTTCCGTTTACCGGACGTTGGCTTCCAGATGTCCTGTGCGACACATGGGCACGGTGAATGGTTGTGCGGAGGTGGACACTCCGGACATGCGCCCGCTTCATCAAGGAGCACGCGCGGGATCCCCGCCGGGCTGAACCACGGGCCGCCATGCCGCCGCGCGGAGGTACGGCGCCGACACGGCGACCCGCCCGCGCGCTACTCCAGGTCCTCGTTGTTCACCAGTCCGGCCTCGTAGGCGATGATCGCCGCCTGCACCCGGTTGCGAACGCCGAGCTTGTTCAGGATCGCGCTGACGTACGCGCTCATCATGATGCTGCTGGCGCTGCCCCAGCTCATGAGCGTCGTGGGCGCCGAGTGGCTGAAGACCGCCAGTGAGTACATGCCCAGCGAGGCGGGCACCGTGCTGATGACGCAGGACAGCGACCCGTACAGCGGCGGCACCGCGCTCGTGGTGCTGATCCTGTGGGCGCTCGCCGCGATCGTGGGCGGCTACGCGGTGCTGCGCCGGCGCGACGCCTGACCGCGCCGCGGGGCCGGCGGCCCCCTGCCCCGCCGGCCCCGGCACGCCGCCGACGTCGGCCTCCGGACCGTTCAGCGGTCCGGGGGCCGACGTCGTGCGCTGTCGCCCCAGCCCTGGATCAGGCCCTGGCGATATTCCTGCCCGGCATCGGCTCCCCGAGTGTTGCCCGCCATTCAGGCGCTCCGAAGGCGTCCGCGAAGTACTGCGTCTCGTGCACCACATGCCCGCCGGCAAATTCCATCATGCTCACTGAGTAGGTGGGCACCCCGTCGTACGTGATGACACACTCGCTCACCCACAGATCCCCGCTGCCGACGATCCGGTGGACGGTGAAGTGCCGACTGGCAGGGTGCCCCCCACGTTGCGCCGAGATCGTCGCGCGGCCCCGGAATCGTTCACCTGACTGGGGGTAGTCGAGGATCGCGTCCGCGGCGTAGATGGCATGCTCGGCTTCGGTATCCCCACGTTCCGATGCCCGCCAGTGTTCCGCGAGTGCGGCCTTTGTGCGAATATCAGGATCCATCTCATTGTCCTTTCTGCGGGCGGCCGGAGCGATCCGGGACCTGGGAACGCTTCGAGGCTTCCTGCCAGGATGCGCGGCCGTAGAACATCATGGGCAACGGTGACAGCTTGAAGTGCTCTCCCTCGTAAACGTGGGAGATTCCCGCGTACCTTGCGGTGGCGGGCTTGACGCGGCGCGCCCGCTGACCTCTCCCCATATGTCCAGGCCATGTGTCCGGGTCGCAAAGGTTGTTGTCGTCGGAGATCGCATGAAAGCGGGGATCGCACGATCAGCTGCGCGAGCTGTGGCTGCGCGGCAATGCGCTTGAGCGACTGCCCCCATCGTTCGTGGATCTGACCGAACTGCGCCATCTCGACCTCCGGGAGAACGCCCTGTCCGACGTCCCGGAGTCGCTGGCCGGCCTGCCGCTGCTCCGTCAGCTGGACCTGCGGGCCAACCGCCTCCACGGACTCCCGGACTGGCTCGCCCGACTCCCGTCGTTGGAGAAGCTGGATCTGCGCTGGAAGGACATCGAGCCCCGGCCCCGGCTGTTCGACGCGTTGGCGCGGCGCGGGTGTGTCGTCCCGAGGTGAGCGCCGCGGGACTCCGCTGTCACGGGCGGTGTCCCGTGGCGTCGTGCTCCACGGCGATGGCGGCGAACTCGTGGATCAGCGGGCTGCGTCGGCTGCTCGCCCAGGCCAGGCAGACCTGGCTGGGGGCGATGTCGGAGATCTTGACGTAGGTGACATCCGGACGCGTGTAGTACGTCGCGGTCGACAGGGGCAGGATGACCACGCCGCGGCCGGCCGCGACGTTCTCCAGTTTCTCCTCGACCGTCGGGATGGGTGGTGACGTCGGCTGCCCGCCAGCGGGGGCATCGGTGGAGAGCTCCGTGGCGATGTCGCGCCACTCGGGTACGGCGTCCGGATCCTGCAACAGGTGTTCGTCCGCGAGGTCGTTGACGCTCAGGACGCCCTTGTGCGCGTAGCGGTGGTCCGCGGGGAGCACCGCCACCCGGGGTTCCGTCAGCAGGTCCCGCGTGCTCAGGCCGTGCCGGTCGAGGGGCATTCGTACGTAGCCGACGTCGACCCGGCCGTCATGGATCACCTCGGCCTGATCGCCCCAGCCTGTTCTGACCACCTCGACCGAGAGATCGGGATAGCGGCGGGAGAGTTCCCGTACGGCACCCGTGACGATCAGTCCGGGCATGAACCCGATCGCGAACGTCTCCGTCCCCCCGGCCGCGCGGGCCAGTCGTCGGCAGGTGGCCTCGGCTGCCGCCAGTAGGGGCACGGCATCGGCCAGGAGTTGCCGGCCGGCGGAGGTCAGTTCGGTGGCACGCTTGTCGCGTGCCAGGAGCTGGACCTTCAGTTCGCTCTCCAGCGCCTTGATCTGCCGGGAGAGCACCGGCTGTGCGATGTGCAGCCTCTCGGCGGCCCGTCCGAAGTGCAGCTCTTCGGCCACCGCGACGAAGTACCGCAGCTTACGGAGATCGAGATCGAGGGCCACAGACTGCTCCTTCCGCGTCGGCCACTCCGTCGTCCGAGCGTAGTCAGCGATGCTCGACGGTGCCCGGGGCGGAGCCCGGGGGGCTACGGCCGGTGCTCGCGGGCGGCCGACTCGGCGGGCGGCCGACTCGGTCAGCAGGCGGCCGACTCGGTCAGCGGCCGGCCGGCTCGGTCAGCGGCCGGCCGGCTCGGTCAGCGGCCGGCCGGCTCGGTCAGCGGCCGGCCGGCTCCGTCCGGGGCCGATCAGCTACGGCCAGCTCCGCGAGCGGATCCAGCCGTACGGGGTTCCAGCCCAGCTCCCGGCGCGCACGGGCGCCTGTGAGCCGCTGGTCCAGCGCGAAGGCCTCGGCGACCGGCCCCATCTCCTCCGTCGCCTCGTCCATGGTCAGATGCCGGACCGCGCCCGGCCGCCCGATGGCCCGGCTGAGTGCCTCGGCGACCTGGAGCGCGGTGTGGTTCTGGTCGCTGACGCCCGCGTAGACGGATCCCGCGGGGGCCGCCAGCGCCAGTACGTACAGCTCGGCGATGTCCTCGACGTGCACCAGCGACCAGTGGTTGGACCCGTCGCCCACGCACGGAACGGCGCCCGTCGCCCGCCCGGGAGCCGCGTAGAACATCTCGATCAGCCCGGCCGACCGGCCGTACACCAGCCCCGGCATCACCACCACGGGCCGCTCGCCCGTGGTGGCCCGCGCGAGGACACGCTTCTCGTTCTCCACGCGCCACGCCGTCAGCCTCGGCGGGTTCAGCGGCGCGTCCTCGTCGACGATCCCGGCGGTGTCGCCGTAGACCCATACCCCTCCGGTGTGCACGTACGGGCGGGGTCCCGCGCCGTCCTGCATCGCCTCGGCGGCGGAGCGGTCGATCTCGGCGGCGTCCGTACCGGCGTGCTGGCCCAGGTGCAGAACGCCGTCCGCGGCGCGCGCCGCCTCGCGGAGCACGGACACGTCGGTCAGCTCGCCACGGACCGCGCTCGCGCCCAGACCGGTCACGACCCGCTCGGAGGCATCGCTGCGCACCAGCGCCGCGACCTCGATTCCCCGGCGGACCAGCGCCTCGATGGTCGCCCGGCCGACGTAGCCGGACCCTCCCGTCATGAAGACCTTCATGATCGCTCCCTTCCTGGGCAGTGAACCGCCGCGGCGGTGACACGCCTCTGTGGCGAACTCGGCACTACCGACTGTGCTCGTGAAGGGGGCCGACGGTCCAAGACCTGATCCGCCGTCTGTCCTGCCCGTCGGGTATCAGACCAGGTCAGGCGGGCGCTGGGGGATCGGCCGATCAGGTGATCGGCCGATCGGCCGGCTCACCCCGACGCCGCCGCTCCGGACACGCGTGGGGGCACGGTCGTACGGCGTACCCGCTCAGTCCGCGCAGTATGTGTCCCGCGCCGGTCGCCGGCCCGAGGTGAGGAACTCGGTGACCGTACGGTCGCCGCAGGCGTTGCCGTTGCCCAGATAGACGCTGTGCCCGCCGTGGTCGACCGTCACGAGCCTGGCGCGGTCGCCGAGGGCCTCGCGCATCTTCAGAGCGCCGGAGTACGGGGTCGACGGGTCCCGGAGGTTCTGGATCATCAGGATGTTGGACGGACCCTCGGCGGTGATCCGGGTGGGGTTCTCCGCCGGCGCGTCCTTCCAGAAGGAGCAGGCCAGGACGTTCGCCGTCATCCCGGCCGTGAGCGGGTACCGGACGCGGTCGACGGCCACGGCGCTCTTGTACGCGGGGACGGAACCCGGCCAGCGCACGTCATTGCAGATGACCCCGGCCGTCACCGCCGCGTCCTCGTCCGGCAGCGGCTGCGCGAGGTCGGCGGGCAGGACCGGCGTTCCGGCCGGGTCCATGGCCGCCCGGACGAGCCGCGCCAGCTGGGGAAAGGACGCGTCGCTGTAAAGGGCGTTCTGGAGCGCCTGCCGCAGCCGGTTGCCGGTCAGCGGGGTGCCCGCCGTGGTCGACTCCTTCGGTTCACGGTCCAGCTTCGCCGCCAGCGCGAGGAACAACGGACGTACGTCCTCGGCCCGTTCGGCCAGCCGGAGCCCCTCGCCGCCGCCAGCTCGGCGCACTCCTGCGCGGGCGTGGACGCGGGCGCGGGCGTGGACACGGGCGTGGACTCGGCGACAGCGGGTTCGGATGTCCGGGCCTGTTGGGCGCAGGGTCGCCAGTCGAGAGCGGGTACGGCCGCGGCCCCGGCATGGGCCGCCTCCGGGGTGACGACGGCGGTCAGGGACGCGGCGACACCTGCGGCCGAGAGGGCGAGAACGAGGGCTCTGCGGGAGTAAGTCGTCATGCCACAAGGGTTGTTGAGCCGGGGTCCGCTGCCCATGCGGCAGGCATGACAACGCTGCTGGGGGTAGCCCCCGGGCCGTACGACGACCGCGCCGCCCCGGAACGGATCAGCTGCCGGGCGCGGCACTGCTGCCGGGTGCCCGCTGGTCGCCGGTGAGTCCGGCCTGGCCGGGTGGCGAGCCGGGAGTGCCCCGGGCGCGCCGGCTGTGCGACAAGTCGGCGATCGCACAGCTTCGGTCCATGAACCCAGTGTGACCAGCCCAGTGACCAGTCGGTGAGGCCCCGCCACCGGGCTGCCGGAAGGCCGGTGCGGTGGTGTCCTGGAAGAGGAGCGAGCAGCCCTTGGCCGCCGTCCCCGGGCTTCCGGTCCACGGTCCTCCGGCCCCCCGGCCTTCCGGTTCTTTCGTTCCTGTTAGTTCATGTTTTCTCCTGTTCATTCACATTCATTTCCGTTCAGTCCTGAAAGGTGCATCTCATGTCCACCGAAACCATGTTCACCGCGGGCTCCACCCAGCCCCTGAACGGCCGTGTCGCGGTCATCACCGGCGCCTCCAGCGGCATCGGCGAGGCCTCCGCCGAGCACCTGGCCTCCCTGGGCGCCACCGTCGCGGTTCTGGCACGCCGCGCCGATCGCCTGGACGACCTGGTCGCCCGGATCGACAAGAACGGCGGCACGGCGGTGGCGATCGCCGCCGACGTGACCGACGCCGCCGCGGTCCAGGCGGCAGCCGACCGGGTCGACGCCGAGCTGGGCGGCGCGGACCTGCTGTTCAACAACGCCGGCGTCATGCTCCCGGCCCCGATCGAGGAACGGCGCACCGGCCAGTGGCAGCAGCAGATCGACCTCAACATCAGCGGTCTGATGAACGTCATCGGCTCGTTCG